>JANMTG010000192.1:0-6646 GCA_031390205.1 Gemmatimonadota bacterium
CCTGCACCGCGGCTCACAGTCGGGGAATCGAGCCCCATTCGTCAGGCAATCCCGTACGCTGCAACGCGCATCATTTCTTCTCGAGCGTGTGGATGTACTCCACCACAGCTTTCATTTCTTCCTTGCTCAGCTTGTCGGCGAAGCCCTTCATGTCGCGGCCCTTCCCCTTCTCGACGGCCTCGAGCAGCTTGGCGTCCTTGTGGGTCTTGAAGAACTCGGGATCGGTGAAGTTCCGAATCTTGTCGTACTTGCGGAGCGATGCCTTCGTCGGCGTCCCTAGCCCGCTTCGAGTGTTTGCTCAAATGGCTCTCCCGCTCCGCGTTCCGGCGTCACTCGACGGCGGCGGGCCAACTGGGAGAGGCGCCTCGATCGGCTTGGCGACTACCTCGCGGAGCAAAATGACAAACCAAACCAACGGAGAAAATAATGAGCGAACGATCCACGCATCACGCCACTTTCGTCATCAAGCGCACCTATCCCGCCTCGCCGGCGCGGGTGTTCTATTGGAGCCTGTGGTAAAGGCTATTACGGCGGGCTCGGATCCGGCCCTTGTGGTGGAGACCTGACGGGCCCGTACCGGCTCTTCCCTGGCATGATGGGTGCTCTTTATGTAAGGGGAATCGGCGAGAAAGACAATCAGGGCACATGGGTTTCCCTGGTCACACTAAAAGAGGCTTGAATGCGACGTATTTTCCTTCCACTTCTTCTGGCGTCTGTTACCGCCTGTTCGTCCCGGGAGGCGCCTGACAAAGCCGTGGCCGCGACCCTGGCCCAGGATTCAAGCCTGGCGGGCCGTTCCTCGGCCTTTGTGGACACGGTCGCCCCATACGAGAGAATCGAGAGCGCCCCTGCCCTCGGCGCGGCCGGCCCTGTCCGCAGGACTTCCGTTGCTCGCCGAAGCACGTCTTCGCGATCGAGTGTTTCGACGGGACGTGCATCCAGTACCTCATCCGCCTCTTCGGCCCCGGCCAGGGAGCCTGTCACCGTCGTCGAGAAGAATACCAGGCGTGACACGGCAATCGGTGCCGCCACGGGCAAGGACCTACCAGGTGGCCTCCCCATCGCGCTGCCGGCCGGCGCGCAGAAGGTCGCACCCGGCGCGCCGGTGCCGCATGTCATCGTGGTCGCCGGCGAGGCGCCGTCTCGTTCCCAGCAGGGGAAGGAGTGGGTGGTGCCCGAACGGCGCGCGAGACGACCTAACCCTGTTCCCGCGGGCGCTCCCGCCATAACCCGCGGCCGTGAGGTGTACCGGCAGGAGTGCAGGTCGTGCCATGGCATGACGGGTCGTGGCGACGGCCCCAAGGCCGCGGAGTTGGATAGCAAGGTCCCCGATCTTACGGTAGCGCGGACACAGGCGCAGACGGATGGGGCGCTCTTCTGGAAGATCACCGAGGGGCGGGGTGACATGCCCAACACAAAGACGGCGTTGAGCGACGAACAGCGTTGGATGGTGGTTCACTATATCCGCACGCTCACGGTGAAACCGAAACCGGGCGGTTGAGAGCGGAGGTTGCCGCGCTTCGGGCCGAGCTCGAAGCCAGCCAGGACGAGTTCGACTCGAGCCTTGCCGCCCTGAACGACTCCATTCGCATCGGCAAGCCGGGTACGACGCGATTCCTTCTCACGGGCTACCCAGTGGGTGCGTACTGACAGTAGCCCAATTTAGAGGTCCGGAAATAAGTTGACAGTCCCCGATGCTCTCCGGTCGGCGAATCTGGCAGATCACATGGGCGCCCCGGGTTAGCCCTAATGGCTCAGCGATGGGCACCATGGGAGGGGAAAACCGCAATAGGCAAATCGCGACGGGCGATACGACAAATCCTCAGCTTTTCGCGCATTTACGAACATTTCGCGGACTTCCCCGAACATCCTGAGCATGATGAATGGACACCGCAACGGACACCATCTTAATCTGCTAGCAAAAATGGCGTGAGTTGCGGCGGAGTTGGCCAGCCGAAACTCCTAGGAAGCGAGCGCCGGCCTGAAGGGCGAATCATCGATCGCGAGAGCCGACGTTTCAATCGAGGGCGGTAGCGAAGTCTCCGACGTAATCGGAAGTGTCAGCGTGAAGGTGGAACCGACTCGAGCAGACGAACGCCAACGCCCGTGTCCTTCACGCGAACTCGCACCATGCTGGCATCGCCATCGCACGTGACCCCGATGCTGCCGCCTGTAGTAGTGAATTTGATCGCGTTCGTGATGAGATTGAGCAGGATCTGCTGAAATCTCTCTGAGTCAGCAGCCACGAGAAGCTCGCGCTCGCATGGCGTGACTGTCAGCGTCAGCCCTTTCCCTTCGCTTGAAGCGCGCAAAGTCTCTTGACCTCGGCGAGCACGCGATTGACTGCGATCTGGAATGTGATCCTGTGGGACAGCGCGACGAACATCACAACGTTTCTGTCCGCCTTCAACGAGCTGGTCAGCCGCCTGGGACAACGGCATCCCACGCTGCCGCCGCCGGCGAGGAACACATTCTAGAAAATATGACTGGGCTGGCCTTCGGTTCTCACGTGGATTAGCTCCTCGCGTGTGACCGGAGTTGCCAGAGCCACCTGCGACGGTCGTACTGTCGCACCAGATGGAGACCAGCCCATGTCATCGGCTGCCGAAGTCGTTCTTGCTCGCCGAATGATCTATCTCGGCATGGACGTCCACAAGGAGTCCATCATCATCGCGGTGCTTCCCGGCGACGCCAAGATTCCGACACGCCTCGACCGCTTGCCGAAATGATCTCCCGAAGCTCAAGCGATTCCTCGATCGCCTCGCTCGGGACGGGGATGTCCGCGCGTGGCTACGAAGCGAGCGGCGCCGGCTACGTGTTGCACCGCGCGATAGAGGAGTGGGGTTACACCTGCGACCTGATCGCGCCGTCCCTCATCCCGAAGCGGCCCGGCGTGCAGCGATCGCCGTGCGCTCGGCATGTGTCGCCTCATGTGTGCGGCCTGTAGAGTCGGCGGCGCAGCGGGCAAGCATCGCCTCGACACTCCGCCGATGCGGGGGCAAGAGGACACGCACGCTGTCGGCGGTGAGGGCCGACCACGGCCGCGACAACGCATCCGCGACGCAAGAGCGGTCGCAGTAGCGGGCTCCGCACCGTCGCCCCCGGCGACGCAACTGTCGCCGGGGGATACTTCGGCCCGTTCGCCATCATGCGGTGGTGAACGTGAAGAACATGCCGAACGTGCCGTCGCTCGCCCGCCAGCCGGTCCCCATCATGCCGGGTCCCCACTGGCCGTTCATCATGCTGCCGGCGACCTGCGGACCGGTCACTGTTCCTTCGTGCAGGACGACGAGCATCTCCATTCCCGTCATCATCGGATAGCTGAAGGTGATCGTCACGGGCTTCGTGGGGTCGACGCCGGTGCTCGCGCTGGCCGGCACAATGCGCAGCACCGCCGGACGAATCGCGTTCGGATCAGCGGGGGCTGAAGGGCTCTTCACGCACGCGCCGAGGGTGAGAGTCGCCGCCAGCGCGCCGAGCGCGAGTGGAATGCGAGACATGAAACCTCCGAAAAGTTCGGGTACGTGGTGCTGCTATCGCAAACCGCCCCCGCTGCTCCCCCCTGGGGGACGCGCGGGCGCGGGCGCGGGCTGGCGGTCCGCCAGATACTCCAGCAACGCGCGGTAATCCTTTCCGGGCAAGTCAGCCACCATGCGCATATGGTTTATTACGACGGCCCATTGCGCGGGGCTATACTCAGCTCTCGGGCGAAGATTGTGGCAGCGTGCGCAGTTCATCTCCCAGAGCTCCGCGCGGCCGAGAGTGGTCGTCACGACAGGCTCGCGTGACTCCGCGCTCGCGGCCAGCGTGCCGGCTTGTGGACGCTGCGTTCCGCATGCGACGAGCGCGAGCGCTCCCCCCGCAACGCAGATGCTCCGCGTCAGATGCATCGTGAATCTCATACAACCTCCTGGTTAGAAGCCTGTTGCCACCTGAAAGACCACCGACCTGGTATCATCCGCCATCGTATTGCCAGCGCGCTGGATCGCCAGCTTCACCGCCATGCTGGGTGTGAGTGAGTATGACATGCCTGCGGTGAACCGTTTGGTATCGTTTCCGATCGGCCCGCCTTCCCAATCGGGGCGGTTCAGCCAATCGTAGCGCCCCACGAACTCCAGACCACGCACTACCCGGGATCCGGCGAGCGAGGGACGATACGCGATCTGGCCGTAACCGCCGGTGCGCCGGTTGTTCACGAGAAAGCGATCGGGGTCGCCCGGCATTTCACCCTGGAATGGCCCCACGGCGGCCTCGGACATAACGCCCTCGACGCGAACATCAACACGCCCGCCCAACGCTGCGGACTGTCTCGACAGAGTGAGGTCCACGCCTTGTACCTTCACCACCTCGGATGTCTGGAAGGAGTAGCCGAGCTCGACCCCCGATGGCATCAGAAATAGTCCGACACGGCCGCCGAACGCCCGTTGCTCGCTTGCATCCGCGGGCTCCACCTCGCCCGCCTCCATACCTTCATCCATCAGCTTCGGAGCGTTGACTGCGTAGACGGCGTAGCTTAGACGCGCCATGATGCCGGCCGCGATGCCGCCACGCGCGTACGCGCCAACGCTCGAACCCGGCGCAATACCACCGTGCCCGAAGGGGAGCGGCGCGTCGGGGAGCTTGTTGATCCACGCTGGATGTAGCCGCTCGTTAAAGACAGTGAACGGGGTTATGAACTTTCCGATCCCAAGACTGAGGAAGTCGGCGGCGAGGACCGACACATGCGCGTACTCCAATTCTATCTCCAGCTCTTCCCCCGCCTCGAACTCGGGTTCGGCGGCGAACAGGATCCGCTCGTTCAGCTGCCAGAGCAGAATGGGTGAGACCTCGGTCGTGAAGACGGATGGTCCGTTCCTGACCGCGCGGTATGCGCCCACAGCGTAGCCCGAGAGAAGGAACCGCGTCGTGCCGGGCCTGCCTACGCGCATGGAGTCGTTCAGGGCGGCAAGGCTCGAGTCGAACTCCTCCTGACTCGCTTCAAGCTTGTCTCTGAGCGCCGCAATCTCCGCTCGTATTCGTCCGGCTTCGGTTGTGTCCTGCGCCGACGCCACGGTCGTTAGTAGCGCCGACATCGCAACGATGACGATAAAACTGTGACCCCTCATTTGTGCCGTCATATTAGCTCCTGGCTTTTACCGGCCGCCTTTCTCCGCTCCGGCTGATGGTTTCTTCGCGAGTGAGCGGAGGTAGTGGACAACTATCCACCGCTCCTCGTCGCTCAACGCCGTCTTTGTGCTGGGCATGTCCCCCCGTCCCTCGGTGATCTTCCAGAAAAGCGCGCCATCTGTCTGCCCCTGAACTTTTGCGGACGTGATGTCGAGAACCTTGGAATCCAGCTCGGCCGCTTTGGGACCATCACCGAGACCCGTCATCCCGTGGCACGACCTGCATTCGCGCCTGTAGACCTCACGGCCGCGGGTCACCGCGGCAGCGTGCGTGGGAACGGGGTTGGGTCGTCTCGCCCGCCGTTCGGGGACCACCCACTCGCCCTTCCCCTGGGCCTGGAGCGCGCTCGGCGCCCCCGCGCTGGCCACTATGGCAACGGCGAGCGTTAGCGAGACCGTCGCGAGCCAGACTGCCACACCCGCCAAACGACGGTAGACATCGTTCCGATAGAACCGTGACATGCTATGAAGCCTCCTTTGCCAGACCGCGCAGCTTCAGGAGCTGCCAAACAGTGAATGCGTAGGTGCTCCACACACAGAGGAGGAGCACGCTGATCCCCACCAGCAGTCCCGTTGGCGACCGCGTGGACCAGAGCGCGCGCGGGGACTCACCGACGTCCCGCCGAGTCGGAACCCCGCCAGACATCACGGCTTCTGTGGTGGCCCCGGCAAGAGAGTCGGGTGACAGAACGGTGACGCGAAAGCGCACGTCGCCGCGGAGATCTCCCGGGAGCGCGCGCGGGAACGCGATCGCCGCCGTCCCGTCGTCAAGAGTCGCGTCCTCGCCGAGCGACAAGAGTCCGAGATGCCGGTACGCGAAGAAGCCGACGGCGACGCCCGGCGCGGGAAGTCCACCTACGGTCACCGAGGCAACCAGCATGTCCTCGGCCCCTTCCGAAGCTCTGCGTAGTTCGACCCGCGCAACCTCCTGCGCCCAGGCCGAGTTCGCGGGTATGGCCGGTGCCAACATGGTGAGGCCCCCGACGATCAGCAGGACCGATAGCGCCGCCGATAGCGTCGCCGATGCCGGCTGCGGACGCGCCGCTGCCGGAACTCCCACGTCGCGCACCGTCGCCTCGGCCACGTCCTCGGCCGTCTCCCAGATCGAGAGAATCGGGAATAGTCGGGAGAAGAGTGTGAAGAGGAGCAGGAACGCGGCGAACGCGCCAGCGGTGATCGCCCACTCGACCAGACTCGGGAAGTACCACGGTGTGATCCCCGCCGCCTCAGCCGGGATGAACGGCGTCTGCAGAGTCGGCACGATGATCAGGTATCGCTTGAGCCACATGCCGACGTTCACCAGAACGGAGGCCGCCACGATCGCGCTGATCGAACGTCGCCCGGGAAAGAGCAGGAAACCGATGGGAGCGAAAAGCCCAAAAACCACCCACAGCCAGAAGGAGAGGCCGTACGCCGTTTTTCCGGCGAGCAGTTCCATCAGGCGGCTGTCAGCCTCGAGACCACCGTACCACGCTGTCAGG
>JANMTG010000193.1:0-10835 GCA_031390205.1 Gemmatimonadota bacterium
TCCTGCGGAATTCGCAGGGTGCGATTCTCAACAGCACATACTTCAGACACGTTACTACGACCGACAACGGCGAAGTGACGAGTCTCACCGTGACCGGTCGCGGCTATGGTCACGGGATCGGCATGTGTCAGTGGGGCGCGATTGGCCGCGCGCGCGCGGGGCAGAAGTTCCGGACGATCCTGGAGACGTATTATCCGGGGACCATGGTTGGACGGATCGCCGGTTGAGCGGAGACTAGTCTGGTGACGAAAACCAATTGCCGGATCGGCCTCGTCGGTGCGGGCGCAATCGCGCAGCTCGCGCACCTGCCCGTGCTCGCCAAGATCAAGGGTGCGCAGCTGGTGGCACTCTGCGACAACGACGGCCCCAAGGCCAGCGCTATCGCCGAGAGGCTGGGAATCCCTGACGTCTTCACGGATTTCGAGGATCTGCTGGAGCTGGACCAGGTGGATGCGGTGGTCATCGCGACGCCCAACCATTTGCACGAGCCACACGTGCTGCGCGCGCTCAAGTCGAAGGTGGACGTGCTCTGCGAGCGCCCACTGTCTCTCACCTCTCGGGGCGTGGAGCGGATTCTTGCGGCCGCAAAGCAGTCAGGGCGAAAAGTCGTGGTTGGGAACAATCACCGCTTCCGGAGCGACGTCCAGCAGCTCAACCGATTCATTCAGGGCGGCGAGCTGGGACGACTGATCGGCGTTCGGGCTGGACAGTATCAGTTCGCGACGCCCCGTACCGGCTGGCGTTTCAGGCGGCCTGAAGCAGGCGGCGGCGCGTTCTTCGAGAACGGATTCCCGCTCGTGGATCTCGCGCTCTGGCTGGCTGATTTTCCCGAGCCGGTGCGGGTGAACGCCCACATGGACCGCGGGCGCGGCGTCGGAACTGTCGAGGACGCGATGATCGTCCACGTCGAGTGTGCGGGGGGAATCAGCCTGAGCTTCGACGTCTCCTGGGCGTACGTGGGTCAGGAGGAACGGTGGTGGTTCGAGGTACTGTCCGCCCGCGGGAGCGCGCGCCTTGCGCCCCTCCGGGTGGTGAAGATGCTGAATGGGAAGCCCACGGATGTCTCGCCAAGCGGCGCCGCCGCACGTGAGAGCGTTTTCCTCCAGTCCTACCGCGCCGAGCTTGCCCACTTCATCGCGGTCGTCAACGAGGAGACGCCATATGACCCGCCGGAAGATCAGCTGGTGGTGATGAAGCTGGTGGAGGCGATCTACAAGGCGGCGGAGGAAGGCCGCGAAGTCCGCATGTAAGACGTCAGCCGGTACACCGTCCACACCACGGCGAGGTTGACCGGCAAAGCCAGCGCGATGATCTCGCCGTTCATCTGGCTGAAGACCGGCATTCCCTGAGCAATGAACCCGAACAGCGAAAGCGCCGCGACCACCGCGCTCAGCCGCCGTGCCTTCGAGACTCCGCGCAATCCGTAGATTGAGACGGGAATCAACACGCCGAGCGCGATCGACAGTGGATTGAGCTGCAGGAGATTTTCGTTCCAGCTCATGAAGTAGTGGTGCGTAAAGGCCCAGGCGGCGACGAGAGCTGTTCCCGTAATCCCCGCGATCAGGCTCCAGAGCGTCGCCAGCGCCGTCGCGGCGAATAGTGCGACCCGGCCTCCCATTTCAGCACGGCTCACGAGAGCTATGAGCGCGCCGCCGAGTGCGATTCCAACAGCCACGTACCAAGGGAGGTAGTTGGGCGGAGCCGGCGGCTCCGGCGCACGTCCGGCCGTGAACAGCGCCATCTCGGAGCGCACGAGGGGAATCCTTGCGCCGACGGTGTCGGTGACCCGCACGGTCCGCAGATGGTTGGCCATCCTCACCGGGAGGAACATCTCGTCCCACATCGAGATTGGCCTGTCAGCCGGGTGGCCTAGCGCGAGAGTGACGCCGGCGAAGACAGGAAGATTCCCCTGGGTGAGTCGTTGGGTATGCGTGCGGAAGGTCTCCGACGTGATCCGTGTGATGGTCGCGGTTTGCAACTGGCCGCCGAGCGCGCGGTCGAGCATGTCGCGCAGGCGCGTCGAGCAATTGTCGAGGTAGTAGTCGTAACGATAGAATTTGTTCTGGGGAAGAGCGTTCAGCTCGAGCGAATGTTTGAGCTGTAAGCGCTGCGCCGGAGTGAGATTGAGCTCCTGCGCCAGGATCGACCGGTTCCGCTGGGTGTAGGCCTGGAGCATCGACTCGAATTCGATCCCCTCCATCCAGTAACGCGTGTTACCGGTGAGAAATCTCCCCACGAAGTTCGGCTGGTTGAAGTCGAACATCCCCCAGTTGTACGTAATGTCGGTGCCCCTGGAGCGGTCCTTTATCCAGATCGCGTTGTGTCCGAACAGCTCCCACACTGCATCGCCCTGCCCGATGGTGAGGAGGTAAACGGTGAGCTCGGACCCGGGCTCTCCTGCGGGCGGCGCCGGAACGAACGGGACTATCTGCGGTCCCGCAACGGATGGCGCGAGAGCCAACGAACCCATGCACAGACACACACAAAGAACCGCGCGCAGCATCATCGCACAAAGCTCGCACGATGCTCGCCGTTAGACGAGGATCGGGTCAGGGACCATGAACGCAGGCAAAACAGTTGGTGTACGGGTTCGGCTACACCTTCCGCGCGATGATCTCCAGAACTCCGGGAGTGACCATGCGGGTTCCGGGAGTCGCCTCTGCCAGCCGGAACAGCTCCTTGACCTGGCTGGCCCGCTCATGGGAGAAATGTCCGAGCGCGGCCAGACGTGAAACACCGACGTCGACAAACGTGCTCGGCCACTGCCAGACGAAATTGTCAGCAGTGACGACGTCAACGATCGGGCGTGCCTCCTCGATGCGAAATCCGAGCGCGGGGAGCCAGGAGAGGAGGTCCATGCCGATGTCCGGCTCTCCTCCGGTCGAGCGCCAGCTCGACATAACCACCTGGACGAAGTCCTCGAACTCTCGTTGGCGGGGCGCGAGCCGCCAGCTCGCGTAGTTGAAGTACTCGTAGACTACGAGCGCCGCCCCAGGCTTGAGTGCGTCGCCGATCGCCGCGAGCAGTTCGCGGGGACGAGTGACAAAAGCGAAAACCCATCTGCACCAGGCCCCGTCGGCGTTCAGTCGCGGGAGCGCGTCGGCATCGAAATCGAGTCGGACGCTCTCGATGTTGCCGAGACCCGAGTGCCTGGCGCGAGCATCGAGCCGCTCGAGAAATCGGGGCGATTGATCGAGCGCTGTTATCCGGCCGGTATGCCCGACGATCTCGGCGAGATCGACCGTCGCGTAACCTGGCCCGCAGCCGACGTCAACGAGGTGCTGCCCGGTGGTGAATCCAGCGCGCCGCCACGCGTCCGTAGCGCGGGGGCGCCACACCCGGTGCTGCACGCCGAGCCGCTCGACCTCCTCATCTTCGGTGCCGAGCACATAGTCGCCGTCGGGAAGCGCTGTCACGGATCTCCTGTGCGAGCGTGAGATACAGGTGCGGAGCTTAGAGTTGCGAGAACAAGAAACCAATTAGGGCTGAGTCGTCCTCGCAACTCGCGGCCATGCCTCTGGCCTCTCGCATCAGCGTTGTTCTTGGTTGAAAAAGACCCATACCCTACACTCCGCTAACTTGTTTGAGGGGTCTCGTTTGGCTATACTTTAAGGTTCTATACGAGCAACCACGAGAACCCCATGAAAGCCGACATCCATCCAGTTTACGCGACAGCCACCGTCAAGTGCGCCTGCGGCAAAACATTCCAGACCCGTTCGACCCTGGCGGACATCCACACCGACATCTGTGGCAACTGCCATCCCTTTTTTACGGGCAAGCAGAAACTCGTCGATACAGCGGGACGCGTCGAGCGCTTTCGTCAGAAGTACGGCAAGCAAGGCTCTGCGCGTAGCACGGAAAGCTGAGTCTCCGCGACCGGCTCGCGGACGCCTTAACGCGTGCCGCTGAGGTAGAGCGAGAGCTCTCCGATTCGAAGACCGTGCGTGACCAGCAGCGCATGGCCGCGCTCGGACGGGAGCACAGACATCTCCAGCCTTTGGTGGAGATGGGCTCAAAAGTCCAGAGATACGAGCAGGAGCTCGCGGAAACCCGCGAGCTTTTGCGTTCTGACGACCCGGACATGGCGACCGAGGCCAAGGCCGAAGAGGCTCGGCTCGAGCGCTCGCTTGAAATCCTCCTTGGCGAGATCAAGCCGGCGCTCATACCGCACGATCCGCTGGACGATCGGCCGGCCATCGTCGAGATCCGGGGCGGCGCTGGCGGTGACGAGGCCGCGATCTTCGCGGCGGATCTCTACCGCATGTACACGCGCTTCGCCGAAGGCCGCCGGTGGCGGGTGGAGGTCATCTCCCAATCCGATGGCACGCTCGGAGGTGTCAAGGAAGCGATCTTCAAGGTGAAGGGTGAGGGAGCGTTTGGGGCGATGCGCTGGGAGTCAGGAGTCCATCGCGTGCAGCGCGTTCCCGTCACCGAAAGCCAGGGTCGCATTCATACGTCGGCCGCCACGGTAGCCGTTCTCCCTGAGGCCGAGGAAATCGACCTCAAGATCGAGGACAAGGACCTCCGCATCGACGTCTTCCGCTCATCGGGTCCCGGCGGGCAGAGCGTCAACACCACCGACTCCGCCGTTCGCATCACCCACATCCCGAGCGGAATCGTAGTCAGCCAGCAGGATCAGAAATCCCAGCTCCAGAACAAGCTCAAGGCGATGGAAGTTCTGCGCGCGCGGCTGCTCGACGCCCGCATCGCGGAGCAGGAGTCGGCGCGCGCGCGGATGCGGAAAACGCAGGTGGGGACCGGTGACAGGTCGGCGAAGATCCGCACCTACAACTATCCACAGAATCGCGTTACCGACCACCGAATCAACCTGACGCTGCACGAGCTCACGAAGGTGCTGAATGGAGAGATCGAGCCCTTCATCGAAGCGCTCAAGTTGGCGGACATCGAGGAGAAGCTCGGTGAATAGTATCATCGCGGCGTTCGTCGAAACCGCCGAAACGGTGTGCACCGTCGGTGAGCTTCTCGACCTGGTCGGCGCGGAGCTCGAGTCCGGGCATGTGCCCGAGCCGCGTCGCGAAGCGACAGACATTGTGGCGGCGCTCCTCGATGTGCCCAGATTCTGGCCGTGTGCCAACACTGAAAGCGACGTCCCGGCGGGGCTGGTCGAGGTGGCGATTCGCGCGGCGGCGAAAAGGTGTCTCGGAGCTCCGCTGGGCTACGCGGTGGGCCGCGCATCATTCCGCCACCTGACGCTCGAGGTCGACGAAAGCGTTCTCATCCCCCGCGTCGAGACCGAAATGCTGGTCGAGCGCGTACTCGAGCGCTCTGACTCCGCGATTCGCACTGTCGCCGACATCGGCACCGGATCCGGGGCGATCGCCCTCTCCCTCGCGTTCGAGCGGGAATTCGAGTGCGTCATCGGGACGGACATATCCCGTGAAGCGCTCACGGTCGCCGACAAAAACCATCGCCTGCTCCGCGGCGCGCTGCGGTCGCCCGTAGAGCTCCTGCATGGCGCGGTCCTCGCGCCGCTGTGGGGCCGGCGGGTCGATGCCGTCGTCTCAAATCCACCCTATATCGCCTACTCGGAGAGCGCGGCGGTTCCGCGATCGGTTCGCGACTGGGAGCCGGCAATCGCGCTCGTTTGCGCCGATGACGGCCTGGCGGTGACGCGGCGCATCATCGCACAGGCTCCGGGGGTTCTCAATCGGGGTGGACTTCTTGCGCTGGAGGTCGACGTACGGCGCGCGGGATCAGTCGCTGAAATGGTCGCAGTCGACGGACGGTACATCGACGCCGAGGTCCTGCTGGACCTCACTGGGCGCGAGCGGTTCGTGTTTGCCCGGCGCAGCTAGAGGCCCAATCGGAATAACCGGAGAAACAATGCTGGAAGAAAAGGCCAAGGAGCTCGGCAGGCTGATTGGGCAGAGCTCAGAGTATCAGACGCTCAAACGGTCGAGCGAGGGATTGAACGAAGACCGCGACTCTGTCGCGCTGCTCAAGGAGATGGAGCGCCTGAGAGGTGAAGCGCAGCAGCTGATCCAGCGCGGTGAGAACCCCACGCCGGACATGGAGCAGCAACTCGACTCGCTGCTCGAGAAGATACAAGGGCGGCCGGTGTACCAGCGCGCTGTCGCGGCTCAGGAAAACTTCGACAAGATCATGCTCCGTGTTAACCAGTGGATCATGGATGGAATGAAGAAAGGTGCGACGAGCCCAATCATCACGCTCTCCTGAGATGGCGGGCGGCAAGCTGATAGTGTTCGAAGGCCCCGAAGGAGCGGGCAAAACGACCCAGCTCAAGCGGCTGGCCGAGCGGCTAGCGCAGAACGGTGTCCCGTGTGTCGCGGTGCGGGAGCCAGGTGGCACGCCGGTCGGCGACGCCATCAGGGGGATTCTGCTCGACCCGGAGCGTGAGATCACCGATGCGACTGAGGCACTTCTATTCATGGCGTCGCGCGCCGAGCTGATGGCGCGCGAGATCCGGCCATCTCTGGCGAAGGGGAAAATCGTTCTGATGGATCGTTTTTTTCTTTCCACCTACGCCTACCAGGTCGCCGGGCGGAGGTTGCCCGAAGAAGAGGTGCGAGCCGCCAACAGGCTTGCGACCGGGGCTTTGGTACCAGATCTAACCCTGCTGCTCGACATCCCCGCCAGCGAGGGGCTCGCTCGCGCGGATGCGCGGGGGGACCGCGACCGCATGGAGAAGTCGGGCGCGGAATTCCACGATCGAGTGGGAAACGCGTTCAGAAAGTTTGCGGACAAAGGGTGGCAGGACTCCCATCCGGAGTGTGGACCGATCACTTTGATAGATGGGGCAGGTGACGAGAACGCGATATTCGACCGCGTCGCCGGCGCTCTCTCAAAAGTGTTTCCGCAACTTTTCGGTCGTCTTCAGAGATAAATGCGACTTCCCATCAAGTTCCGTCAGCTCGACTCACCCGCCGCAGTGCGCACGGGGATAGTCGCCGGCGCCATCGTCATTGCGCTGGTGACGGGGGGAGCCCTCGTGCACCGCGGAGCGCGAACGGGAACCTTCACGACATTCGAGGGCGCGCGCCTGTTTGAGAGCGTTTTCCGTCACGTCCAGAACGACTTCGTCGATCCGGTCACCGATTCGGCGTTATACCGTAAGTCCGTCGACGGCATGCTCTTCGAGCTGAACGATCCCTATTCGACCTTCCTGCCGCCCGACCGATTCGCGCGACTCCACGAGACGACCAGCGGCAATTACGCGGGGCTCGGGGTGGAAGTCGATCTGAGGGACGGATGGCTGATCGTCGTGGCGCCGATTGCGGGAGGCCCGGCCGAGCGCGCCGGAGTACAGCCGGGCGACCGCATCGTCGAGATAATGGGGAAACCCACCAAAGGCTGGACAAACGAAGAGGCGGCCAAGGTCCTGCGTGGAAAGGCGGGGACGCCCGTGATGCTCAAGGTCGAGCGGCCGGGGGTCGAATTCCCCATCAACCTCACGATCTCGCGTAGCACCATCCATCAGAGTGCGGTGCGCCGGGCGTCAATGCTGCGAGATGGTGTCGGCTACATCGACCTCAAGGCGTTCAGTGATTCGACGGCCAAGGAAGTGGGACGAGCCGTAGCGACCCTGTTGGCCAAGGGAATGAAAACCCTGATTCTGGACTTGAGAACGAACCCGGGCGGCCTGCTGAATCAGGGCGTACGCGTCTCGGACCTGTTCCTCGATCCCGGTCAGAAGATCGTGAGCATGCGCGGCCGTCTGCCCGAGGCGAATCGGGAATACGCCGATACGATCCCCCAGCGGTGGCCGCAGTTGCCGCTCATGATTCTGGTCGACGGCCGCAGCGCCAGCGCCGCCGAGATCGTTGCCGGCGCACTGCAGGATCACGATCGCGCGGTGATAATCGGCACTCCGACCTATGGCAAGGGGAGCGCGCAGAGCGTCGTTTCCTTCGGCCCCGCGGGCGGCCTGAGAATCACGACGGCGCGCTGGTTCACCCCCGTCGGGCGCTCGATCGCGCGGCGTCTGCCCGATGACGAGACTGATGATCCGGCGCCAACCAAGCGTGAGAAATTCCGCACCAATGGGGGCCGCCTCGTCTACGGGGGTGGGGGAATCACCCCCGACCTCATCGCCGGTGACACGATAACGCCTCTCGCGGAGGTGAACTTCATGCGCGCCTTGGGCGCCAGCGCGCGGAAGTTTCGCGATGCGGTAACCGACTACGCTCTGCTTCTGAAAGGAAGGCGCGCGATAGCGAGCCCGGATTTCGAGGTCACTCCCGCCATGCGGGAAGAGGTGTGGCGGAGGATGGTGGCGCGGGGCGTAGATGTTCCACGGTCGGTGTTTGACGACGCGGAAGCGCTGGTCTCGCGATTCATCGCGTTCGACATCGCGCGCTACGTGTATGGCCCTGAGGCCGAGTTTCGCCGTCGCGCCGCGGTAGACAGGCCGCTGCAGCAGGCGCTGGAGCTCGCGCGCGGAGCGCGCACCGAACAGGATTTGTTCAGGAGGGCCGCTGCCGCCGTCCCGCCGCCGGACAGCATCGTCATTCAATGAGCGAGCGCGTCTTCATTATCGGACCCGGACACGTGGGGCGCGGACTTTCCCGCGCCTTTCGCGCATCGGGGGTACGATTGATAGGCCTGCACGGAAAGCGGGCCTCGGGAATCGCGACTTCAACCGGGCCGCTTCCTCCCGAGATCTCGAGCGCCAACGTGATCATCGTCGCCGTGCGCGATGCGCAAATCGATGCCGCCATCGGGGAGTTGGTCGATGCCGGAGCCGGGCGGCAACTGGCTCCCGGGACGGTGATCCTTCATACCTCGGCGATCGCCGAACCGGCGGGGCTCGATGCATTGCGCGAGAAAGGCTTCGCGGGCGGCACGTTCCATCCCCTGGTGCCGTTCGGCGACCCTGAGGTGTCGGCCGAGCTGTTGCGCCATGGGTGGATCGGTGTGGACGGAGACAACGCCGCGGTCAATGCCTCGCGGCGGCTGGCGGGACAGCTCGGCGCCCGCACGCTGGACATACCGGCCGGGAAGAAAACGGCGTATCACGCCGCGGCTGTCATATCATCGAACTTTCCGGTGGTCCTCGCCTCCGTCGCCTCGCGCCTGCTTCGCGACATTGGCATTCCGGAGGGGAGCGGTCTCCAGGCGGTGGAAAGTCTCATGAGCGGCGCGCTTTCCAACATGAAACAATCCCTTCCCGATGACGCGCTGACGGGGCCGGTGTTGCGGGGAGACGCGGAGACGATCGGGAAGCACCTTCGCGCGCTCGCGGCGCATGGTGACGCCCACGAGGTCTATCGCGCGTTATCCGCGGCAGCTGTCAACATTGCCCACCGCCGTGGAACCGATCCGAAAAAGCTCGCGGCGCTTACCGGTATGTTGAACGCCGGCGGGCGCCGCGACGACATCAGGTAGCGTGCGGCCAGCCTGGATGCGCCAGATGCCTGGTTCGACTGATATCACTGTAAGGGGAGGCGAGGGTATCCTCTTCGGCGGCGACGCTCGCTCTGGCGGAGCCGAACTACGCTCGCGCCAGCTCCGCTGGCACTCGCCCGTCTCCTTGGTCGCTCGCTTGGACGCCGCCTGCGAGGACACCCTTACCTCCCTGTACAGTATCGCAACCGCGGCAGCGCAACGCGCTGCATCCCCGCCGTGCGTGGTCGGACTTGGGTCGGCACGAATGCCCACGCGCGCCACGCCGGACCGAACCCACGCACGGGGATGCCGAGCTTCGCTCGGCGCGCTCCCGCGCGTGGCGCCACTAGTCAGTGTGTCCCTGCACTGAACCACATGGGGAGTCGGAGGGGGGCGGGACGCAGCGGCGTCTCGCGTAGCAAGAGACTCGCGCAGTTAGCCCGCGAAGCGGGCGGGCGAGGCTCGATGCGTGTAAGCGAGCAGCCGCGAAGTCCCGCTCCCCTCCGACGCACCGGCTTAGATGCGGGGATTCAGGATTCTAGAAAGCTCCGATGGTGTTCTGATCGACAACCTTCGCTCCACGGGGAACGGTAAAGCGGAACTTCGACCGATCGAGCTGTGGATTGGCTGTGAAGCTCGTGATGACCACCTTGCGCTTCAATCCGTTGGCGCTCTCGACCTCGAATTGCCGCAGGCTGTAGTCCTGGTCGTCGATCCATAGCTTTGCGCGTGCAACCACGTCGTTCTTCCGCTTCGGCACGAGGCTCAGCACCCTGGTCGCGCGACCACCGATGGTGGCAGCACCGCCCAACGTGATCGTGTAGCGCGTACGCGGTGAATCGAGAAACTGGTCGGCCGGATCGACCGAGCCGGCATTCCCACCGGTGTAAGGCACGCGGATCACCTGACCGGGGACGCTGCTCGGGAGGTATACCCACAAGGTCGACCCGTCGGCGGCGACGCGATCGCCATTGTTGAAGCTGATGCTCATCAGGTTGGGCTTCCGACGGATCAGCTCACCGCTGGTAGCTTGCGTGGTGCCGGTAAGGGGGTTGGTAAGCGTCTGCCGGAACTCAGCTCGCATGCTGTTGAGACGCGCATAGGCCGCGACGGCACGGTCGATAGTGGTCTCCGCGGTCTGCGCGCTTGCGGCAAGCGGGAGAGCTATCAGGGCGAGGGCAGAGAGAAAAATGTGTCGTTTCATTCCTCTTCATACTCCGGTGTGAGTTAGATGGTCCGGGTTTAAGAGAGACTGAAAGCGCGTTATGCGTTTTCCGTTTTTCCGTTTCCCGTTATTCCGTTTATGCGGGAGACCGGACGGGTGAGGGAATAAACGCCAGAACCTTGGCGCGGAGGCCGCAAAGCATGCGGCGAACGTCGCTTGTATCCACACTGAGAGATTGGCACTCCCGATTGGTGAGTACTCCGTAATCTCTCGCAAGCTCAAGTTGATACTCGAGTTCCATCGT
>JANMTG010000214.1:0-2040 GCA_031390205.1 Gemmatimonadota bacterium
CCACGAAGATGCGGGCCGCGCAGATCGCGGAGCAGCGGCAGATGCTGGACATGCTCAAGGCTCAGTACGGTGAGGAGAAAATGCCGATGGTCACCTCCGACAATGCATCCATGATCTCGATGCTGTCGGGCGCTTCCGGAGCAGCATTCGACCGGCAGTTCAGGGAGCACGTGATAATGCACCACGAGGAAGCCATCAAGATGGTGGACCAGTTCCAGCCTCGCCTGACGAAAGGAGAGGTCAAGCGGATGGCGGAAAAGATGAAGAGCGATCAGACGAGGGAGATCGCTGAGCTGCGCCGGAAGCTGGGATAAACCAGGCCATCTCGTGGTGCGGCACGATCCCGTCAACCGTATGTCAACAGTTCAGCGACTGTTGGAAACAACCCAATCGCGGGACCCGCCTCCAGTTTCTTCCTCTGGCGTGTGAGCTTTATGCTGAGTAAAAAGCTAGCTCTTCCTGGAATGGGATTGGCGGAAATTGAATGACTCCCTTCAGACGTGTCCGCGATAGTTCCTGTGCGTCACGGCGACAGCCTCGCTTCCCGCGCGTTGTGGGTCAGCCGCCATCTCATCTATGGTTCGTTCGTCGGAGCCTATAGAGCGCGCCGCGGCCTTGGGCAACAAAAATCCCCTGCGATGCTGGACTCCGAGTATCAATCCGGGACCTGGGATTACCTCGACGGCCTAGGGGAGCGACCGCGTCACCTGGTGGCGCTTGGATACATTATCGGACTTGATGGACCGCGGCGGGTGCTCGATATCGGGTGTGGAACCGGAAGCTTTCTGGAATCGGCACAGCACTTTCCACTGTCGGAGTATCATGGCATCGATCTTTCCGAGGGTGCCATTCAGCGGGCGCGTCGTCGGTTCAGAGGCAAAGACGCTGGTTTCCCGGTCCGGTTCGAGGTGGCCGATTTCGAATCCTTCACCTCGGAAAGCCTTTATGACGTCATCGTGTTTGAGGAATCGATTCCCTATGCCCGGGATCCTCTAGCGGTACTGGCGCGGTTCGAGGAGGTTCTCTCGCCGAGAGGCCTTTTTCTCATCTCTCTCTGCTACAACTGGTGGCAGCACCCGCTGATGGAACGGATTGCGGACACCTACCGGACCATCCATTCAGCCGAGGTCATCAACGAGCAAGGTCTTACCTGGGAGATCAGGCTGCTGGACGGACACTCGTCCCGCGAGCGACTTCGCCTCGCTACGAGACGGGGCATTTGGCAAGCGTCGGAACGGTCCTCGGAGCTGGCAGAGCGGTGGGTGATGATAAGGGAAAACATGCGAGCAATCCTTCAGGCCGGCCCCAGGCTCATCGGCCTCCGCCGCGGGCGGAAGTCTCGGAATGAAGAGCCGTAAGCGAGCGTGAGCCGTCAACAGGCACATGCCCGCTCGAAAACGCACCAGCGCGGAAGTTTCGGGCCCAGCTCATGCAGCAGGTTCAGAATCAGCGCTGACGGCACCACCGTTCTCCGTCTAAATTCACGCTGCGTAAAACCAGAATGCAACCACCGCCCCGTTTCCCAATGCCACAGCGAAAAGATGTACCCCGGATACAGGACAACTTCCGATTGGGATCCGAGGGTCTGGCGAAAGTCCTCGGCGATCTCGAAGCCCGCGTCATGCGAGCGGTTTGGGATATCGGCGCGCCATCACCCGCCCGCGCCGTCCACGAGCGCGTCGCGGAATCTCACGACGTCGCACCGCTGACGGTGATCACAGTCCTCAACAAACTCGTCTCGAAAGGATTGCTGCGACGCTTTAAGCGCGGCGACCGCCTCCATTACGAAGCGCGCTGGACGGAAGGCGAATTTCTCAAGCACGCCTCGCGTCAGATCGTCGCTCAGGTGCTTGCTTTTGAGCCCGATGTGGTTGCCGCATCCTTCGTTGATGTGATGGCCGAGCGTGATCCATCGCGTCTGGCAGAGCTGGCTCGCGCAATCCGACGCCGGCTCAGAGAGGGAGAATAGGTCATGCCCGGCAGCTTGAGGCCGGGACGCGAGCTGTCGCGGCGGCGCGTGCTGCTGCTGGTCATCAGCGG
>JANMTG010000247.1:0-3293 GCA_031390205.1 Gemmatimonadota bacterium
GGCTACTACCTGGAGCGCCCCGACCAGGTGAAGGTAAAATGGGCCGGCCTCGCGGTGTTCTGCGCGGTCGCTGGAATCGGGCTCGCGATACTCGTCACCGCCCGGACCTGGGTAATGATCTCTCCCGCCGCGTTGATCGCCGCCGCGGTCATCAGCGCGGTGATCCTGTTCGTGTTCTCTCGGATCATGCCCGCCCGCACCACACCCGGAGCCCGGGCCCGCGAAGCCACACTCGGCTTCAAGGAATTTCTGAAGAGAGTCGAGACCGAGCGCTATCGCCAGATGATCACGTCGCCGGAAATGTTCGAGCGCTATCTGCCGTTCGCGATGGCGTTTGGCGTAGCGGACAAGTGGGCGCGCGCCTTTGAGGGCATCTACCGCGACCCGCCGAGCTGGTACACGGGCGGAACGGGGCACTTCAGTCCGGGCGGCTTCGCGTCGAGCATTGGCAACATGTCGAGCGCGGCCGCCAGCAGCATGTCATCGAGCCCCAGTTCGTCGGGCTCGGGTGGCGGGGGATCGAGTGGAGGGGGGAGTGGGGGAGGGGGTGGGAGCGGATTCTGACGCTGGGCTCGGGATAGGTCTTGCGCCCGGCTTCAACTGGTAATATATTACCAGTTATGGGCTATTTGGTGCGTAAATGGTATGATTAGACCACTTCTTGGGGCGACTCCTCCCGCTCTGGCTCGCGAGATCGCGAAGCGCGTAATAATCCGCAGACTTGCCCTCGGCTGGACAAGAACTGAGCTCGCCGCGCGGTCGGGGATCGCTCCCGAGACCCTAAAACGGTTTGAGCAGAGTGGGCGCATAGCCCTGGAGCGCCTGCTGAAAATCGCAGTGGCTTTAGGAGCGACTCGCGAGCTTGGCCTGCTCTTTCCCGAGCCACCGGTGGCGTCGCTCGCGGAACTGGCGAAGCGAGGGCAGCGTCGGGGACGAGTCCGCGGTCGAAGAATTATTTCTGTGGTCCGCGAGCAGACCGGATCGAGCCGCAAGCAGACCGATCGGGAGGACGATGCGCCGACTTGAAGTTCGATTGAACTTCGGGATCGACGAAGAAGGAGAGCAAGTGCCAACCCGCAAAGTTGGTGAGCTCGCCGAAGACGGACCGCAGATCTACTTCGAATTCGCCCCAGAATTCCTGGCGGCTCCGCTGCCGTTCTCTCCCTACCTGCTGCCCGTGGAACCTGGCCTGAAGCAGCACATGGAACGCGACTTTGACTACTTGCACGGAGTGTTCAGCGACGCCCTCCCCGATGGTTTCGGCCGGTTGGTTCAGGATCGCGCTTTTGAATCGCAAGGCCTGCCACGCGAGCGGATAACATCGCTCGACCGACTGAGCGCGGTGGGGAATAGCGGCATGGGAGCCCTGTCTTTTCACCCCATCAGAAAACCCTCCTCCGCACCCGACGCGGATCGTTTTCTCGATCTGGATGCCCTCGCGGCTCAGGGCATGCGGCTGCTGGAGGGCAGTCCGGAGGATGTGCTGCCCGCTCTCCGTATCGCCGGAGGTTCTCCGGGCGGGGCCAGGCCAAAGATCCTTGCCGGAGTCCACGAAAACGGAACGGTGATCGCCGGGCTCACCACTGGCATGATCTCCGGGCTCGAGGAGTCTTTGCCTGATGGGTACGAGCCCTGGCTGATAAAATTCGCTGCGAAGGAAGACCGTGCCTTCTACGGAAACGACTCCGGTGCAGTTGAATGGGCCTATTCAGAAATGGCGCGAGCTGCTGGACTCGCTGTACCGAAGACTCAACTCTTCGCCACCCACGACGGTCGTTGGTTTGGGGCGAAACGTTTTGACCGTCGGGCCTCGGGCGGGAAAGGCAGATTGCACATGCACACCCTTGGAGGAATCCTTCACGCGACACATCGGGCGCCTTCGATCGACTACGAGTCTTTCCTCAAAGCTACCCTTGAGCTGACAAGAGACTACCAACAAGCGCTCGAGGCTTTTCGTCGAATGACGTTCAACGTCTTCGCCCATAACCGTGACGACCACAGTCGGAACTTCGCTTTCCTCATGGATTCACTTGGCAACTGGACGCTATCGCCCGCCTACGACCTTACCTTCAGCGCCGGCATCGGCGGCCACCATACAAGTACTATCGACGGCGAAAGCCTCAACCCGACCAGTGAGCAAATGCTCCACCTGGCAGAGGAAGTGGGCATTACCGGAAAGGATGCTCAAACGGTGATTGAAACAGTCCTCGCCGCAGTCGAAAAGTGGGACGAGATCGCACGCGAGGCCGGGCTGAGTGCGAATACAAAAGGGCGGCTGGAGAAAGCTTTCCGGACGGTTCAGAAAAATGCTTCAGCACCGGCAGGCAGGTCCGATCGAGCAAGAAAACGCAAGCAAACATGACCTAAGTGGCGGGTCCGACCGGGAACCCGACCGTCGCCAGGTGATCCAGCACCTGCGCGAGATCCGGTTTCCCGGCGAGTACGGGGAAAACCGGATCCGTCCCTAACCGCTCCATCCGCTCGACTGCCGTCCTGATCGTGAACGCCCTCGGATCGAGCGATGCGTCCACTTCGTCCCACACGAGCGGCATCGACACCGTCGCGCCCGGTAGCGGACGCACGCTGAACGGCGCCACGATCGTCTGCCCATGACGGTTTTGCAGATAGTCGAGATACACCTTGTCGCCGCGCTTCGTCACGTGCCGGGTGATCGTTGCAATCTCGCTCAGCTCTCGCAGCACCACGCGTGCGAGCAGCTCACCGAGGAGCCGCGACTGCTCGTAGGTGCACTGCCTGCCGAGGGGGAGCATGATGTGGAGGCCAGTCTTTCCCGTCGTCTTCACATAATTCGGCAGCCCGGCTGATTCGCAGACGCGATGCAGCACCTGGGCGCAGCGGATGACGTCGGAGAACGGCGCCTCCTTGGGATCGAGATCGATCACGCACCAGTCAGGCAGCTCCAGCGATCCCTCTCGGCTCGCCCAGATGTGGAGCGGGATGGAGCCCATGTTGGCGAGGTAGAGCAACGACTCCACGTCGTCGCAGATGAAATAGCGGATCTCGCGCTGCGTGTCCTCACTCCAGATGGGAGTCGTGCGCATCCACTCCGGAGCGAACACCGGCGCATCCTTTTGATAGAACGATTTCTCGTCTATCCCGTCCGGGAACCGCGTCAGTACCAGTGGGCGATCCGCGAGATATGGCAGCATCCATTTCGATACCGCGCGGTAGTACTCGATGAGATCGCCCTTGGTGTACTTCTCCGCCGGCCAGTAGATCTTTTTCAGGTTGGTGAACGCGACGGTTTTCTGAACCGGCGATTTCGCGGGTGG
>JANMTG010000248.1:0-3107 GCA_031390205.1 Gemmatimonadota bacterium
GATAAGGACGGTAAAGGAGTTTTTGAGAGATGAAAGAGATGAATGAGTGCACCGAGAGCGCGATCCAGGAAATGCTTCCGGATCTGTTGCATCGCACGCTCGCAGCCGATGCGAGGGGGCGTGTCGAGGCGCATCTTTCAACATGCGAGAAGTGCAGGGAGGACCTGGAGGTTCTCCGCACCGTCAAGAGCGCGGCGGTTTTTGCTCCAACGATCGATGTCGATCGAGTGGTTCGGCAGATTCCGCCCTATCGGGCGATTGTCCCGGCGAGGGAGCTACCCGCGCGGCCGCGGCTCGTATCGTGGCTGGTGGCCGCGGCTCTGGCAATTGTCGTTCTGGGTGGCGGGTCACTGCTCCTCACGCAGTACAGGGTCATGCCAGCTCCGGTTGCAGTCGTCACCCCGGAGCCATCGGGACAGATCCCAACGCCGCCGATGTCGGTCACTTCCGGAGCGGCAGAGGCCCTCACGTCACCCAGCAGCGTCGTCGCCAGCGCGCAGCCGCACGTGCTGTCGCTCGCCGCCGATGTAGATGGCCTTAGCGATGGCAGTCTCGTACAGTTGATGGACGAAATGAATCGCTTCGACGCGCTTCCCGATTCCGAGTCGGATCCCGTGATCTCCGTGGACACCAGTTACGATCTCGATCAGGATCCGAGATGATTCAGCCCATGCTTCGAGTCGCGATTCTCGCATTGGTGCTGTCGGGAGCGACGGCGCAGGCTCAGCCCGTGACCGCACAACAGGGGAACCGCGCGGCTCTGGAACAGCGGTTCAGGGAGCGCACCGCCAAGCTCGCACAGCAGAGATTGGGTCTCACCGACGCTCAGCTCGCGAGGCTCGAGCAGACGAATGCCCGATTTGCCCCGCAGCTGCGCCAGTTGGCCGCGCAGGAGCGTGACATTAGGGGTCAGCTCAGACAGGAGATGATGGCAGGGAATTCCGCCAACCAGCAGCACGTCAGCGACCTGCTCGATGCTTCGATTCGCTTACAGAAGCAGCGCATCGCGATCGTCGAATCCGAGCAGAAGGATCTCGCCGCGTTCCTGACGCCGGTTCAGCGCGCGCGCTACATCGCTCTCCAGACTCAGTTCAGGAAGCGCGCGGAGGAACTTAGAGGTCCGGGACCCGGACGCTTCCAAGGGCGGCCGAGGCGGTAGAGATTCCGCAGCCTGTACCGCGCTCTCGCATCAAGTGGATTGTCTGGCGTATTCGAATTCGTCGCTCTCGAATGAATGCGCTCCATAAACTAGATTTCAGTCACGCCCGGGTGGCGGAATCGGTAGACGCAGGGGACTCAAAATCCCCCGGCCTATGGCCTTACGAGTTCGAGTCTCGTCCCGGGTATTCCCACCACTCCTCGGCTGAGGTACCTCGCCGCAGCTCAACCGTCAGAAGCCTCGATTCTGGCACGAAATTCCCTCTCCAACTCGGTGAATCATTCGATTCCTGCTTCATCGCCTTGCGTGAGACGTAGAGGGATGGAGCAGAACGAGGCGAACACTTCACTCTCGAGGTTTCCAATGCACAACGCACGCTTTAGGCTGATGGCAGGACTGGCGGGGGCGACTTTGTGCCTCTTCGCGGTTACTAGCTACGGTCAAAACCCGGAGCCGACGACTCCCACCAGCGCCCAGACCGCGGCGCCTACGACGCCAACGGCGACGGATCAGACTACGCCGGCGCCAACGGACGCGACAACGACGACGACCACCACCAGCTTCCCAGGCGGAATGCTCGGCATTCTCGCGGTGGCCGCGGTGGTACTGCTCCTGCTGTTCGGGCTCTTTCGCGGGCGGGATCGTACCATTATCAAGGAGACGTACGCAGCCCCTCCGGCGGCCCCGGGCACTCGCAACGCGACCACTGGAACGGCCGCGGACGATCGGATGAATCTGAATTCCCGTGCGGCGTCAGGACCCGGAACGACTCCCGGCGGAATGAACGATCCGAACGAACGGCGCTAATCGTACAACCAACAAAAAAGGGGGCGCGGAGAGATCCGCGCCCTTTTTTTGTCTAACGTTTTCCATCGAAAGCCCAGTCGTCTACCTCGTGGTCACGCCGAGTGGTTGGGTGTTTCTGGTCGGCTCGACCGCCATGTGCTTCCGACAAGGGCGCCCAGCCCCGCCAGCATGGTACTCAGCGCTGGGCCGACTGGGCTGGACAACGTGTTGACCGCGATTGCCGCCGCGAACAGAAAGCCGATCGCAGTACCAAGCGCCGTCGCCCTTTGCTTCTCTGGGGGAATCCACTTCATTTTCGCAGCGAGCCACGCCACGAGCAATGAGGCGAGGAGGCCACCAAGAATGCCGCCCGTCCAAAGCCCGGTCTTGCCGAATGCGTTACCAGCGATTGACCCGACCGCACCGCCGAGACCCGGCAGCACGCAGGCCAGCACGAAGAGGAGGAATCGCGTCATCGCGGCGCCGCTACGGCTCACTCGGCGCGAGCGTCGCACGTCGCCGCCCGCGCATCCGCTCGACTGTGCGCCTGGTTAGACCGCGCACCCGCTCGGGCAGCTCGTCGAAATAGGTGTAGAACACCGGCGTCACGTACAGCGTCACGAGCTGCGAGAACGCCAATCCTCCAACGACCGCGACTCCAAGAGGGCGGCGCGATTCGGCGCCGGCACCCTGACCGAGTGCTATCGGCAGGGTCGCCATCAGCGCTGCCATCGTCGTCATCATGATCGGACGGAAGCGCACGATCGCCGCCTGCACGATCGCCTCCGCGGGGGGAATGTGCTGCGTTCGCTCAGCCTCGAGCGCGAAGTCGATCATCATGATGGCGTTCTTCTTCACGATGCCTACCAGCAATATCAGTCCGACGAATCCGTAAACGTCGAGTGGCATCCGGAAGATCAGCAGCGCCAGGAGCGCGCCGAACGCGGCGAATGGAAGTCCGGTGAGAATCGTCGCCGGGTGAACGAAGCTCTCGTACAGAATCCCGAGCACCATGTAGATGACGAAGATCGCCAGAAACAGGAGAGCGAGCAGCCCTTGCTGGCTCGCCTGAAACGCCTGGGCAGTTCCCGCAAAGTTGGTGGTTATCGTCGAAGGCACCGTAATCGCCGCCGCCGCTTCCACCGCGGCCGTCGCCTCTCCC
>JANMTG010000264.1:0-2321 GCA_031390205.1 Gemmatimonadota bacterium
TGGCTAAACTGGGAGGACGGTAATGTCGGTCAAACATCATTATCTCATTGCAGTCGCGGCCATTCTGGGCTGCGCCCCTGCCAGCGGTACATCCGTTACGCCGGGAGCAGGCGCGGTTCCTCGAAGGGCTAACATCCTGACCGCCGAGGAGATCGTTGGCGCCAACGCCGACGTCGCGACTGTGTACGACGCGGTATCACGCCTGCGCCCGATCTGGCTGACCGCGCGTGGGGCGTCCTCCTTCTATACGCCGGGCACCGAATTCCCTATTCTATTCATCGATGGGCAGGCGTTTGGCGACCTCAACACGCTTCGTAACATCCATGCCAGTCACGTAGCCGATATCCGTTTATACAGCCCTTCCGAGGCCGGGGGCATTTTCGGATTGCGGGGCGGTACCGGTGGCGTGATCGAAGTCAGGATGAAGCAAGCGCTCGGCCCGTCTCGGCCGTAATCGGGCTGATGTGTTGACCCGGCAGTAGGGCTCTCTCATGACTGAATCGATTTCAAGGCGGGCCGCTACAGCCAAGCGGGCGAGCACCTTCACCGAGTCGGTGATCCGCGAGATGACGCGGGTGGCCAACCAGTACGGCGCGATCAACCTCGCTCAGGGATTTCCCGACTTCCCGATGCCGGTGCCGATGAAGGACGCGGCGTGCGCGGCGATTCACGGCGACATCAATCAGTACGCTATCACGTGGGGCAGTCCCGCGCTCCGGCTGGCGATCGCCGAGAAGTACCGGACGTGGTACGGGATGGAGGTTGATCCGGAGCGGGAGATCACGGTCTGCTGCGGCGCGACGGAGGCGATGGCGGCGACCTTTCTGGCGCTGATCGATCCAGGGGACGAGGTGATCGTGTTCGAGCCGTATTACGAGAACTACGGGCCGGATGCGATCCTCGCGGGGGCGAAGCCGGTGTTCGTGCCGCTTGAAGCTCCGGATTGGAGGCTCGATCCCGACAAGCTGCGCGCGGCGTTCAACAACAAGACGCGCGCGATCGTGGTGAACACGCCCCACAATCCGACCGGGCGGGTGTTTACGCGCGAAGAGATTTCACTGATCGCGGAGCTGTGTCAGAAGTACGATGTGATCGCGATAACTGATGAGATTTACGAGCACATCCGGTATGCGGGAGGGCATCACGTACTGGCGACGTGGCCGGGGATGCGGGAGCGGACGGTTACAATTTCAGGGTTGTCCAAGACGTTCTCGTGCACGGGGTGGAGGCTCGGGTACGCAATTGCTCCGTTCGAGCTCACTTCACCCATACGGAAGGTGCACGACTTCTTGACAGTTGGAGCTCCGGCGCCGTTGCAAGCGGCGGGTGCAGTGGGGATGGCGTTCGATGCGGATTACTACAACCATCTCGCTCTGGAATACCGGGCAAGGCGGGATCTCATGTGCTCGGCGCTCGATGAGGCGGGTTTCAAGTACGCGGCGCCAGAGGGGTCCTACTATATACTCGCAGACTTCTCGGAGATTTCGGATCTGGAGTCGCGCGAGTTCGCGATTTGGTTGGCGAAAGAGGTCGGGGTCGCGACGGTGCCTGGAATAAGCTTCTACTCGCGGCCGGAACTCGGAAGGTCGGTCACCCGATTCGCCTTTTGTAAGAAGATAGAGACGCTGGAGAAGGCCGCTGACAGGTTGGCCACGTTACGGGCCGGGGTAAACTGACTGTTTCGTAATTGACTGTTTCGGTCTAATTTCGGTCGGGGTAGGTCGTCCCCTTGCACCTCCGCTAACGGTTTCCCTGGTCAACTGTGTCCCGCGCAGAAATCACCACTCCTGAAATCATGCCGGAGGAGAGCGTAGTCGAGCTCTCCCTCCGCCCTCAGCGCCTGTCCGAATTCATCGGACAGAACCGCGTAAAGGAGTCGCTACGCATCTACATCGATGCGGCGTTGGCGAGGAGAGAGCCCCTCGACCACACCCTATTCTTCGGCCCACCAGGACTCGGGAAGACAACCTTGGCCGAGCTGATAGCGCGAGAGCTGGGCGTGAATATCCGAACGACATCGGGTCCAGCCCTCGAGAAGCCGGGCGACCTCGTTGGCACGCTGACGAACCTCCGCGAAGGCGACATCCTCTTCATCGACGAGTTCCACCGCCTCCGCCCCATCATCGAAGAGTTCCTCTACCCCGCAATGGAGGACTACAAGATCGAGATCCGCCTGTCCGAAGGTCCGAAGGCGCAGACGATCACCATGCAGATCGAGAAATTCACCCTGATCGGCGCCACCACACGCCTCGGCATGCTCACTCCGCCCATGCGCGCGCGGTTCGGCATCGAGCAGCGACTCAATTTCTACCCGGCCTCCG
>JANMTG010000048.1:0-2822 GCA_031390205.1 Gemmatimonadota bacterium
CGAAACGGCGATCTGCGCTCTCGCGCTGGAGCACGAATGGCTGCCGCCGACGATCAATCTTCAGGTTGCGGACGCCGCCTGCGATCTTAACTTTCTGCCGGGCTCGGGGCGGAAAGAGCGGGTGGAGCACATCCTCACCAACTCCTTCGGCTTCGGCGGGATCAACGCCGCGCTGGTATTGCGGCGGGTCAACTAGAAACCCGGCTTCCCGTCCCGCCGCCTCACCAACCACTGCGGGAGCAAGTCAATGCGGGATGCCTGGCGCCACTTCATCGCGGAGTTCATCGGCACGTTCGCCCTCGTATTCGTGGGGAGCGGCGCGATCATATCGGCGAAAATATCCGGAAGCCCGGCAGCGCTGGTCGAGGTCGCGCTCGCGCACGGACTCATTCTCGCGGTGATGGTGAGCGCGCTCATGCGCATCTCGGGCCACTTCAATCCGGCGGTGACGCTGGGACTCCTCGCCACGAGACGAATCGAGCCGATGATGGCCGCGCTCTACATCGTGGCGCAGGTGATCGGCGCGGTCGCGGCGGCCTACGCGCTCAAGGCGACGTTTCCGGATGCGGTATTCATGGCGACGAGGGGCGGCGGTCAGGCGATCGCGCTCGATACGACTGGCGGACAGGCATTCCTGCTCGAGGCGATCGCGACATTTCTCCTGATGTTCGTCATCTACGGAACGATCGTGGATCTGCGGGGGCCCAAGATCGGGGGGCTGGGAATAGGCTTCGTGGTCGCCGCCGACATTCTCGTCATCGGCTCTCGCACCGGGGGCTCGATGAATCCGGCGCGCTCATTCGGTCCCGCAGTAGCGAGCGGAGTGTTCGAGGCGCAGCTCCTCTACTGGTTGGCGCCGATTGTGGGAGCTCTCGTCGCGGCGCTGCTCTATGAGTTTCTGTTCATGCGTCGCGGGCGCGAGCCGGTCGATCACGGAGAGCTGAGGCCTTAGCTCCAAGATCCGGGAGAGCCCGACAAGTATTTAGTGGCGTTTTGCTCTCGCAGCACAAAGTTGCTGATCCAAATCGCGCGCTTCGAGCTATCTCTTCCTGAGAAGCTCGATGTAGAACGGAAGCCCAAAGCGCGGCCGTGCCGTCGTCGACGCAGCCAGCTTGAATCCCCTGTAATCGATCAAGGGGCCGATGGTTCTACTTTCCCTGAACAACCGGCCCTCCCGCGTCCTGCCAGGCCCGCCATCCGCCCGCCATCGAAGCGACGTTGGTGTAACCCATCCGCTGCAGCGAGTCGGCGGAAAGCGCCGAGCGAAATCCACCGCCACAGTAGAGAATGATCTCCGCGGTTTTGTCGGGAATCTGCTTCTCGATGTCGCGCTCTATCACGCCCTTTCCCAGGTGCCGTGCGCCGCGCGCGTGCCCAGCGGCCCACTCGCTCTCCTCGCGAACGTCGATCAGCTTCGCGCCACCCTTCTCGAGCTTGCTCAGCGCCTCGTCGACCCCGACTTCACGGACGCGCGATTTCGCGTCCTGGACGAGCTTGAGGAATCCGGGCGAATGCTCCATCAAACCGCGGCGGGAGGCCGCTTGCCCGTGAGCCTCTGCAGGCCCGCATTCGCGCCGCGTCGGGCCGCCAGCTGCGCGGCAGCTATCGCCGCGGCGGAAAGCGCCGCCCACACCAGCGCTTTCGGCCAGCTGTCTCGGCTCTTCCACAGGTCTGCGGGAGGATCCTCATCCTGGACCCTTCGCCAGCCGGACTCGAGCCCGCGCTCCGTCAGCTTCGTCGCTACCATCGCCGCACCAGCGCCGACGAGCATCCATGCCGTCTTCCGAGACCTCACATTCTGTTTCCATCTCATCTGTGCCGCCCCTTGGTTAGGCGATCGAGAGTGGCAAACAGAGTGCCGTTCGCGCGCTTTTCCCTAGATGTGACAGCTCGCCAGACCCCTCTTCTCCAGATACCTCTGGTGGTAATCCTCAGCGGGATAAAAAGTAGACGCGGCGGTGATTTCGGTGACGACTGGGCGCCTCAGCTTCCCGCTCGCTTCCAAGCGCGACTTCGATTCCTCGGCCGCGCGCTTCTGCTCCGGAGTGTGATAGAAAACCGCAGAACGGTACTGCGCGCCGACATCGGGTCCCTGTCGGTTGAGAGTCGTCGGGTTGTGGTTCTCCCAGAACACGTCGAGCAGCCTGTCGTAATTCACTTGCGACGGATCGTACCGCACCTGGACCACCTCGGCATGTCCAGTCTTGCCCGTGCATACATCCTTGTAAGTCGGGTTGGCGAGAGTTCCGCCAAGGTATCCAACAAGAGCGTCCTTTACGCCAGGAACCTGGCGGAACGCAACCTCGACACCCCAGAAACAACCCGCTCCAAATGTGGCCAGCTCCATCGTCACTTCACTCCAATCGTTGAGTAGGAAATCGGTCCTACCAGCCCTCGCGCGTCCTGAGCGCCGTGATGTGCGCAACGTGGTGACGCCCGTGCCAGGCGTACATTCCGAGCAGTTGCGAGAGCGTCATCAATCCCCGCACCGGATGCCGAAGTCGCCGCTGAAACGCGGCCCCGTCCATTCCACGCAACAGTGAGACCCAACGCAGGTGAAGGGAATCGAGCAGGTCGAGCGACACATCGATCGGTACACGCTCGGAGTCGGAAAGCTCCGCCCATTTCGCCTCCTCATATGCCTTGACGGCCGGCTCGTCCTCGGTGAGCGCCAGCTTGAAGCGCGTGTAGGCGTTCATGTGGCTGTCGGGGAGATGATGCACTACCTGCTTCACGGTCCATCCGCCGGGACGATACGGAGTCTCGATCTGGTCGCGCGACATTCCGGCGACAGCCGATCTCAGCGCGCCCGGTGTCTCAGC
>JANMTG010000119.1:0-7517 GCA_031390205.1 Gemmatimonadota bacterium
GCACCTTGACCGTGTCTTTGGACCCGCGGGCGTCAACATCCAGCTGCGTCGCAAGCTGAGTAAGAGCGTCTCGCCGCGCCGTTCCCGACGCACTCTCCGCCCCTGCGAGCGCCTGCCGGACTGCCGACAATCTTTCGCCCCCAAGACCCCTCGACCGCTCCAGCTGATCCACATACGCGCGCGCCAACGCGAAGCTCGGCGGCCACACCAGCTTCGGCTGACCCTGCGTATTGTAGTAGTCGAAGTGCACCGTCTTAGCGGCCGCTATTTCGTTCGCCGTGAGGTACGCGCTCGGAACGAGCTCGAAGATGTCGAGCCCGCGCGCGATCTCCGAGCTCACGATGTTGCCGTTGTACCAGTAGGCGGACCACGACCCGCCCATCACCATCCTCGTCGAGTCCACCGGACCGCGATCGAAAAACGCAATCTCCTTCGGGCGCCCTGCGTCGGTCCAATCGAACACCGAGATGCCACCCTGATACCACGCCTGCACCATCACGTCACGCCCGGGGATCGGGATCAGGGAGCCGTTGTGGGCCACGCAGTTCTCCTCTGGTGTCTGCGGAGCCGGCAGCTTGTAGTAGCTCTGGAACTGCATCTCCGCACCGGCAGGGTTTACCGGCATCCCATCGCGGACCATGAGAGGGCCCCTGCCGTTCGCTTCAACGACCGTGAAGATCGCGTTCGCGCCCCACTCGGGCCGGTCCGTGATGCGGCACTTCGGCTGGCCGCCCCCGCCCCCATCATCCGAGAAAAGGATTATTGTACCGTCGTTGTTGAACGTCGCGGAATGCCAGTAGGAGAAATTGGAGTCGGCTGCCGCGGCGATGCGGACGGGATGCGCCGGATCACGAATGTCGAGGAGGAATCCGTAGCCCCCACACGCGCCGCCCGCCAGACCGATCGCCGGATACACAGTGATGTCGTGACACTGGGTGGGCCCTGCCTGCGGATCGACCGGGTCACGGGCGCTGGCGGCCATGATGCCGGGAAGTGCCGCGCGCAACGCCGCGCTGTCTGCGGCTGTGGGCGCGCCGATGCCATTGCGAGCCTTGACGATGCTGTCGAGCAGCGGGTCGATGAAATCAGGTTGCAGGACCTCTTCCGTGCCTGATTCCACGGCGGTGTAGCCGCCTCGCGCGCGCGCTTCGGCGACGGCCTTCCTGACCGCGGCGATATCCGCCGGAGTCTCGCCATGTCTAGCCGGCGCAACCAGGTCATTGAAGATGCGTGGAGAGCTGACGATTGCCGAGCGCTCGGGATGAGCGAGGGGCACCTTGATGACCTCGATGCGGAAGAGCGCCGAGTTGGGATCCTGGTCAGGCGCGAGCCTCACGCAGCCGGGGAGCTCGCTGGGCGAGCGCACCCTGGAGGAGCCCGAGATGTAGACGTAGACGTTCTCCGGGTCCTTTGGATCGACGAGCACCGAGTGCGTGTGCGAGCCGCGGCAGGTCTGTACGTTGCCGACGTATTTCGGATTGCTGATGTCGCTGATATCGAAGATGCGGAGACCGCGGAGCCGGTCCTTGCTGACAGTGTCTGGGACACCCTGCGTCCCACAGTCGAGGCGCGCGCTCAGACTCTCACCCGAGACGAAGAGGAGGTTCCGATAGACCGAAACGTCGCTCTGCGATGCCGGGCAGAGGTACGCCGTCTTGAGCGTCGGCGCACTCGGGTTGGAGATATCCCACACCTGATAGCCGTTGTAATTGCCCTGGATCGCGTAGGGACCCGTGAATGCCAGGTCGGAGTTCATGACCCCGGCGAAGTTTTCAGGCGGACGTGAATTCGACACGAGCCTCAGGTTCCACGCGGCTGCTCCAGCGTCAAACATTCCGGCGCGCAGACCGACGCGCGGATCGGGCGTTGGCGCCCCGCTCGCTGAATAGGTCGAAGGTGCGCACGCGGCCGCGACCAGGGTTCCGACGGAGAGCAGCAGCGACAAGAATTTGAGTGCGGCCGATCGGACCGCCCCACGGCGAACGTGGTATTTCCGTGTCATGGTTGGCTATTGTGAGTGAGAGAGACGAGCATCTTTTCCATCCGCGCGATCTCGGTGGACTGATCGACGTTGAGGTCGGATGCGAGCTTGAACACTGTCTCGTCCTGGGCGGCTCCGTGAGAGCCCAACAGATCCTCCACCATCGAGACGGCGCCCTTGTGGTGCTGAATCATGAAGGAGAGGAAGAGCCGGTCGAACGCTGATCCTCTCGCCGCATCCAACTGTTTCATCTGCGCTCCGGTGATCATCCCGGGCATCGGCATTTCATGCTCGACGCCATTCATCATCATCTTCATCCCTGTCGCGCGCGCATCGGGCACCGGTTGCAGCCGGTCGCGCAGCCACTGCTGCATCGTGGTGATCTCGTCCTGCTGGGCGTTGATGATGCGCGCGGCCAGGGTGCGCACTGAAGCGCTGGCGCCGTGAGTCGGCGCCAGATTGGACATGGTGATGGCCTGGGCGTGGTGGCCGATCATCCGAGACATGAAGTGCACGTCGGCCGTGGTATAGGGGCGGCGGGCGCTGTCAGCCTTGGCCTGGGCTATGTAGGACGGCTCACTTTCCCGGCTGGTCGGCTGCGTCGCGGTCGCCGGGGTCGCCATGCGAGCGCTGCTGCACGCTATTGCAAGCGCGACCAGGAAAGGCGCGGTGAATCGGGTGAATTGTGACGGCGTCATCACCGGAAGATAATCGGACAGCCAAGAACGACACGGATGCGAGAGCACAGAAGCAGAGCTTCGAGTTGCGAGAACAATAAACCAGTCAAGCCGTAGATCAATCGAGACGTAAACTCCCGCAAGCGTTCACGAACGTCGCGACCGCGGGAGGTCCGGACCCGCCGCTCTCGCCCTCGTCGTGCTTGAAGAACACGTACGCCTCTTTCCACGTCTGTCCAGTCACGCGCTTCGCCCACTCGACGAGCGCGGCCTCGTCGTAGTTCAGCCGGTGCAGGCGCAGGTATCCCCATGACGTGGTGGAGACGACGGGCGATTTGAACTCGTCCTGCTCGATGACGCACATCGCGATGTCACGCTCGCGCATCGCGGCGTACACCTCCTCGTCGAACCAGCTCTCGTGCCGGAACTCGAATACGTAGCGGCGATCTGACGGCAGCAATCCCAGGAATCCGCGGAACCTGTCCACATCTTTTTTTAGATTGGGCGGGAGCTGGAAGAGAATCGGCCCCAGCCTGCTCCCGAGCACCGCGGTGTTCTTGAGCAGAAAATCGACGAGGTCGGCCGATTCCTCCTTGAGCCGGGCGTGGTGAGTGATGCGCTGGCTCGCCTTGATCGCGAACGTGAAAGTATCTGGCACCTGGGCCGCCCACTCGCGGAGCACGTTCTCCTTGGGCAGCCTATAGAACGTGTTGTTGATCTCTACCGCATCGAACTTGCTCGCGTAGTAGCCAAGCATGCCGTCGTCCTTGAGACCAGGGGGATAGAAGGTGGCCTTCCACTCCTTGAACGCATAGCCGCTCGTGCCCGCGAAAACCTTCACGATGCTTTGCGCTTCGTCTCTGCCTTGTCGGGTTTCTCCTTGGCGAGGCTCGCTTTGAGCGCCTGCATCAGGTCGAGCATCTTGGTGTCGCCAGCGGGCGCGGCCTCGCCGGTGATGTCCTGGCCGTCGATCTTCCGCTGAATGGTCTCGAGCACACGCTCGCGTACGGTGTCCCTGTACTTCGCGGGCTCGAAGGTCTCATTCGACGTCTGATCGATGAGTTGCTTCGCCAGCTTCAGCTCGGCTTCCTTCACTTCGCCGTCGGGGACGATGACTTCGGTGGTGGGACGGATCTCGTCGGCGTAATGGAGCTGCTCCATGACGAGCACTCCGTTGAGCGGGCGGAGAAGAACGAGATGCTGCTGACCGCGCGCGGCGTACTGTCCGAGCGCGGCCTTGCCCGTCTCCTTGAGCGCGGCGGCGAGCAGCCTGTACGCGCGATCCCCTGCCTTGTCAGGGCCGAGGTAGTAGACCTTGTCGAGGTACTCGCGATCGACGGTCGACAGCGGGACAAACTCCAGGACATCAATGGTGCTCGTCGCCTTCTCCTCGAGTGCCTTGAGCTCTTCCGGCGAGAGGACGACGTACTGATCCTTGGCGAACTCATATCCCTTCACCGTCTCGTCGCGCGTCACGAATTCCGAGTCCCTGGGACAGATGTACTGCTGCTTGAGGCGCGTGCCGCATTTCTTGTGCAGCATGTTGAACGACACGCTCGCCTTGGATTCGGACGACGAGAAGATGTTGACGGGAACGGAGACGAGGCCGAAAGAGATCGTCGCGGTGCCAATTGATCGGGCTGCCATAACCTTGGGAAAGAGTACGTAAAAACCTATTCCGGTTGTACTCTTATGCAGGACACCGATGGCCGCAAGTGGTTACCATCATTTCCCGGGGGTATTGAGCTTTGGAGCAGGTTCTCACCCGTCAACAGGGCGAGCTCGTGGCGCTCGAGCGAGCGCTCGTACTGCGCGTCCGGGACGTGCTGGCACGATCCGACGGCCAGCGCGCTGACCTCGAGCGGCTCGCGTCGCTTGTCAACGAGATGGGCGAGCTTTTTCTCCTCGTCGTCGTCGGCGAGTACAACTCCGGCAAGAGCACCTTCATCAACGCCCTCCTCGGCGACGAAGTATTCGCCATGGGCGACCTGCCGACGACGCGCGCCATCTCGATCCTCCGGTTCGGCGAGGCGGGGGGGGGGAGTCCGGAATCCATCGGCGAGCACGTGCAGCTCTACCACTATCCGCTCGAAGTACTGCGCGACCTCGACATCGTAGATACGCCCGGAACCAATTCGATAGAGCGGATGGAAGAGGCGATCACCCGCGAGTTCGTGCCCCGCGCCGACCTCGTGTTGTTCGTCACCAGCTTGTTGCAGCCCCTTACCGCGAGCGAGCTCGACTTCCTTACCCACATCCGGGAATGGGGAAAGAAGGTGGTGTTTGTGGTGAATGGAATCGATCGCCGCAACTCCGACGAGCAGCTCGTGAGGGTACGGGACTACCTCACCCGCGAAGTGACTGGCCGCCTGCCCGGATCGGCGCCGCAGTTGTACTTCATCAGCGCGTTGCAGGCGCTCCGCGGAAAGCTGGCGTTGCGGCACGGCGGGCCGGATCGGCTCGCGTCGGCGCCGCCCCCCGTCACGGAGCCCCTGAACGAATACCCCGCGCTGGAGCGCTATGTGTTGGAGACGCTGCGCGAGACGGAGCGCGTGCGTCTCAAGCTTCTCACGCCGCTCGGTGTCCTGAGGCATTTGCTCAAGGGGAACGTGGCCGCGCTCGATGGGCGTCTGGTGGTGGTGCAGGAGGACGCGCGCGTTCTGCGCTCGATCCGCGAGCAGCTCGAGGCGTACTCAAAGGAGATGCGGACGGACTCAGAGCGTTACCTCATCGAAATGAGAAACGTGCTCTACGAGCTGGAGCGCCGGGGCAGATCGTGGTTCGAGCGCACCATCAGGATCGGGAACGCCTTCTTTCTCCGCAACAAGGATGCGGTCGAGAACCGGTTTCGCGCCGAGGTCGTCCAGGATGCGCCGCAGGCGATCGAGGGCGTCGTGCACCGGATGGTCGACTGGACAGTGCAGCGGAATCTGAAGCTCTGGAGCACAGTATTCGCCGAGCTGGACGCGCACACGGCGCGACTCCGCGAGTCTGGAGCGCTCGCGCCGGGCGGCGATACCGAGTTCCAGTACAATCGGGAGGAGCTGTTCGCCCGCCTGCGGGAGCCGGTAGAGCGGCGACTGGATGAATTCGACACCGAGCGGGAGGCGCGGGAGATCGTCACCTCGGTCAAGGAGGCCGTCATGAGCGCGTTCGGTGTGAACGTGCTTGCGCTTGGATTGGGCGGTATTCTCGTCGCCGCTTTCACCACCGCGGCGCTCGATTTCACGGGCGTTCTCACGGCAACGCTGTTCGCAATCGCCGGGTGGCTGATCATTCCGGCGCGGCGGAAGCAGTTGGTCAAAAACTTTGAGGCGAAGATAGTCAAGCTGAACGAAGATCTCGCCGCGCTGCTGCGCACGAAATTCGAGGAGCAGCTCACGCGTTACGAGCAGCAGCTCCTCGAGGTCGTCGCGCCATATGCGAGGTTCCTCGAGACCGAGCGGATCAAGCTGGAGCGCGGAATTAGAGAGCTGCGCGATGCCGAGCGGGAGGTGGCGGCTCTGGAGCGGCGAGTGGTCGAGACATTCCCGGACAAGTCGCCCTGAGCGGGACCTTCGGGAGGGAGGCGCGCGGGCGAACTCTTATGCGAGACACCGATGGCCGAAGGTAGTGACATCGTTCCCGGAGAGCCGGGAGGCAACCTCGCTGCTTACCGCGCCATGCGGTCGCCCGATCGGACGCCTGAGCCGTTTGGGGGGAAGCCGGTGTCGCCCGCACCCGGCAATCTTTTCGTCGTTCACAAACACGCCGCGCGGAATCTCCACTTCGATCTGCGGTTGGAGATGGACGGGGTCCTCCGGTCGTGGGCCGTGCCGAAAGGGCCGTCGTACGACCAGTCGGAGAAGAGACTCGCTGTCAAAGTCGAAGACCATCCACTGGAGTACGGCGACTTCGAGGGCGTAATCCCGGCCGGAAACTACGGCGCCGGCGGCGTGATCGTGTGGGACCGCGGCGAGTGGGTCGCGCTCGAGCCATGGCGTGAGGGGCTGGAGAAGGGGAAGCTCCTCTTCGAGCTCAAGGGCTACAAGCTCCACGGCAAGTGGACGCTGGTGAAGATCAAGAAATCGGAAAAGGACTGGCTCCTGATCAAGGAGCGTGACCCCTGGATGAAGGCACCGGGAGAGAGCGATGAGTTTTCAGAGGAGTCGGTGCTCTCGGGACTCACCGTCGAGGAGATCAAGTCGGGGTCGAATCCCGGCGCAGAGATTCGCAAAGCGATCGAGGACGACGAGCACGCGGTACGCGTTCGCGTCGATCCGAAAAAGGTCGAGCCGATGCACTGCGAGACACGCGCGGACGCGTTCACGCACGATGATTGGCTGTTTGAGCTCAAGCTCGATGGATATCGTTTGATCGCCAGCAAATCCAGGGGAGAAGCGCTGCTCATCACGCGGAATGGGAACGACTATACGAATGTGTTTCCCGAGATTGCGCGCGCGGTGAAGTCGCTGCCGTTCGAGTGCATTATCGACGGCGAGGTCGTGGTAAATGATGCGCAGGGGCTGCCGAGCTTCTCGCGACTGCAGCAGCGCGGGCGACTCTCATCGCCGCTGGAGATTCGACACGCGGCGGTGCAGCTGCCTGCGACCTTTTATGCGTTCGACCTGCTCGCGTTCGAGGACTTCGACGTGCGTCCGCTCCCGCTACTCCGCCGCAAGGAGCTACTCAAGGACGTAGTCCCCGCGCTCGGCGCGTTCCGGTACCTCGATCACATCGAGCGTGAAGGCGAAGCGTTCCTCGAGCAGGCAACCGCGATGGGTCTGGAGGGCATCGTGGCGAAGAAGTCCGACTCCCCGTATCGGAAGGGTGGGGGACGGTCGCCGCATTGGCTCAAGATCAAGGCCGAGCGTACGGGC
>JANMTG010000127.1:0-18576 GCA_031390205.1 Gemmatimonadota bacterium
AAGCGGACGTTGGTCTCCCGCCACTGGTTCTCGCTATGACCATCCCCGAGCCAGTAGTCGGCGAGGCCGAATCCACCGGTGTACCCGACGCGGCCATCGATCACGATCGCGCGAACGTGTGAGCGATGGGCAGTCTTGTGCAGCGTATACCATTTGATCGGACGCAGCCACATTACCTCGACCCCGGCGGCTTTGAGTCCGTCGATCCATTCCGGCTTGAGTGAGCCCGCCCCGAATGCGTCGAGCAGCAGCAGAACTCTCACCTTCGCCCGCGCTCGTTCGGTCAGATACTTTGCCATCGTGTCGGCGACCGCTCCCGGCTCACAGAAGTAGAGCTGCACGGTGATAGTTCGCTGCGCCGACGCGATATCTCTCCACAACGGCGGATAAGTCCCATCTCCGTTCAGCAGAATCTCGACGTCGTTGCCGGCCTCGATGTGAGTACGGGTGAACAGCTCGATCGTGTGCGCGAACAGATGGTCGCTCACGCTCGGCGCGCCATCCCGATCACCCTCCGCGATTACGCTCGTCACCGGCGTGTCGCGCGTCATCGACAACACGCCGATGAGCGCGAGTACCAGGGCGATGAGAATGACTGCGCCGATTGCGATGTACTTGATCAATGCGATATTCTCACTGTATGACCTACGTGGCCCGTCGGCGGATCGCGACGCGAGCTATCGTCCTCGACCGGTCGCTGGAGTCGCTGCCCATCTTTCGACTGAGCGACTCCGCCGAGGACTCGGCAATCTCGTTTTCGCCCGAAAGCGGTGGACGCTGGCGCGTGCTGCCCGCGCCCGGTGACAGACTCCCCGGCACCTTCGATCAGGACGTTTACATAGAGCTCCTGCACCGCTATCACGAGGCAGGGTCTCCCGAAGACGGTATCGTGACATTCACACTTCATGCCTTCCTGCGCTCCATGGGCCGTCGCGTGGACGGCAGAACCTACGAGCAGCTTCGCTCGGCACTGACGAGACTGGAGAGAACGACGCTCGAATCGAGTGGGGTCTACATTGCAGCGAACGAGGGTCAGCCGCTAGAAGGACAATTCACCATTCTGTCGGCTGTGGCGATCGCGCGCCGAAGGCTGGCCGAGCGCGAGCAGTTCACGCTCTTTCCCATTCTCACCGCCTCGGAGCCCGGCGATGCGCGTGTAACGATCAGCCCGTTCATCCGGGCAAACATTGCCGCGGGTCACACAGTCACTCTCTCCGCCGCCCACTATCTGTCACTCACCAATCCCGTCGCGCGCAGGCTTTACCGGCTGCTCGAGGTGGCGAGGGAAGAGGGGATGGTCACCTGGAGAGTTCCGCTCACATCGCTGGCGGAGCAGCTGCCGCTCACGCAGCGCTATCCTTCTCACCTCCAGCGGGTTTTGCAGCCCGCCCACGAGATGCTCCTCGCCGCCGGCCTTCTCAGGGATGCGACGTTCAGGCAGCTGAACCGGGATTGGCTCGTCGACTACGTTCTTGCCTCGCGCGCAGCGTAACGGGGGTGTATCCCGGCTGCCTTTTGCGCGTCAAGGAACACTGCCCACAGCAGGGCGTATCTAGTAGGTTAGAACTGTCTTTCATCAATTCGACCTGAATGTCCAGATCCCCAAAAAGCTTGCTCATCGGCCTCGCGTTCATCCCGCTCCTGGCGGGTGGCTTCGTATTCCAGCAGCAGGGCAGCCAGCAGGGCGCCCGCCTGCTCGACCAGGTGCTGAACATCGTGTCGAGCCGGTTCGTCGATACGGTCGACGCTGCCACCCTCTATGAGAAGGCCGCCCGCGGCCTCGTTAACGAGCTGAACGATCCCTATAGCGCGCTCTTATCTCCGAAGGAGCTTTCGGCCTTTAACGCCACGACCAACGGACGCTACGCCGGGATCGGGATGGAGATCGCCGAGACCCAGGGCTTTATCACCGTCCAGCGGGTGTTCCCGCATACTCCGGCCGAGCAGGCAGGGGTGCAGGAAGGCGACCGGATCAACGTCATCGACACGGTGAGCATCAGGGGCTGGACCGTTTCCCAGACATCCGATGCGCTCAAGGGCAGGCCCGGCAGCAAGGTCCTCGTCAAATTTTCCCGCGCTGGCGTTCCCGAGCTGATTCCCATCACCTTCACGCGCGCGGTAATCAGCATTCCCGCTGTTCCCTACGCGATCATGCTCGACGGAAAGGTCGGCTATATCCCGCTCCTCCAGTTCAACGAGAGCGCGAGAGACGAGCTGGAATCTTCCGTCAAGCGTCTGAGTCGCGAAGGCGCCAAGGGTTTGATCATTGACCTCCGCGGCAATCCCGGCGGTATCCTCGATCAATCGCTCAGCGTCAGCAATCTCTTTTTGCGCAAGGGCCAGCAGATCTCGAGCATCCGCGGCCGCAACGGCGAGAACCAGAGATTCGCCGCGAGCGATGAGCCTGTGGCGCCGACGATTCCTCTCATCATTCTTACCGACAACAGAAGCGCCTCGGCATCGGAGATCGTGGCCGGCGCTCTCCAGGATCACGACCGCGCTCTGATCATGGGTACGACGTCCTTCGGCAAAGGCCTGGTGCAGTCGGTGTTCCCGCTCGAAGGCGGTTACGCGCTCAAGATGACGACCGCCAAGTGGTATACACCGAACGGCCGCTCTATCCAGAAGGAGCGGAAGCTTCTTCCGAACGGTGAGTTCGTCGAGGTGATGCCGGATTCGCTGGAGACCGATTCGGCCAGACGCTCGCGCCCGGCTTTCAGATCCGACGCCGGACGCATCGTTTATGGCGGCGGTGCCATTACGCCCGACATCATCGTTCGTCCCGACACACTGACCACCGCGGAGCAGAAGGTGTTCAACGCGTTCGCGCCGAAGACCGCGGACGTGAGAGCTACCCTGATGGACTACGCGGTGGAGCTGAAGAAGTCGGTGCGTCCTGGGTTCACCGTGCCGCCGGCGTGGCGCGACGAATTCTACCGCCGTCTGCACGCAAAGAGTGTGACCGTCGATCGCGCGCTATACGACCAGGCTGGCCCGGAGATCGACCGGCTCCTGGGTAACACCGTCTCTCGCCTCGCATTCGGTGATTCCACCGCCAGGCGCCGCAGCATCCCCGACGATTTGCAGCTTACGCGCGCATTGCAGGCCATGACGCAGAGTCAGTCGCAGCAGGATCTCTTCGCGCTGGCCCAGCAGCAGCCGGCGTTAGCGGAAGCAGTGCGCAAAAAATAGTCGCGACCCTCGATGGCTGACTGGCCGCTCGGAAGGCCCCGCTCTCGCGAGAGCAGGGCCTTTCCCGTTAATATCCCCATGGTCTTCAAGGGGGTTCAATGGTAGGTCTGATAGTTCTGGGAATTCTGGTGGTCCTCGGAGTCCTGATCGCAACCAAGTCGTTCAAGGTTGTCGGCCAGGCCGAGGTGATGGTGATCGAGCGTCTGGGGAGATTTCACCGGCTCGCCAGATCCGGTTTCAACATTCTCATTCCCTTCGTGGAGCTCCCTCGCACCATCGACGTCCGCTATTTCGAGAGTGATGTCACCGGTCTCAAGCGCGTCACATCCGGACATACTGCGCGGATCGACTTGCGCGAGCAGGTGCTCAACTTTCCCAGCCAGCCGGTGATCACCAAGGACAACGTCACGATCGACATCGACGCTGTCATCTATTACCGCGTCGCCGACCCTCAGAAGGCAACCTATTCGGTTCAGAATCTCCCCTACGCCCTCGAGACACTCACACGGACGACACTCCGCAACATCGTCGGCGAGATGGAGCTCGACTCCACCCTCGGCAGCCGCGACGTCATCAACCAGCGCATGCGCGAGGTGATCGAAGAAGCATCGATCGGCTGGGGAGTCGACGTCACCCGCGTCGAGCTCCAGTCCATCGAGCCACCGCGCGACATCCAGCAGTCGATGGAGCTGCAGATGCGCGCCGAGCGCGAGCGGCGAGCGGCGGTCACGAATGCCGAGGCGGGGAAGAGGGCGGCGATTCTCGAGGCGGAAGGCGTTCGAGAATCGCAGGTGCTGCGCGCCGAAGGCGAGCGCGACGCTTCGGTCCTGCGCGCGAAGGGTCTTGCCGAGGCAAGGCTCGCAATGTCGGAAGCGGAAGCGGAAGCGATAACCAAGATCGGGAGTGCGCTCCCAGAGGGGCAGGCAGCGATGTACCTCCTCGGCATGAAGTATCTGGAAGCGCTTCCGACGCTCGCTCAGGGCAAGAACGCCACGATTTTTCTCCCCGCGGAAGCGGCCGGAGTAATGGGCGCGATCGGCGGACTGCGCGAGCTGATCAACAAGACCGCGCCCAGACATTCGGAAGGACCAACCACTCCGCCATCGCTGTTCAATCCGCCAAAGAAGCAGGATTGATCTTGGCCACGATCACCAAGCCCCGCGCCGAGCGAATCGCGCGCGGCCACCCGTGTCCGAAATGCGGTGAGTACACCTTCAAGAAGCTCAAGGTGACCCGCGCGAGCAGCGCGCATCAGCGGGCGCTGGGCGAATTCTGGCACGTGGCGAGGGTGTGCGGAGTCTGCGAAACACCGGACGAGCTGGGCCTCGACGCCGAGGGCGAGATCGTTTACGGCGGGTGACTGGCTGGTTAGATAAGAAGCTAACCATCGCGCTCGGCGGTCGTTATCAGTACGGTGGCAGCCACGGCCACCAGGCCTTATTCGAGTAGTTCTTTCCGAACACCGCCGTCAGAATTGGCCGCGGGTCCTCCTCGCGCGCCACGACGTCGATCCGCTCAGTGAGGAAAAGCGGCCTGGAGTAATCCCGGTACCGGCGATAACCATGGCAGAAGCACCACGGTCCCTTCCTCGTGGTATTGCCCAAAGCCATGTCGGGCACCCCAAGGATAGTCATCAGGTAAAAAAAGTTGAGCGACGCGAATCGCGGCAGGTCGCTCTCCCTCATCCCCCGCGGGAAGCTCCCGTGCTTACCCCACTGGATGTTGATGGCCACCTGCGACTTGGGCCACGTCGAATGGAGAATCCTGGTGTGCCAGTACGTCCATACCTCCGTGGGCACGCCGGTGGAATCGTACCCCACCCAGATGATCTCCTCGTCGGTCGGGACGGTGAACGGTACCCACGATCCGTGGACGTCGTCCCTCCACAGGAGATGATAGGCGATTACCCTCCGCTCGGGGTGCAGAACCGCCACCACTCGGCTCAGCGGGAACGTCTCGTCCCGTTGCTGGTATAAGACCGGTGCCAGGCGCCGTGCCAGAATGGCCATGCTGTCCGAAGGTGCAAGGGCGCCGGGCAAATTTAGCGGTCGTGGAGGAATGTGTGCTCGGGATCCGCACGCTGTCACAATCAGCAGGTATAGCCCGATGACAATTCGCTCGCGGATCTGGATGGCGTTCCTCAACTAGCAGTAACCGGAGAGCTCATGCGCAAGCCACGTCCGAATGCGTACAATCCCGCCCAGGCACTTTTTCTCATCAGCAACGACCGTAGCGGTTCTCCCCTCAGTTGTCCTTCATGTTCGGGCTCGATCGAGCGCGCCCCCGGCCAGATCCCGCCCCCTGCCTACGCCCACGTGACCCTCCGTTGCAAGGGTTGCGGGCGATCCGCGCACTATGTAGCGGGAGCGGCGTAAACGGACTGTTGCACAAAACTTGCCCTCCTCTGATTGCGCCGGATCGCCAACACGTTCGCATGGAGAGGATTAGTCCAATGGCACGCATCACTGGTACGGTCAAATGGTTCAACGACGCCAAGGGATTTGGCTTCATCTCGCGAGAGGGGGGCCCGGACGTCTTCGTCCATTTCAGCGCTCTCGGTGGATCCGGCTTCAAGTCTCTCGCTGAGGGAGACAAGGTCGAGTTCGAGGTGGTACAGGGACAGAAGGGACCTCAGGCGGCTGACGTCACCAAAGTCAGCTGAGGAAACCGCAAGCTACTACCTGCTTCCGTTCCCGACCTTTCGCAGCGGAAGCTCGATCTGTCCGCCTTCACCTGCCGAGTCATTGGCGCTGTCGCCGAAGATCGGATCGCTCGACTCATCAACCATGTGAGTAAGCTTGTAATAGAAGTGAAGCGCGTGAATGGGGGCCATGAAGCTGCGGTTACCGCCCCGGGAAATGGCGACGGCTTCTTCACGGACACGACGAGGCAGATCTCTCGCTGACGGTAGAGCGAGAAGTCGCTGTATCTCCGTGCTATCTCGTGCTAGCAACGCTGCGCACAGACTGTCCAGATAAGCGAGCATAGCTACCGACTCCCATTCCAGGGTGTCCTGCCTTATGTACACATTGCAACTAATACACCGCAACCGCAAGGGGTTCCCGTCGGCAGGCCGCGTCTCAGGGGTGTAACAGGTCGAACCGGACACCCCGATGCCCCCTACGCTTTTTCTTCGGTGCATAGCGATAGAGCTGCGCCGGCCTTCCCCTGCCCTCGCTCCGCCATTCGTCCGTTGGCTCCACCAGCCATGCCGCCTGCAGAGCACGGCGGAAGCTCGCCTTGTGCAACCGTTTGGCGAGAAGGAGCTCATACAGGTGCTGGAGCTCACTCAGCGTGAACGTCGGGGGCAGGAGGTGGAAGGCGATCGGAGCCTGATCGAGCCGGGCCTGGATCGTTCGCGTCGCGCCTTCGACCATTGAGCGCTGGCGTGGAGAAAGCGGGGGAAGATCCGCCACGGGAAACCACGTGTTCCCGGGACGCGGCGACGCGGTCTCGTGTGGGACCAGTCCGACAAAGGCTACCGAGATGTCGGCATCGCTGGGGTGCCGCTTGCCGTCGGCGAACGCCCCGATCTGCTCGATCCAGGTGGGCGGCTCCCCCAACACGTCCTGCACGAGCCGCGTGGCCGTCGAATCCAGGGCCTCGCCGCCTTGAGCTACTTTCCACGGCAGCGCCCACCGCTCGCGATCCGTCGTGCTTCGCGTGAACAGGATGGCGAGCTCCGTCCCCATTGCCGTCACCAGAACGACATCAACACTGTGGGAGGAGGACCTGGAGGAGCGATCGCGCATCGTAGGATGAATTAGTCACCTTTTGTGACTAAAGTCAATACCGCCGCAATCGATTTCTTTTTTTTGGAGTGCCCGGCGAATCGCTCGAGCGTTTCAGGGAGGAGGTATTGATATACCGCGAGCGGATTCGCGAGTCAACAGAAAGTTTTTAGAATTTTTTGTGTTGGTGCGCAAGCAGCGACACGCTCGGCGAGAACGCCACGACTCAGCGCGTACGAGCCGGTCGTTCCTCGCCCGCGCCACGCCTCACATGTGGCGGTATGCTGATTGGTAGGTGCCCGGTAATAGCGGATGTTCCCAGCAACGCTCGCGCTGCCGCCTGCTGCGAAACCGGAAACCCGCCCCAGGCAATGAGATAACTCGGAACAGCAGGCACCTGACGCAGCAGATAGGGATTTCCGAACGCGACGACAATCGGCTTCCTCCCCCGCGCGACCAGCGATTCCACAAAGCCGGCGAAAACACCAGGCGCATTTGCCGTCACCGCATCCCAGTTGTGCCCGATGTAAGACCCGATGATGACCACATCTGCCGAATCCGCAGCAGCGATCAGCCTCGGATAGTTCAGTGCGCCGTCTTCGGTGGCGACGAACTCCGACCGCAGATTTGTCAGGCCTCCTCGAAGCTCGCCGTTGAATGCTACACCGGCGGACAGATCCGCACGACGAGCCAATGTGATCGAGAGAACCCGCGCGGTGCGTGAAGCGATCGGCACCTGCCTCAGGGAATCCTTTGCCAGGGTTATTGACTTCTCGGCTATCCGCCTGGCCGCTTGAACGCTGGCGCTGTCTCCCACCCGAAACCGTAACGCGTTGATGTCAACGAGCTTGCCTTCCGGCAGGCCGATGCGGCGCTTCGCCTCGAGCACCCGGTGCACCGATAAATCGAGCCGCGCCTCCGTGTACCGTCCCTCCGACACGCCCGCCACCACCGCATCGATTGCCTGCGTCACATCCTGTGGCTGTATCAGCACATCGATTCCAGCCGCGACCGCGCGCTTCACCGCCTCAGCGGCGCCAAACTGGTCCAGCACCCCGCGCATGTCCATCGCGTCGGAGATGATGATCCCATCGAACCCCATCTCGCGGCGGAGGAGCTCGGTCATGACTTTCGCGGACAGCGTTCCCGGAACATTCGATGAATCGAGCGCCGGCATCGAGCCGTGAAACGACATGATCGCCCCGACGCCGGCCTTCACCGCGGCGCGAAAAGGAACCAGCTCGACCGAGTCGAGCCGGCTCCTGCTCACCGTCACGACCGAAAGCGCGAGATGAGAGTTGACGCCAGTGTCGCCGTGCCCGGGAAAGTGCTTCCCTGTCGCGATCATGCCGTGATCCTGCACGCCACGAATGAAGGCGGCACCCATACGCGCGGCCAGGAGCGGATCCTCGCCGTAGGCGCGTGTGTTGATGACCGGGTTGTCGGGATTGTTGTTGACGTCCAGCACTGGAGCGTAGGCAATGTGAATTCCCAGCGCTCTCCCCTCGATCGCGGTTAGTCGTCCCTGCTCGTAAGCGAGCGTGGTGTCACGAGTTGCGCCGACCGCCATCTCCGGTGGAAATACGATTGCCCCGCCCAGATCGATCGCGTTGGGAACGAAATATCCGCCCCGCGCGCGAAAACCCGCGCCAGCCTCGAGGTCGGCTCCAAACAAGAGCGGGACCTGGCTCATCGACTGGAGCGCGTTGAGCTTTACCGCGATCTCCGTGGGCGAACCAATCGAAATAGTGAACCCGCCAACCTTGTCCTGCGTGATGTACTGGGTGAGAAGGCGCCACTGTCTGGAATCCCCCGAGACGTAGTCGCCGTACACAGTGGGCCACACTATCTGCGCCGCCTTCTCCCTAAGGGTCAGGGATTTGAGAATCGAGTCGCTCCACCGTGCGGATGACGGCGTCCCCACGGGGGATCCGGTCACGGCCGTTCCCGGAGTCTGGCAGCCGAGTGCGGCGGAGAGAAGTGTAAGCGCGAAACCGAGGACACCCTTTGTTTGGCGCATTGTCAGTGGGTTATGGTGCCTTTCTTCGAGGTGTCGACTTCGGATTCAGCGCCGGCCTTGAAGAGAAATGCGGACATGTTCTTCGTAAGGAACGAGCGTGCCTGCGGGTCCATCACGTTGAGGCCGTAGTGATTGATCAGCATCGTCTGCTGCTTTAGCCACTCGGCCCAGCACTGCGTGCAGATTTCTTCGACTACGCGGACGCCGATTTGCCCCGGAAAGGGAGGCTTCACGAACCCCGCGCGCGTCTGGCCGCACCGCGCGCAGGCGACTGTCTCAGGCACCTGGTCTAGCTACCTGCGCGCGTAGGAGATCTCCGCCAGTCCGAACAGGGAGAGCAGTCTCAGGTAGAACCAGCCGATGTCGAACTCGTACCACTTCGCCTTGAACTTCGCGGAGTGCGGGTCGTGGTGGTGGTTGTTGTGCAGCTCCTCTCCGCCCAGCCAGATCGCGATCGGCGAGATGTTCCTGCTCTCGTCCTTGACCTCGAAGTTTCTGTAGCCGACGGCGTGGCCGACGCCATTGATGATCCCCGCGGCCCAGAAGGGAATCCAGATCATCTGCACTCCCCAAACGAGGGGGCCGACGAAGAAGCCGAAGAGGTACACATCGACGGCGAGCATGACGAGAATGCCGACCCAGTTGAGCGGGGACAACAGGTGCCGCTCGAGCCAGTCGTTGGGCGTCCCCTTTCCGTACTTATCCAGGATACCGGGCTGGCGAACCGCCTTTCTATAGTAGAAGGCTCCCTTGAGGACGATGTTGCGGAGGCCCTCCATCAACGGGCTGTGTGGATCGCCTTCCCGATCGGCGAAGGCGTGGTGCTTACGGTGGCAGGCCACCCACTCCTTGGTCACGATCGCCGTCGAAAGCCACAGCCACAGCCGCATCGGCAGCTCGGCGAGATAGTGCAGCTTCACACCGCGGTGTGTCTGCGCGCGGTGCAGAAACAGCGTGACGGACACGTTGGTGAGGTGTCCGGCGACGATCACGAAAACGAGCGGCTTCCACCACGCCGTTGCCCAGCTTCCAAAATCCGGCATTGCTTACTCCAGTGATCTGAGACTCGGGTTGCACTTTGAATCTATCTGAACAGCACCCCTAAACCAAACGACCGCGTCACCACGCCCGTAACGTCGCTCGGAGCTTCGTCCGTCGAAGCGACCTTGCGACAGCCTTCGGCCCACCGTAGCCTCTCCGCAATGAGCCGCCCGAAGAGATCGGATGCACTCGTAGACGGGTGTGCGACACCCCAGGGTACGAGTCGGCTCCGCAAGCGATTCGCCACCGCGCGCACCGAGCATTTCTACCGGCCCTTGGCCGACGAAACGCTCGTCTCCTCACTGGGCATGGGGACTTATCTGGGCGAATGCGACGACGCGGAAGATGCGCGCTACACTGCCACGGGCGTCGAGGCACTGAGTCGGGGAGTCAATCTTCTCGACACCGCCATCAATTACCGCTGCCAGCGCTCGGAGCGCGCTATTGGCGCCGCGCTGCGAAGCGCGATCAACCGCGGCAACGTGTCGCGCGACGAAGTCGTGGTGTGCACCAAAGGCGGCTACATCCCGCTCGATCGCACTCCTCCCGGAACGAAAGAAGGCTACCGGGGATTTTTGCAGAGTGAGTATTACGGCCCCGGAGTGATGACGCCAGATGACGTAGTTGCAGGGGGTCACTGCCTGGCCCCGCGCTATCTGGCCGATCAGATCGAGCGCAGCAGAAAGAATCTTGGACTCGCCACGCTCGACGTTTATTACCTGCACAACCCCGAGCAGCAGCTCGATTCGGTCGATCGCACGAAGTTCCAGGATGTAATGCGCGCCGCGTTCGCCGCACTCGAGGAGCACGTGAGCGAGGGAAGCATCACCACCTATGGGTGCGCAACGTGGCAGGGATTTCGCGCACCCCCCGGGTCACGCAATCATTTGAGCCTGGAGGAGCTGGTTTTCCTGGCGCGCGACGTCGGGGGAACCGACCACCACTTCGGAGTCGCGCAGCTCCCGGTCAACCTTGTAATGACCGAAGCCGTGCGCTCCCCTACCCAGCAATGCGGATCGGAGCTGGTTCCGTTCCTGGAGGCCGCACACCGCCTGGATGTCGCGGTCGTCGGAAGCGCTACGCTGATGCAATCGCAGCTCACCCGCGCTCTGCCGGCGGAGCTCCACACGACTTTCCCCGGATTCGCCACCGATGCGCGCCGCGCGATCGCATTCGCCCAGTCCCTTCCTCTCGCCTCGGCCCTCGTGGGCATGAAATCTAAATCGCACCTCGAAGAGAATCTCCAGCCACCCCTGGTCAGCTAGGAAGCTGGAGATGCGGGCTCCAGCACATCATAGGCCGGGCGGTGGGTTTCGTAATCCTTGGGAGTCGGCGCGGACTCACGGGTTTCTCGATTTCCTGAAGTGGACGCTGATCGAGAGGCAGAGACTCCCAGCCGGGAGACAGCCGGAACCGCGGACTTTTCCTCGCGCGATTCCCGATTTCATTTCCCCCCGCCCCGAGCCAGTGCTGTTCACCATCACGTGGGTCGGGCACTCCACGTTTCTGATCCAGATCGGCGGGCTCAACGTCCTGCTCGACCCAATCTGGAGCGACCGCGCGTCACCGCTTCGTTTCGCCGGACCGCGTCGTCGCGTGCCGCCCGCGGTCGCTTTTGATGCCCTGCCGCCGATCGATGCCGTCGTCTTGTCCCATGACCACTACGATCACCTGGACGCGCAGACGGTAAGGCGACTCATTCACCGCTATCCGGCAACCGCCTGGTTCGCGCCGCTTGGGGTGGGAGATTTCCTCCGCGCCCGCGGAGCTCGCGAGGTGGTGGAATGTGACTGGTGGCAGGAGTCCAACGTCGCCTCGCTCCGGCTCACCTGCCTACCGGCTCAGCATTTTTCGGGGAGACGGCTCGACAACCGTAATGAGACTTTGTGGTGCGGCTGGGCAATCCGGTCGGCGCACCATTCGGTATTGTTTGCCGGAGACACTGCGCTGCACCCTCAATTCGGCTCGATTGCGGCTCGATGCGGTCCGTTTGATATCGCGATTCTGCCGATTGGGGCGTACGAGCCACGTTGGTTCATGGGCCCGGTTCACATGAACCCGGAAGACTGTCTGATCGCGATGGGACAGCTGCGCGAAAGACAGGCCGGTGAGCGCCTCGTACTGGTCGGAGCGCATTGGGGCACATTCAAGCTCACCGACGAGCCGATTAACGAGCCTCCTGCCCGGATGCGTTCAAACTGGCGCGCTGGAGGTCTACCGGAGGATGATCTATGGGTGATGCTACACGGCGAGACGCGCACCATGGCGCGATCGGTCGAATGATGTAATCTCTGTTGCGCTGCTGGCCGGTGTAGCGCAGCATTGTTGTGCGCGAATCTTGCTATCCGTTCTACGAACCCCCCTACCCGGAGCATTCCTATGGCTGCAGCCAAGAAGTCCAGTAGTTCACGACGTCGAAAGAGTTCGCGGGCCGGATCCTCCGGACGGAAGCGCGGAGGCCGGAAGGCTGCAGCGCGCAAGGGCGCCGCCACCCGTAAGCGGGCGACCGGAAGGCGCAAGACTGCGGCACGCAGGGGAGCCGCCACCCGCAAGCGCAAGACCAGCAAGCGCAAGACCGCGGCACGCAAGGGAGCCTCCACCCGCAAGCGCGCGAGTGGCAAGCGCAAAAGCGCGGCACGCAAGGCGGGACGCGCAAGACAGTCGCCGGTGGCTCGCGTCAAGCGCGTGGCAACAGGCGTTGTCCAGCAGGGAATCGGACTCGGCGAGCGCGCTGTCGGCTCGGTGACGGAATTCGTTCAGGACCGCTTTTAGAACCGGTGCGTCAGGTAGCCGCTGTGGAATCAGCGGCGGCTGCCGCGCCCTCGCGGGTGTGCGTGTCGAGCCAGTGTTTCACTTCACTGCAGACGCGTTCGCGGCCGTAGTCCACGGTGATGACGTGGCCGGCGCTCTCCGTCCACACCAGTTTCTTTTCCCGCGCTCCGAGAAGTTTCATGGCTTGCTCCGCCCCGCGGGGCGAGCACCTTGGATCGTCCCGCGACTGAATCAACATCGTTGGCGCTCTGACATCAGCGAACGCTTTTCTCGCCCGCCTGACGACCTTTAGCAGCTGGTACAATCCGCTGCCGGTAACAGAACCGTAGGCCAGATTTTTCTCGCGCTCGATCGGATCACGAATCGACCAGGGATTTTGCGCGCTGATCTCACCCACGAATCTCCCCCACAACCGGTGCGTCGACGCCGCCACTCGGAGTAGCCGCGGCATCTCGATGTAAGGCGCGATGAGTGCGAGCGCCGACACATCCAGGACGTCCGCGGTCAGCGCGATTGCCAGCGCTCCCCCCATCGAAAGCCCGACGACCGACACCGAGCGGTGGCGGGCACGCATCTCCACGAATGCGTTCTTCGCCGCCTGTGCCCATTCGTCGGCGCCGGACTTGGTGAACGCGGCCATCGTCCGGCCGTGACCGGGAAGGAGCGGGGCATACACTCCGTAGCCGCCGGACTTGAGTGTGGTCGCCAGGCGGGCCAAGGTCTGCGGAGTATCTCCAAAACCATGCAGGAGGAGCGCTCCGTGTGAGCCCTCCTCCCGCAGGTCGATCGCTTCAGCTCCCGCCCTTATCGCCCCGGGCCTATCGGGCACTGGCCAATTCACGTGAAGCGCGATAGTCAATCATCCAGCTGCTCCAACGCTGCGACGATGGCTTCGCGCAGACGCGCCTCACCATCCGGGCCCGGCCGTATCCCGCCAGCCAGCGCGCTGAACTTGGACACCATCTCCCCCTCGATAAATTTCTCGGGCACGTGCGCGCCCAGTACCTCAAGCGACCTCTGGGCCAGTCTCCGTAATAGGTCTATGGTAGGTTGCTCGAGTCCCTTGATCGACTCCGGTGTCGTTGTCGCGACCCGGTCCTTGCGGTCGCGCCTCCGTCTCGGCGCATCGAGCAGCGCGGAGATGGGCGCCAGCGACACCACAAACGCACCTGGGGAATGCTCTTTCCATTCGGTTACCACACCGCGACGGCGTAAAGATGGAAACAGCGCCTGGACACCCTCACGCACCGGCGAAATATGGTCGGGGCTGTTGTTCCCCCGCCCCGTGATGATGAGCACTCTTCCCGCGCGGCTCACCTGCCGCTCGCGCAGCCACTGCTCGGTGCGGTAGCGCGCATCCGCGACCGTAGGAAGTGACTCCCTCAGGTTCAGCGTATTGGAAGCGCCGAATTGGGCTTCGTCGAACGCCTTCCAGAGATTGTGAAGCGGCGTCTTATCGGATGGCATTGGACAGCACACGTCCGTCCAGCCTTTCGGCGGGAGCTACGCGCAGCACCACGGCGAGCGTCGGTGCCATGTCGACCACACGAGCGAACTGTGCATAACGGCCGGGCTTGAACATCCCGCCGTAGAATATGATCGGCACCCGGGCATCAATCTCGTTCGGAGTGCCATGCATCGCGTATGTAGTCAGCCAGGAGCTGTAGGGAGAAGGCGTGACGACGAGCGCGGCTTTCTCCTCATCGCCGAAAGCGTGCAGCCATCGTCGCGCGATGTGATCGGTGATGGTATCACGCTGCGTGAGCTCGCGAATGCGGTCGGCCCGCGCTACTCCGGGGAGCCGAAGAAATCCGGCTCGAAACTTTTCGATCAGCGAATCCACGTTGACATTCGCGACTCGAAGTGCCGCCCGGACGAACTCGAGCACCCCCGAGTCAAACCGGAAACCGTTTCCCCTGTACACGCCGAGCGTGTAACTGAACCCGGTGCCCGGAACTCCCGCCGCGGCGAGAGTGTTGCTCATCTCCTGCAGCAGCGGCTGCGGATTCACCCGCTGCGCCCCGCTCGTTGGGTCGTACGATCGCACGCCGGGGAACGGTGTCATCCCATGATCGGCGGTTAGAGCAATTACAACGTCGCCAGGGTTACGAATCCTGAACAGCGAATCCAGAAACTGTCCAAGCGACCGATCGAGTCGAAGAATCTGGTCGTGGATCTCCCTCGAGTCCGGGCCGTACCGGTGACCGATTGCGTCTGTCGCGGATAGTGATATCGCCAGCACATCGGTCTGTGGTCCCGCGCCCAAGCCGAGCGTACGCACTCCCTGCAGCGCAAATCCAAGCGTGATCTCATCCATCCAGGGAAAATCGGGCAACATCCAGGCGGCCGAGTCCGCGTTGCGGGGGAGGATGTGAGGAAACGTGAAACGGACACCCTGGCTCTCCATCGGGACGCTGTCCGGCTCGGTGTATTCGCTTTCCGGAAGGAGAAGACTCCAGTCACGTTCCGCGTATCCCGCGGGGAGCCTGCGTGTGTTGAACTCGCGCACCCAATCGGGCAAGGTCGAGCCGTAATAGGCGCTTGTCGTGAAATTCCCATTCGCTGCATACCAGAACACAGGCTGCTTCGAGCGGCCGATCGGGAGAATCGCGCCGCGATCCTTTCTCGACACCGACAGCACGCGAGTTCGGGAGTCCTTCGCGATCAGCCAGTCGGTGAGAGTCGTTCCACGAAAACGAAACGGTGAGGCCCCGAGTCCCTGCGCTTCCAGTAGCGGTGAATTCGAATCCTCCACTCCCGCAACGTTCGTCGAGATGCCGGTGTGAATGGGGAACCGCCCCGACATCGTCGCCGCAGCACCAGGCGCTGTTTCCGTGATGGCATGGTCCTGATAGCCATTGGTGAACACCGCGCCGTCCCGGTAGAGGCGCGCCAGTCCCCCGGTGAGCTGCTTGTCGAACCGCAGGAAATAATCGGGGCGCAGCGCATCGACGGTGATGAACACCACAAGCCTGGGAGTCGCGGCGGTGTCGGTCCGGGGAGTGCCCGGAGCCGAAGCGCACGCAGCGAGAGCGAGAAGCATGACGGCGCGGTACGGTTTGCGATTCATACGGGGTTGGTAATGTTTTCCACGAACAACCGACGGGCCTCGATCGTACCGCGGGTAATCGAGGAGGGATCAGCTACGCTCGGGCTCGGCTGCGCCGGTGAGCACGCAGCTGCCGCAAACAGGCCAACGATAAGTCGGGGAACCGGAAACACCGAAGTCATGCAGCCAAGGGAGATGTTCCCGATATGTTAACCGGGAACCTGGAAATTGGCGACTTCGCCTGCTAGCGACTGATGATCTTTTCCAGAATCGAGAGTCCGCGCGCCAGATCGTCGCGATCCATCACCAGCGGTGGCAGCAGTCGAATCGTGTGCTCTCCCGCGGTCAGTGTGAGGAGGCCTTCCTCCCATCCACGCTTCACGATCTCCTTCGCGGGCTCGACCACATCCAATCCCCACAAATACCCGATTCCACGAATCGCTCGCACCTTTCCCGAGCGGGCAGCGATCGCGTAGAGTTGTTCACCGAGCCAGGCGCCATTTTCGCGAACGGCGCGGAGGAGCGCTGGGTCGGATAGGCGTTCGACCACATACGCCGCGACTTCAGCCACCAGTGGACCGCCGCCGAAAGTCGTTCCATGATCGCCGGCCTGAATCGTAGCGGCGATTTCCTCCGACATCAGCACCGCGCCCATCGGCAATCCACCCGCCAGCGGCTTCGCCAGAGTCAGCATGTCGGGAACGACGCCGAACGTCTCGTAGGCGAAGAGATTGCCCGTCCGCCCCAGCCCGCACTGGATCTCGTCGAAGATGAGAGCGATCCCGCGCTGCTCCGTCAGCTCCCGAAGCCCGCGCAAAAACTTCCGGTCGAGCACGCGCACGCCGCCCTCTCCCTGAACAGGCTCGGCGATCACCGCCGCCACCGTCTCGGCATCGAGCGCGGTATGCAGATCGGTAAGGTCACGCTCGCAAATCGAGATTCCACCGGCCAGCGGCCGGAATGGCGCGCGATAGCTCGGGCGATCGGTGGCGGCGAGAGATGCGAACAATCTCCCATGGAAGCCTCCGCGCAGCGCGACGATCTCCACCTTTGCGCTACTCCCCGTGTGCCGCGCCCACCGCCGAGCAAACTTGAACGCTCCTTCGTTGGCTTCCGCGCCCGAATTACAGAAGAAAATCCTGGACGCGAACGAGAGCTCACTGAGCATTGTCGCGAGACGCTCGCCGGGAGCCGTGCTATAGAGGTTGGAGGTGTGAATCAGGCCACTCGAGAGCGCGTTAGTCATTGCTCTCGCGATTCCCTCATCGCCGTAACCCAGGGCGTTCACCGCGATTCCGCTGCTGAAGTCGAGATATCGCTTCCCTTCCGCATCGATCAGCTCTACGCCTTCGCCGCGCACGAATTCCATCGGTGCGCGCTCATAGGTTCCGAGGATGTGAGACGGGGCGCGGGCGGGGGTCGCGAGGATGTCTTCGTCGATGGGAAATGACACGGCGGTCATGATGCTACGCCTTCGGCCTGGGTGATGAGAGTTCCGCGCTCCGCGTCGGCGAGGCCCGCCAGATCGGAGATCCTCACGCGCTCCACTCCCGCTGCCAGAGCCGCCCGGGCCGATTCCAGCTTGGCCGCCATTCCACCGGCGGCAACGCCCTGAGCAATGAGATCACGGACACTGTCGGCATGAATGCTCGATAGGATCATTCCGCTTTCGCCCTCGACGCCCTCGACATCAGCGATAAAGAGTAATTCCTGCGCTTTCAGCGATACGGCGATGGCGGCAGCCGCATCGTCGCCGTTGACGTTGAGCGTTCCACCGGTCCCGCTCGACAGGTCGTACGCGACCGGTGAGACGACTGGCAGAAAACCGGCAGCCATGAGCGTGCGGATGACACCTGGCTCGATCCGGACGGGGCGTCCGGCGAAGCCTAGCGCGGCGGAGTCGATGATCTCTGCTCCGATAAGCGCGCTGTCCTCGCCAGAAATTCCGACCGCTTTGACTCCTTTCGCGACGAGCGAATTCACCAGCCTCTTGTTCACGACGCCCGACAACACCATACGGAGAAGCTCGAGATCCGCCCGGCACGTCACGCGTCTGCCGCCGACGAATTCCGCTTTTCTTCCCAGTGCGTTTTGCATCGCCGTGATCTCGTCGCCACCGCCGTGCACGATACAGAGCGCGTTGGGAGTCGCCTCCCAGGCTTCGCGGATTTTTCCGGCCAGAGCGGGGTCGGCCTGTGCCCTTCCCCCTATTTTCACGACGCGCATCACGCCGGCAACCCCGCCTGTTCGCTCAGTCCCAGCAGTACGTTTGCGTTCTGCAGGGCTTGTCCTGCCGCACCCTTCATGAGATTGTCGATCGCCGAGATGATGATGAGCGTCGGCTGCCTGACGTTGGCAGCTTTGGTGACGCTGATTTTCACCACGTTGCGCCGCACCACATCGCGGAGCGCGGGCGGCTCGTCGACTATCTCGATGAAGGGCTCCGCGTCGTAGCAGCTGCGCCAGAGCGCGAGGGGGTCATCCGTGTCGCGATTGATCGGCACTGTTATGGTAGCAAGAATACCGCGGGCCACCGGCAGGAGATGAGGAGTGAACAGAATGTCGTTGCTCTTTCCCCCTAGCTCGGCCGCCACCGCCCGCATCTCCGCCAGGTGGCGATGGTCATTCCCCACCGAGTACGCACGGAAATCTTCTGCCACTTCGGAGAAGAGCAGCTCGGGCCGGGCTGTATAGCCGGCGCCGGTAACGCCGCTGGCCGCGGAGACATTGATGGTGGCGCCGGGCACGATCCACCCCTCGCTGAGTAGCGG
>JANMTG010000139.1:0-3451 GCA_031390205.1 Gemmatimonadota bacterium
AATGAGATCAATGAATCTTTACAAACCTGCCATTCTCGCGCTGACTGCGATTGCGGCCCTGGGATCACCGGCGTCTGCGCAGCTCCGCGTCGTTGCAACGACTCCCGATCTCGCTTCCGTGGCCAGGGAAATCGGCGGCAAACTCGTGAATGTTACGGCGCTGGCCAAACCGACTGAGGATCCGCATTACGTCGATGCGAAGCCAAGCCACATTGTGACGCTCAATCGCGCCGATGCGCTCATTGAGGGCGGGGCGGAGTTGGAGTTCGGGTGGCTCTCGCCATTGCTGGAGAACTCGCGCAACGCCAGAATCGCCGTTGGCGCGCCGGGTCGTATCGTAGCTTCGGAGGGCGTGAAAATGCTCGAAATTCCCGCGAGCTTCGATCGCTCGAAGGGCGATGTGCACTCGCAGGGCAACCCCCATTTTTTGATCGACCCTGTGAATGCCAAGATCATTGCCGCGAACATCGCCAACCATTTCGCGCAGGTCGATCGGAAATCGGCGGCGATTTACAGGAGCAACGTGGCCAAATTCAGCGCCAGAATCGACGCGAAACTGGCCGAGTGGCAGCAGCAGCTGGCCCCGTATCGCGGCGCGAAGATCGTGACCTATCACAAGGATTTCGTCTACCTCGCCGGACGGTTCGGCCTGAGAGTGGTCGAAACGCTCGAACCCAAGCCCGGGATTGCACCCTCGCCCGCGCATCTGGCGAGGGTGATTGGGAGGATGAAGGCAGAAAATGCGCGCGTGATATTGGTGCAGCCATACCAGAAGCGCAGAACTGCTGAGACAGTCGCACGTCAGACGGGCGCAGTGGTGCTGGATATTCCCCAGCAGCCCGGGGCACGTCCCAACACGCCCTCGTACTTCGACACGATGGACTACATAGTTGCTACGCTTGCGGCCGCGTTCCGGGCACAGAATTGAGCGCGGATCTCCAGGTCGTCTGGGAGGTCATGAAATGGCCGCTCGCAGCGTGCCTCCTGTTCCCCCCGCTGCTGGTCTACCTCGGCCTCCACGTGGTGAAGCGCGAAGTGATTTTCGTGGACCTCGCGCTTGCACAGGTCGCGACGTTGGGCACCTGCGTCGCACTGCTGATGGGGTATCACTTCGACGACCGCATGACGTTCTGGATTTCCCTCGGTGTGACGTTCATTGGGGCGGCCTTCTTCAGCTGGTCGCGGAGCACCGAGAAAGGTCCCGTCCCCCAGGAAGCGATCATCGGCATCACGTTCGTCGTAGCCGCGGCGGGAGTGATTCTGCTGCTCAGCCGAGTCGCTGGTGGTAAGGAGGAGCTCGAGCACCTGTTGACTGGCGATATTCTCAACGTGACGAAGGGTGAGATCGGCCAGCGCGTACTGGTGTTCGCGGCGCTGGGCTCCTTCTACGCGGCCTTTCACAAACGCTTTGTCCTCATCTCGTCCGATCCGGACAAGGCCTTTGCGGAGGGAGTACCCGTGCGCCTGTGGGACTTCCTGTTTTACGCGGCGTTCGCGCTGGTAGTCGTGAGCTTCGTGCGCCTTGCCGGAGTGCTGCTGACCTTTGCGTATTTGATCGTTCCCGCGGTCTGCGGGACGATGCTGGCCCAGGAGTGGATGAAGCGCCTGGCAATAGGATGGGGCATCGCCGCGACAGCGAGCTTGCTCGGATTGTGGGCTTCCTATCAGCTGGATCTGCCCACCGGAGCCGCAATTGTGTGCGCGTCCGGGCTGCTGCTGACCATAGTGGGTTCGTTCGGCGCTGCGCGGCGAGCCTAGCGTTTTATCTGGTGGGTGACCGGTGGAGTCATCGCGCCGCGCGCAGCCACTCCGCGGGATCCACCGCCGGGCCGCCCTTTCTGATCTCAAAGTGGAGGTGTGCGCCGAGCCCGGGGTCGGCTACGCCAACCGTACCCAGAGCTTGTCCCTTTATCACGCGCGTTCCCTTTCTCACATCGATGCGATCGAGGGAGCCGTAAACGGAGTAGTCACCTCCGCCGTGCTCCAGTATCACCGTTTTGCCGTAGGTCCCCATCGGTCCCGCATACGCCACCTGTCCTGCGGAAACCGACTTGACCGGCGTGCCTGCCGGTGCGGTGATGCCGATGCCGTTCCAGCGGGTGGTCGTGTTGTTGGGATTTACGAACCGGCCGAAGCGATACAGGAACGCCCCGTCCACGGGCCAATCCAGTCGGCCCAGGTCAGCGGTTCGTATCGAGCTGGGTGCAAGTGATGGCGCTCCGCCGGGCCCGGTCGGCCGCCGGCGCGCGGTCTCGAGCGATGCGATCACGTTGTTCAGTCTCGCTTCGCTCTTCTCCAGCTCGGCGAGCCTTGCCTTGGTGCGCCGGGCATCCTGCTGAACCCGCGCCAGAGTCAGAGTCTGCTGTTTCTCCAGCTCCACCAGGCGCGCCGCCTCTCGTGCCTTGTCAGAGCGGTTTTCGACAATTCCGCTTTGGAGCCGCACCAGCTGCCCGTGCTGCGTCTCGATTCGCTGCTGTAGCTGCTCCAGTCGCTGCACGAGCCCTTTGTCCCTCAATGCCAGCAGGTGAAGATACTTGTAGCGCGCAACCAGCTCTCCGACTGAGTGCGCCGAGAAAAGAACTTCAACGGAATAGAGCGGCCCCCTCTTGTAAATCTCGACGAGACGCCGCTGGAGACCCGAGCGCTTCGCTGTCGCTTCCCGTTCGGCCCTGTCCAGATCAGTGGTGGTGTTCTCGACTTCGGTGGTGATGGCCACCAGCTGCTCGTCGAGTGATTTGACCATGCGCGCGGTGACGTCGTACTGCCGGTCGATGAGCGTCACCTCGTCGGCAAGCTCGTGTGCCGTGTTCTGCAGGCCGCTCATCTTTCGCTCCAGCTCGTCTCGCTCCGCTCGGATGCGCAACACCTGGTCGCGCTGCGCATCGAGGCGTGCGTCGGCTGATCCTGTCGCCTGTCCGCCCACGGTGGAAGCGATCAGTACACAGCAGACGAGCGCGCGCCCGGCCCTCAGATGCGGCGTAAATGCCTCCCCACGGAGACGAGACTCCCCAGCGCTCCCATCACCGCCCCGCCGAGTACCCCGAGGAAAACCAGCTCGCGGTCGAAAAAAACGGTGCGCAGGAAATATTCGTTCACCGTCCGGTGCGCGAGCCAGATGAAAAGCAGGGCGAGGAGGCCCCCGATGATGCCCTTCACCAACCCGTCCACGAGGAAGGGAAGGCGAATGAACATGTCCGTCGCTCCGACCAGTCGCATGATCGAGATCTCTTCGGCGCGTGCGAGGACGGCCATGCGGATCGTGGCGCCGATGATTATCACCGCCACCGCGGCAAATGCCAGTCCGAGCGCAATGCCCGCGACCGTCGCGATGTTGCGCAAACGGTGGAGCTTCTCCACCCATTCCTCTCCGTAGCGCACGTCGTCGATGAACTGGTACGTCCTCATTCGCTCCGCCACCGATTTCACGTTTTCCGGCGTTCCCACGCCGGGG
>JANMTG010000140.1:0-4701 GCA_031390205.1 Gemmatimonadota bacterium
CCGGTTTTCTCAACAGGTTCCCGTCTCTCCCCATAGTCGGGTACGTAATGCTGAACCCCAGGTCGTTCGGCGCCATCGCCCAACTCTCGCGGCGCGGTCTGGAGCACGTGGTGCTGCACCGTTTCGATGACTCCCGCGAGCGACTCCTCCAGACCATCGGCCGGGTCAGAACAAATCCACCGACAAAGCGACTCGTCGCCGCGCTCGAGAGTTCGCTGCTGCTGCTTCCGCTTCCTCTCGCGCGCACCGTGCGAGACATGTTCGAGAGACCACACCGATTCACCAGCGTACTCGACCTCGCCACCGGAGCCGATATTCCTGCTATCAGCGTCTACCGGTACTTCGAGATTGCCCACCTCGCCTCTCCCAAGCGGCTCCTCGTCGCGGCAAAGCTTCTGCGCGGCATGACCTACCTCCGCGACCCCGGATATTCGGTGCGAGAGGTCGCGCTCAAGCTGGGCTACCGGCATGCGAGAATATTCACTGCGCATTCACTTGAGGTTTTCGAGATCACGCCGTCCCGGCTGAGGACCCGACTCACGGAGGATGACGCGATCGCGCTGCTCGCTCGCTGGGTCGGCCTGCCGGGTTCGGCGTCAGGCATGGCCGCACGCCGCTTCGGCCGGTAAACCACAAACTTCGCGGCGGTCAGCTTTCAGTCGTTCAGCCTGAAGCTCCGGGCTACAACGAACACTGAAGAAAAGCTTAGCGGGCAGCCGTCAGCTACAGAGCTGTCGGCTCGGAGCTCCGACAAGAAACGAACGTCCAGTTCCTGAATGGATAGCGGCAATGACTCACTTCGCAGTGCGATTTCCTGGTCGCGTTGTTTCCCGAACCACGGTACTGACAACCGGACTCACACACAGAAATCCTGATAGGCCTGCTGCCCCGGCCCGATCGTGCTCCCAGCTGGCAGCTCTGTAGCTGACCGCTGCCAGCTATGCTTCTCTTCCCTGTTCGCAACAGCTCTCAGCTCACAGCTGAACGACTGAAAGCCGGTAGCTGAGCCTTGCAGTTTCAGTCCCATAGTCCGTGGATGTACCACCCCCCTCCCTCACTCACCGTCCTGAAAATCCAGACGAGCTCACCGTTGCTGGTAACGCAGCGGTAATACTCTCTGGCGAACGGCTTCTCCCACTGCTCGCCCGACACGCGATCAGGACCGGCGGCCGATTCGACGACAACCACTGCATCGTTGTCGCGGTACTCGATCGGCAGATCGTGATCGCGGCGGCGCACTGTCTTTACGATGATGCGGCGCGGCTCGGGAAATGTCTGGAGCGTGAGCTCGGGGTCAGCGCGCGTTTTTTTCACCACGCTCGCGCGCGTTGCGTGCGCCGGCTCCTGCACCTGCCAACTCGTTCTCTTCTCGAGAAGCGGATGCCGACTGTTCGACGGAACCACTATCACCGCACCCTGATCGTCGAGAAGCTGCGCGACAGCTTCCTCGGTGGCACGCGCAGTCGCGAAGCCGCGGTCGAAGATGTCACCCTGCCGCTCGACTTCGCCCGTGACCGACTCCACGCGGATGGTGATGCCGACCACGGCATCGGGGAGAACGATGCGATCCAGATGCGTGCGGATCAGTCGCATCCACGCCTTGTGGCTCGCGGTCGACCTCGCCGGCCGCACCAGGTGCTCGAAGGTCTCGCGATTCGCGAGCGAGAAGATCATCGTCATCTCGCGCGCGCACTGACCACGGGCCGTGAGCTCCGTCGAGATGTTTCCGACGAGCGCGTTGATGATGAAGACGAGCCTCTCGGGATCCTTGAGCGCGTATTCCACCCAGTCGAGCGAGGCGAGCGGGAGCGCGCGTGGTATGCTGGTGAAGATGCGGCGTGAATCGTCGGCCCGCGCCAGCCGCCAGAGACGAGAGCCCTCGGCGCCGAAGCGAACTTCGACCGACTCGTGATCGAGCCTCGCCAGATCTCCGCAGCTCTCAATGCCGATTCCATCGAGCAGTGATGCCAGAGCGAGCGATGGCTCCAGCACAGCAACGGGATGTGGTGCGAGATAGTCGCGCTCCGCGCCCGGCGGAATCCCGATCAGCGCGCCTTTTCCATGTCTGGCCGCGACTTCGGCGCAGATTGGAGCGATGGAGAGCGCCGCTCTTACCTTCTCCACTCCGGCCTTGTGAAAAACCTCGAGGAGACTTCTCGCCAGAGGTTCGGCGCTCATGCCCCGCGCATCGGCCCACACCGATCCAGCCGTGCCGAGCATCACTCGTGGAGCAACTGCGAGCAGAGCGGGAGTGAGGTTGTGACTGATCTCGCTTTCCGTTTGGGCGGGGGCGGGGGCGGCGGGACTCCAGAGGCAGATGAATGTCATTTTTCCGGTATTACGAAGGACCAAACTAGAGCCCGAACATATGCCGAAAGCAAGAATGGCGCCGCAAGACATTCCGGACCCGTGATTAGATTCCAGTGTATGGAGCCACAGGTGCAGCGCTTACGAATTCAGGGAATCAGGGAATGAATCGTTCCATACAAAAAATTTGGCTGGGCATCGGGTTCCTGACGTTGGCGATGACGACTGGCGCTGCCGCGCCATCGTCCATGCACGCGCCGTCGAAGGAGCCGGTGATCACCGTCTACAAGGATCCGAACTGCGGCTGCTGCAGCAAGTGGATCGAGCACCTGATCAAGCACGGCTATCGCGTCAACGAGAAGAACACCGCCGAGATGACCGAGATCAGGCGCGGCTTGGGCGTCCCCGAGCGCCTCGAGTCGTGTCACACGGCGGTGGTGAACGGCTACCTGATCGAGGGCCACGTCCCCGCACCTGACATCAAGCGGCTGCTGAAGGAGAAGCCCCGCGTCCTGGGACTCGCTGTTCCCGGAATGCCGATGGGATCGCCGGGCATGGAAGGCCCGCGCACCGACCGCTACGAGGTCCTCAGCTTCGACAAGAGCGGCAAGACCACGGTCTTCGCGAGGCACTAGCACCCTCTATCCGCCGCGCAGCGCGCGGCGAGATCGATCCAGGCTGGCCCGGCGCAGAAAAGTCTTGCGTGGCGGGCCATGCTTATATATACATTCGGTGTGCATAATTTCCCATTCCCGTCCAGGCCCGCTCTCCAGTTCTCGAGGGTTGAGTCCAGCGCGCCGGATACCACGGTGCGCCGCGCCGTGCGCGCGGACGCCGACCAGATCGCCGATCTGGTGGCGCCGTACAGCGCCGAGGGGCTGATGCTGCCGCGAACCGCGCAGCAGATCGCGGCGTCAATCGACAACTATGTCGTGGCGACCGACGGGGGCGGACACGTCCTCGCCTGTGCCGCGCTCGATGAGTACTCGCCTTCGCTGGCCGAGGTATCGTCCGTCGCGGTGGCCGCGTCGCAACACGGGCGCGGATTGGGGACGCAGGTAGTCCTGGGAGTCGAGCGCCTGGCGCGGGCGAGGAACATCGACGAGATCTTCGCCCTCAGTCTCACCGACAACTTCTTTCTGGCGCTCTCCTACAAGCCGACCACGATCTCGCGCTACCCTGAGAAGCTCCTGCGCTACGAGGCTCTGTCGAAAGCTGGCGTGGAGATCGTGCCGAAGCACTGTTTCCAGAAACTGCTCGGCAAGTCATGGAGCGCGCCGCATCTGGTCGAGCAAGTCCATGCGAATCCGACAAAGAAAAAGCGGAAGGTCGGCTAAGCCCGTCCCGACGTCGTAAGGCCGGCAGCTTGGTAGTTCTAAGTTGCAGTTACTTGGCGCCGCGCCGATCGACGAGCCCGCTCTCGAGCCCCATTCGCAGATCGTACGGCACCACCGGCACCGGAAAATCCGCGCTCCGGTTCCAGCCCAGTGATCGCACCCCCACCCGGATCATCGCCTCCTGCGCTTCGGCGGGATCGCCGAAAGGAGTTTTGCGCCACCGGTAGCTTTCACGGAGGATCCGCGAAGTGACTCTCAGGCTCGCCATCGATGCGTGCGTGGTGAGCGTGACGAGCGCGCCTCCGCCTTCGCGCACCGCGCGAGAGAGTCGCACCGTCTCGGTACCCTCGGGCTCGATGCCGGCAATCACAACCAGCGCAAAACCTCCCGAGCGGAGCAGCTCCTCCGCTCCCCGGAGTCCATGCTTCCTGTTGCGCGGCCGCACCAGGATCGGCCCTTCTTCCCAGAACGGACCGGCGACGGTGCCAAGCCCATCGATCCAGACAGCCCTCTCCCCTTGGGCGACAGTCGTATGACAGGCGGCCCTCAGCACCGCATTGGCTCCCCCCTGCGGCATCCACACCGTAAGCCTGCCGCGAGGAAGTCCTCGCCCGGGAAGAATCGCGTCGAGCACTTCGATCCCCGTCGCAACAGGCTCGGCCGTCCGGTGTGTAACCGGGGTCGCATCGGGAAAACGATGCTCGATCAGTGTGCGGAGGGCGGCGTTACGGTCGGTCATGTACCCTGCCAGGATAGCCCGAACATATCCCGAAAGCAAGAAGGGTACCCTAATGGTGTATATATCACCGCGGGCTCACTCACTCCCCCGGCCTGCTTATTGAAAGTTCTCCCGCCAAGTAACTCTCGCTCGCCAACCACCCGAAACCCGCCGCCTCTAATGCAGCTCGCTGTTGTTGATCGACATACACTCAGAAGATTTCTGTGCGGCTTGAGTCTGATCCCGGCACTCGCCGCATGCGCCACGAGCAGAGACGCGAGCGCGACACCCGGGGGCGACGTGCAGCCTCCCGGAGGGCCGCCTGAGATGACGACGGCG
>JANMTG010000150.1:0-13420 GCA_031390205.1 Gemmatimonadota bacterium
TCCAATTCGCTGGGGCCGATGCCCCGCTCCGTTCCCGCGAAGCTCGCCGAATACGCGCGCGACTGGGGCGAGCTCGGAGTGAAGGCTTGGAATCGCGGGTGGTGGGAGCGCCCCGTGGAAGTCGGCAACGAGATCGCGCCACTGATCAACGCCGGCGATGGCGAGGTGGTGATGATGCCCAACGTCACGATCGCCCAGACCGCGGTGCTCTCCGCCATCGACTTCCCGAAGGGCCGCGACACAGTGGTGATGACGGAGCTCGACTTTCCATCGGTGCGCTACGCCTACGAGGAGATGGCACGGCGGCTCGGAGCGCGGGTGGTAGTGGTGAAGTCGGACGATGGCATTACCATCGAGCGCCAGTAACTGCTCGAGGCGATTGATGAGCGGACCCGCCTGGTGGCGGTTTCGCACGTGCTGTTCAGGAGCGCGTTTCTCATGGATGCGGACGCGATCTGCGAGCGAGCGCACCAAATGGGCGCGCTCGTCTCTCTCGATTCCTTTCACGCCGTGGGCATCGTGCCTGTGGACGTGAAACGAAGCAAGGTCGATTTCCTGACGGGGGGAGTGCTGAAGTGGTTGTGTGGAGGTCCGGGGGCCTGCTTCCTTTACGTGAGTCCGACCGTGCGGGACAAGCTAAAGCCGGCGCTCACCGGCTGGCAGGCGCACTCGAGGCCGTTCGCCTTCGAGGACACCATGGAGTACACCACTGGCGCATTCCGCTGGCTCAACGGTACTCCTGTGATTCCGGCTCTCTACGCCGCGGCCGAAGGCCCTAAGATCGTGCGGAAGGTGGGGATTGACGCCATTCGGGAACGAAGCACTGCGCTCACGTCCCGCCTCATCGAGCTCGCCGACCAGAACGGCTTCACGGTGAGTGCCCCGCGCGATCCGGCGCGGCGCGGCGGCACCGTCGCCCTCGATATTCTTCACGGCTACGAGGTCACCCAGCACCTTCTGTCCTGCGACATACTGGTTGACTATCGCGCCGGCGCGGGCATTAGGATTGCCCCCCACTTCTTCACGCGAGACGACGAAATCGAAGCGGTCATTTCGGAGATTGTCAGTTCCCTCGAGAGCGGAAGCTGGCAGCGTTTCTCGGAAATGACGGCGGTGGTAACCTGAACAACCGCGCCCGGGATGTTACTCCCTTGAACAATGCAGTGTCTAAAGAGTACAATAGACTTATACTCGTCTCCTCGGAGGGTGCGTCGTCATGCCAACACCTTTTTTGAGTTCTGAAGAGTACGACGAGAGAGCGCATCAGCTGTACAACGAAGGCCAGTATGACGAAGCTCTGGACGTACTCAAGGAAGGACTCGGTCTCTACCCGAATTCGGTGGAGCTCCACATTGGAGTTGGCTACGCCTACCACGCCCGCGAGGAATACGCCTGGGCGCGCCGCAGCTTCGAGGAAGCGCTCGTCCTCGACCCCGACCACGAGGATGCGCTCGCCGGGCTAGGCGAGACGCTGCTCAAGTTCGGCCAGCAGGCCCGCGCGCTCAAGAGCTTTCAGCACACCCTCGAGCTCGGCTACCAGGACGATGTCGAGCTGATGCTGCAGATCGGACGCGCGCTATTTCGCGAAGGACTGATCGAGGAGTCGAAGCAGTTCTTCGAAATCGCGGCACAGCAGACGCCCGACGCGGCGGAAGCCATCTCGTGCATCGGCTACGCCGAGCACCGGCTTGGCAACGACGAAAGCGCCATCGCGACGCTGAGGCGCGCGCTGCAGATGGATGCGGACCACACCGAGGCGCGCATTTACCTCGGCAACATTTTCTATGATCGCGGCGACTACGAGGCCGCGCTGTATCATCTCGACCGCTCGACGCCCGACGACCACTGGGACGAGCTGGGCATCTGGAGGCTGATCGAGCTGAAGAAGATGATCTATCGCCTGCGCGACACCGATCCCGAGCTGCGCCCCTGGGAAGATCGTCTCCGAGAGCTTTCGGGCGAGCTCGACGACATCGACGAGATGCTCGCCGAGATCGAAGCCAAGGCAATGGACACCGCGCAAACCGAGGCAAAAGGCCAGCTCGAGCTGTTCGGAGCCTTGCTCTCCAGCTTTGCCGATGTAAAATCAACTCCCGAGTCGCACCGGATAACCCTCGTCAACGGCAACACGTTCGAGGGAACGTGGGAGGAGATCGTGGACAAGATGCGCGAAGCGAAGTGCCTGGATGAGAGTCCAAAACCGGAGCAGGACGCCGAGAGCTTCATTCGTCGTCGGGCCGACGCAGGACTGTTGCGCATCTTAAGGTGAGCCCGCCGAGCTCGGGGGCCCTCACCGCCCTCAACGGCGTTCGCCCGGTACTGGCGCATTTCGAGACGCCGCGCGGGGCGGAAGATCTCGCCGCCGACATCATCGACCTCTGGACCGGCGTCGAGAACTCGCTCCGGGCGCACGTCGGCGGCTCAACGCTCGGCGGGCAGCAGCTCATAAGGGCGGCGCGGCAGAGCGAGCTGATTTCGTACCCGCAGGCGCACTCGCTGCTCGAGTTTCTCGCCGCGCGCGACCGCGCGAACCGCACGACCTACAAACCGACTCAGGCCGATGGAGACGCCGCCATCGAGGGTTTCAGGGCACTCGAATCCGCGCTGACGGGCACCGCGCCGGTGCCGCGCGCGACTCCGACGAGCCCCCTCCAGGCGGCCCATACTCCGCGACAATCCCAGCAGCCGGTATCACCGTACGCGCCGCCGCCACCCGGAGGGCACCGGCCGCCGCCGACGATCGGCTCGAAAGTATCTTCCACCCGTCCACCTACCATCGAGCAGCCACCGCCGGCGTACATGAGCGGCGGCATCGGGCCGCGAAACATCGAACACGCGCTGGCCGCCGCCGAGACGGGCGGACGCAAATGGCCGAAGATTCCGAAAGCCGTTTTCCTCGCCGTTCCGGTTTTCCTCATTCTGTTGGTGGGCGGCTATTTCGTGATGAATCGCACATCGGTCGACACGCTCGCGGCTGGCATCGATGCGATGCAGGCGGGACAGCGCGAAAGAGCGCGCGGAGAGTTCGCGAAAGCGGTGAGAGACAACCCGAACGTGGCGGCGCCGCACGTTTTTCTCGCCCGGCTGTCGCGGGAGGAGGGCGATCTTGCCTCCGCGCGCGCGCAGCTCGACACGGCGTTGAGGCTGGAGCCGAGGAATGCCGTTGCGCTCAGGGAGATGGGCCTCATCCTTTTCGCCAGCAGGCAGTACGATCTGGCACGGCGGTTCTTCGTTCGAGCGGTGCAGGCGAACCCGGATGACAAGGCAGCGCAGGGATACCTTGGCTGCGCGATGATGCGCCTCAACCGCGTCGACGAAGGCACCAAGTGGATCAACAACGCGGGCAGCGGCCCGTGGACGGCGTGCCTGCAGCCGTTCCCCGCAGCGAGCCCTCCGCCCTTGTGATCGAGTTCCGGAACGTCGGGAAGACATACAGATCACTCCTCGGCAACTCGGTTAAAGCGGTCGAGGAGTTTTCGTTAGAGGTGGCAGAGGGAGAGATATTCGGCATCGCCGGCCCCAACGGGGCGGGGAAGAGCACTCTCATCGCGATGCTGCTCGGATATCTCCGGCCCACGACGGGGACCCTCGAGATCGATGGGCTACCTGCGCGCACCTACGTCGAGCGTAACGGCATCGGCTACCTCTCGGAGCTGATCGCCATCAATCCGAAGTGGCGCGCCGATCGCGCACTGGTGCGCTTCGCTACGCTCGCCGGAATCCCTGAGTCACAGGTTGCGACGCGCGTCGACGAAGTGATCGCCTTGCTCGGACTGGATGAGCACCGGGAGAAGAAGATAAAGGCGCTGTCCAAGGGAAACCTGCAGCGGCTCGGACTCGCGCAGGCGCTGCTCCGACCGGAACGGATTCTCGTTCTCGACGAACCCACTCACGGACTCGACCCGGTGTGGACGCAAAGATTCCGGGGCATCATCGAAGAGCTGCGCAGCGCGGATCGCACGATCCTGATTGCCTCCCACAACCTCGACGAGCTTCAGCGCCTGGCAGATCGGGTGGCAATCATCGATCACGGGCGCCTCCAGCGACTGGTCAGCACGGGCTACGATCACGAACAGGAGCAAGAGAGGGCAACGCGTTTCCGCGTCGTGCTCGCCAGCGGTGAGGAGAGGATGCGGGAAGCTTTCCCGGGTGCTGAGCCCGCAGGAAAAGGTGAGTATGCCGTGACGGTGAGAAGCATCCAGGAGCTGAACACTTCCCTGGCATACCTCATCGCGAGGGGCGCGCAAGTCGCGAGCGTCGTGCCCGAACGATCCATGCTCGAGCACCAGTTCCGCGAAGCCGTGGGAGAATCGAAGTGAGTCGCGCCCGGCTGGCCAGGTACTCCCTCTGGCAGGTTCGCGACTTCGTGATGGAGAAGGGAATCTCCATCGTCATCATCGGCTTGCTGTGGGGCTATCTACAGCTGCTTCCCATTCGGCGGTCGTTCCCGGAGGCGCTGACCGCGGAGCTGATCACGCGGCTCGTCACCATGCTGGCTAGCACTCTGGTGCTGATTGCCGTGTTCATCGCGGTGAATGGACTGATCTCCACCGACCGGAAGCAGGGATATTACCGGTTCATGTTCGCGAAGCCGGTGAGCCCCGTGCGCTACTACGGGCAGCTGTTCTTCGTGCATTTGGCCGGACTCCTCTCCGGAATACTCGTTCTCGCGGGAGTGTTTTTCGCGTACGCCGGACAATTCAACGTCTGGAGTCTCCTCCTCTACACCTCGCTGCTCTATGTCGCCCTTGGCGGGATCGGGTTCTTCATTTCAGCGGCGACGAAACACGATTGGGTTGCGCTTGCCGCGGTGTGGCTGGGGTCAGCCGTGCTGCGGGCGCTGTATTCGAGCGGACAGGACTGGAGAGCCAAAGCGGTCGAGCTGTTGCCACCCGTGCACAGGGTGGACGGCGTAGCCCAGTCGCTCCTCGCGACTGGGACGGCGCCACTGTCCGACGTAGCGTGGCTCGCCGGCTACGGCGCGCTCTTCTTCGTGATGGGACTCATCGTGCTCCAGCGCCGACCCTTGGCTGGCTAGCGGCGTCACCCCAGGGCGGCAATGAATCCCGAGACAGTTCACCGCACCGTTCTCCCCAACGGGCTCACCGTGCTGGTCCAGCAGGATCGGACGGCGCCCGTCGTGGCGATCGTCACCTGGGTTAAGGCCGGCTACTTCGACGAGACCGACGACCAGAACGGGCTGGCGCACGCCCTCGAGCACATGTTCTTCAAGGGGACGGCGAAGCGCGGCGTGGGAGAGATCGCCAAGGAGACGAAGGCGATCGGAGGCTGCCTGAACGCCCATACGATCTACGACAACACCGCCTACTACACGGTGCTGCCGTCTTCCGGATTTCTCAAAGGGCTCGACATCCAGGCCGATGCGTACGCCAACTCCATCATCGACTCGGCGGAGCTCGCCAAAGAGATGGAGGTCATCATCCAGGAAGCGAAGCGGAAATCGGACAATCCGGGAGCAGTGGCTACGGAGAACCTCTACGAGCTGCTCCACGATGCGCACCGCATGAGGCGCTGGCGCATCGGACACGAACGAGGCCTGCGCTCGTTCACGCGCGAAAAGATGGATTCGTTCTACCGCAACTTCTATCGTCCGGGAAATACCATCCTGAGCATCTCGGGGGACATCGACGCGGAAGCTGCGACGGCACGTGTGAGCGATGTCTATGGTGGGCTCGAGGCCGGCGTGCCAGCGAGGAGCCCCGGGCCGGCGGAACCCGAGCGCGCCGGTTTTCGCTATCGCGAGCTTGCGGGCGACATTGCCAACACTCAGCTGGTGATGGGCTGGAGAACGCCCGGCACTCTCGATCCCGACACAGCGTCGCTCGACGTGGCGGCTGCCGTTCTCGCTACGGGAAGAGCATCGCGGTTGTACCGCGCCGTTCGCGAGCGCAAGCTCGCGTCAGCGATCGGCGCCTATGACTACACTCCCACCGAGCTCGGGGTGTTCGTCGTTGACGCCGAGACGGAGGCAGACAAGACCGTGAGCGCCGCCCGCGCGATCTGGCACGAGCTGGGTGCGCTGCGGGAGGAACGCGTTCACGACCACGAGCTGGCGCGCGTGCGTCGAATTTTTGAGGCGAGCTGGGTAAGGCGGCTGGAAACGGCGGAAGGCAGGGCGAACTACCTGGCGCAATGGGAGGCGTTGGGTGACTGGCGCCTCGGGGCGCAGTACTTCGATCGCTTCATGTCCACCGATGCCGAGAGCGTACAGGATGTGGCCGCCAGACACCTGACGCCGGACAGGGCGGCGGCGCTCATCTACCGGCCGGAGAGCTCGCCGGAGATAGCACCCGATTCGGGCGCGATGCGGGCGCTCCTCGACGGCGGAGTGAACGAGCGCCTGGCGGCAATCCCCGCGCGCGCATCGTCGCCGGCGCGGAGGACAACTCGCGCGACCTTCGACCGGCAAGAGTCGGGTGTGCTCGTCTTCCGCACGCCGAACGGAGTGCCGGTGCTCGTTCGTCGAAAACCGGGCGCGGCGATGGCGCACGTTGCGCTGTACATCGCGGGCGGCTGCGTCGAAGAGCCCGCGCATCTGGCCGGGCTTACTCTGCTGACCGCGCGCACCATGCTCAAGGGAACGGCCACCCGCACGGCGGCGCAGATCGCCGAGGACGCGGAGATGCTCGGCGCGACGATATCGGCCAGCGCGGGCAGCGACAGCTTTGGCTGGTCGTTCTCCGTACCCAGGGCCAGGCTCGCGGATGCGCTCGAGCTGCTGGGCGACGTGATCGCTCGGGCGGTCGTTCCCGAAGATGCGCTCGAGACCGAGCGTGTGGTCGCTCTCTCGAACGTCGCAATGCTACGCGACGACATGTACCGGTATCCGATGAAGCTGGCGCGCGAGGCCGCGTTTCGCGGCCATCCGTACGGCGCGCCGCCAATGGGCACCGACGAATCTCTGCGCGCGATCACCAGGGACGACATCCTCGACTGGCACCGCACCCGCATTCTCGAATCGTCTTCAGTGATCGGGATCGTAGCGGACCTGGACCCGGCGGGAGTGGCGGACATGGTCGCGAACGAGCTTGGGTCACTCGTAACGCGCGACACTCCGGCAATCGCGCGCCCTGACTGGCCGCGCGCCGCCCAGGTCGTGGCTGAGACGCGGGAGAAGGCGCAGACAGCATTGGCGGTGGCGTTTCCCGCCCCGTCCCGCACCGACGATGCGCGGTTTGCCGCCTCATTGATCGCGACTGTTGCCAGTGGTCTCGGCGGCAGATTCTTCGACGAGCTCCGCGACCGGCAGTCGCTTGCTTACACCGTGCAGGCGGGCGTCAGCGAGCGCCGTGCGGCCGGGATGTTCATCTCCTACATCGCCACCTCGCCCGAGAAGGAAGCTCTCGCGCGCGAGGGGCTGTTGGCCGAGTTCGCCAAGCTGTGTAACGCCGACGTTTCCGCCGACGAAATTTCACGGGCAAGGGAGTACATCGTCGGCTCGCACGCGATCAGTCAGGAGAGCGGTGGCGCGGTGCTTGGAGAGCTGCTCGATGCCTGGATGTTCGGATCGGGACTGGCGGAGCTGGAGGAGTTCGATACGCGCGTGAGGGAGGTCACCGCCGCGAGCATGCGGGACGTCGCCGTCAGGTATTTCGACGCGGACCGCCGGGTGGAGGGAATCGTCCGCGGAGTGGGGCGAACCGTCTAGGGTGGTGTGGCGCCCGCGGCCGCGCTTGACTTGAGCGCACTGTCCGCCTGCAGGATCTTCGCCGTCGCCGCGCGCAGCCGGCCGCTTGGCGCTCTGAGACCGCGCACCGTGTTGTAGTCTCCGGCTTCGTACACAACCAATCCCTTGATGGGTTGCTCGGCCGTTGCCCACGCCAGCACTCCCCAGATCGCGAGTCTCTGGTTCAACTCACCATGCACCAGCGGGTATCCTCCTGCCGCGAACACCCAGTGCTCCTTCGGCCTGGGAAACTGCCGCATCCACCTCTGGGCCACGCGCATGTCAGTGTCGAGCGATCGCGCCCCGTCGAATCCGGCAAAGAGCGAGAAGCCGACGGCGTTGATCGGAGTTCCCGGACGCGCTGCCCACGCGTAGAGAGTGCTGTCGCGAGTGCCGTAGCTGCTCATCGAGACGGCAACCTTGATGTTCGGATTTACGTAGTGAGCGGCGCGCGCGGCACGGGTGAGATACTCGATCCAGTACTCGGGGGTCTGGTCGCCGAGCACGCGGTCGCCCTCTTCCAGCGGATCGACGGCGGGAATGAGGTAATCGGGGCGGAGACGGCGCGCCAAACGATCGATGTCTCTGATTCGGGCGAGGGTGTACGCATCGCGCGATTGTCGAATGAGATCTCCGCCGTCCTTCGGATATCCGAGCGCGACGATCAACAGAGTGCTGTCGGCGCGCTTGCGTTCGATCGAGCGCGCAAGTGAATCGAGAGCCGCGCCCCGGGCGGCTTCCGGGTGAACCACCACACTGATGGCGTCGACGCGCATGGTGTCCGCGAGCGCCAGGTCGTAACGAAGAGCGAGAGGAGGCGGACCATTGCGCAGATCCGGGAAGATCTTCAGCCCGATGCGGAAATCGCCCTCCGGATGCTCCTGAAGCTGATCGTTCTGGTGTGACTGGTAGCTCTGGATTCCCGCGAACGCTCCGGGGACCTCGACCACGACGAGCGCGGTGAGTGCGATCGCCGCTCCCGCGAGCACTACGCGGGCGAGCCGCGTGAATCCCCACCGCGCCGGCAGCGAGGGCGCGAAAATCGGAATCTGCATGTAGAGCGGATTCCAGAGGGCGGCGGTTCCAAAGAACGCGCCGAGCATGCTTGCCTGCGCGGCGTTGAGAGCAAGTGCGAAGTCGGGGGGAGTGCCGCCGTTGGCAATGGTGAATTTCGCCACGGCGACGACTGCGATGATGGTGTTGTAGACGAGCAGCGGGAATCCCAGCAGGGGAGTCACCAGCCTCCGCGCGAGGGCGAAGATAGTCTGCAGCACGAACAGGGACGCGGTGAACGGCCACAGCCTCGCGACGAGAAAGATCGCGCGGCCGTAGAGCGTGGAGGCTGAAGTATAGGCGACCACCAGCGACGGAACGAGCAGCAGGCCGGCGATGCCGGTGATGGCCTGGAAGCTCCGCGGGATCCGCCGCAGCTGGGATATCCGCCCCGCCATCAGGATGTCCCACGCGATCATAGCTATGGCGAGCGTGAGAAAGCTCGCCGCGAGCAGCTTCTGCGCGGTCATCGAGCGAAGCTAGACGCGCTCGCGCGTGCTGGCAAGCGCTTGCGGGCGACCGTACTTTTCGCGCGTATGACTCGCGGCGCCGTGTTCACTCTGCCCAATTCGATCTCCTTGTCACGGCTCGTGCTCGCGCTCGGCTTCGTGCTCATTCAGGGAACGTGGGAACGCGTCGCGATAATCGTCATCGCCGGCTTCACGGATTTCGTGGACGGATGGCTCGCGCGCCGTGAAAAGGCGGAGAGCGAGACCGGCGCGCTCATCGATCCGCTCGCCGACCGTATTTTCGTCTTCGTTGCGATTTCCGTTTATCTGGTGGAAGGCCGATTCACCACCGGTCAGTATTTCATTTTCCTCGCGCGCGATATCGCCACAGCCGCGGGATTCCTGGTCGCCAAAATCATCCCATGGCTGCGCCCGGCGGTGTTCAGAGCAAGAATGCTTGGCAAGATCGTAACCGTCCTGCAGCTCGTCGCGCTCGTTGCCGTGCTGCTGACTCCCGCGTACACGGGCCTGATGGTGAACGCGATCGGAGTCGTGTCCGCAGCGGCCATAGTGGACTACACCGTCGCACTCTGGCGCGCGCGGTCGCGCTGACACGCGTTGTCGCCCGAAGGGTGGTGAAGCGGTTCACGGTACCGCTCGTGGCCGTTCTCGCGATTGGCGTTCCCTCCAGCGGCGGGGCCCAGGGCGGACAGCAGCGGTTCCAGAGTGAAGGCCGCGTCGATGCCATCGTGTCCGAGCACACGGCCGTGCACGCGGGCTACGGCCTGAGCGTTCCGGCGGGACTTTATGTCCGTACCGGCTTCGTGGTGGGGGCGGGGATCGGACGGCATGGGCTCGACGCGCGCAGCGATCTCATTGGTCGGTTCACCTTCGATCCCCTGCGTCAGAGCCGGTGGGCACCGTACGGCGGGGCCGGGCTGTCGGCGCGCTTCAACTCCACCGCGGAGGGTGGCGCGAAAGCTTACCTGCTCTTTTTTCTCGGAGTGGAAGGGCCGTTGGCGCCCGGGCGGACTTCTGGCTTGGTGCCGGCATTCGAGGTTGGGCTTGGGGGAGGCGCTCGGCTCGGGCTGATACTCCGGCGGGGGGTTCGTGCCAGGAGGTGACATGCCAAATCGACTTTTTACGGAAGTCTACCTGCCAGGGGCGGTGAGCGTTTAAGCGGTGGGCCGCGGGCTTTACCCCTACGAACGAGATGCGGGGGCGGACAGTAGGAGAACGGTGGCCCAGAGAAGCCCGCAGCCCACGGCCGTGAAAGCCGACCGCACCCGGCAGGTGGTCTTCAGTGAGCCCTTCGGCTCCTAACACATTTCCCGGATTCCGTGACGACCCAAAAAGAAAGGGGCGCCATTCCTGGCGCCCCCTTCCCTTCAAACCACCTTTCTCTCTTTGGGCGGCTGAGCGAACCTCTCTCCGAGCACTCGAAGCTCGGCCATTTCCGACGGGCTCAGCTCATGGTATCGCTCCGCCAGGTACTCGATCGTGTTGTCGAACCAATCCTTCTGATCATCGGCCGCAGAACCGACTACGCCGCAGCTCATTACGTGCTGGAACAGTTCATCGCGGGCCTTCTCGAACGGAGCCGTTTCGCGAACCGGCTCCTTTCGGAATCTGTTTTTCTGGGTGTTCATCAATTCGGTTGGAGTAAAACGTCCTGAGATCGTATTCCTTCAATCTACCCTCGTTAGACACCATCTCATAGGAGAAAGGTTCATGCCGCGGCTCGCCGCTTGATGAAATCGAGCAGGAGCTCGGAGAGATGCTCGGGGTTTTCCTCGGGAACGAGGCGCGCTATCCCTGCCAGGCGGACGAGCCTCGCGTCCGGAATGGCGTTGGCCAGCCGCTCGGCGAGCTTGCCGTCCACCCACTTGTCCTCATCCCCCCAGATGATGAGCGTGGGCGCCTGAATCGCGCCGTAATCGTCCTCGTCCAGGTCGGCGCGATTGATCGAGCTCGCCAGAGCGAGCAGGTGATTTGCGCCGTCCTTCCCGACGAAGGGGGCGAGATAGCGCGCGATGAGGCGCATCGGCATGTGCTCGGGATCAGCGACGCTTCCCTTGAGCACGCCCTCGAGCAGCGGGGCGGCCCCCATCACCCCGCGGGTGAGGCTGAAGGCAAAACGCGCGGTGCGCCGCTGCATCTGCGTTATCTCCTTGGCGGGAAGGTCTTCGAACGCCGGAGTGTTGATGAGCACGAGCTTCTCTACGCGCTCGGGCCGTGTTGCCGCGAGCTTCATCGCCACATCGCCGCCCATGTCCACACCGACAATGACTCCACGTGCCACTCTCAGCACCGTCATGGCGGCATCGAGGTACTCGGCCTGCGCCGCGATTCCGAAGTCCGCGTCCAATGGCCGATCCGATTGTCCGTGGCCGAGGAGGTCCAGGGAGTACGCGGTGTGGCCGGCGGCGGTGATCGTGGGCGCTACCGCGCGCCACAGAAAATTGCAGGTGCCAAAGCCGTGCACGAGAATGACGGCGGTGCCACCATGACCGTATCTCTCGACGTGCATTGCTCCCGGACCTACCGGCACTCGCAGAATGTCAGCTTGCATCTCTATACCTCTCTCATACCTTTCGCGTCACCATCGGCCTCGCGCCTGAACGATCGAACTTTACCCCGGAACAATGCCGCCGCCCAGCGATAATCCGAGAGACAGGAACGTACCCCGCAAGAACCCCGTCAGGGAGTCCCGCAATGCATCAAGTCGGCCAAAACCCTTTTACTGGGTGCTTGGAATTATCGGCATCATCGGCGTAGCGGCGCTCGCCTACGTGGCGAGCAGGCCGAAAGCGGGAGCTCGGGATGCGGCGGACGGGCCGGACACGACCAACGCCGGCCCCGCCCAGGGCTATCTCATGGGCAAGCCCGATGCCCCCGTAAAAATCCTCGAGTATGCCGACTTCGAGTGTCCGGCGTGTGCTGGTTTTGCCACGATCACCGAGCCCGACGTCCGCAAGCGCATCATCGACACCGGCCTCGCGAGCATCACTTACTACGATTTCCCGCTCTCGATGCATCCGAATACCATGCCGGCTTCCCACGCCGCCGCCTGCGCCGACGAGCAGGGAAAGTTCTGGCCGATGCACGACAGAATTTTCCAGTCACAGGACGAGTGGAACGGCCAGGCCACGGACAGTCCGAAGGCTTTTTTCAAGCGGTATGCGAACGAGGTCGGGCTCGACATCGGCCGCTGGGAAACCTGCTATGACTCGAAAAAGTACCGGCGTCGGATCAGCGCCAACCTGGCCGACGGACTCCGTCGCGGAGTCAACTCCACTCCCAGTTTCGTTATCGGCAACAAGCTGTACCCCGGCTCGATGTCGTACGACGAGATGAAGGCGATAGTGGACTCAGGGGTGAGGAGCGCCCGTCCGGCAGAGGCGGCCGCGGGGACGCCCCCAACCCGGTGACAAAGCGAATGATCGTGGCCGCGCTCGCGCTGGCCGGGATCTTCATCGGGATCTATCTCACGTTGTTCAAGCTCGGAATCATCGGCGAGCTGAGCTGCAGCGTCGGCTCGTGTGAGACTGTGAATACCAGCAAGTGGGCGCTATTTCTTGGGTTTCCCGTCGCGGCGTGGGGAGTGTTCTTTTACCTCGACGTGTTCGCCATCGCGCTCATCGGCACGATGCCGCGCTTCGAGCGGATGCCGCTTGTCTCATGGCTTCTCGTCTCGTGGTCCACGGTCGGTTTGCTCTTCTCGGGTTGGCTCACGTACCTCGAGCTGGCTGTGATCCAGGCGATCTGCATCTGGTGCGTGATATCGGCGGTGCTCGTTGCGCTCATCTTCATCCTTAGCGCCCTGGACCTACGGGAGAAGCTCGCTATGCCGATGCAATCACAGGACTGAAGCAGCGAGCCGGCAGCTCTGTCCGCTTCGACTGATATCACTGTAAGGGGAGGCGAGGGTATTCTCTTCGGCATGCGCCCGCAAGCGGGCACCCGCTGCGTCCCGCTCGCCTCCGACGCACCGGCGCAAATGCAGGTTACTACGCCCGCCTGATATCGCCCTGCCGCGTGGCGGCGTCGTCCAGCCTGAGCCGCGGCTTGTTATCGGCCGGAACGTCCTCGCCTTCGCGCTGCATGCGACGACGGAATGGCACCAGGTCCCGGCCCAGGTGAACCAGCGCTCGAGTTGCTACCATGCTGGCGAGCGGCTCCGGCACGCCCATCACGCGGATGTACGTATCTATCGCCCTGTCGAAGGAGA
>JANMTG010000165.1:0-1549 GCA_031390205.1 Gemmatimonadota bacterium
GAGTCCCGCGAGGTGCTGAAGCAGTTCGGCTGGTAGCTCCTCCTTGCGCAGGATGCCGGTCGCGACCGCGAACCCAAGGGCTGGCTCAAGGCGGTTCGTCGCGTACTTACGCCACATATCCCGAGAAAGGCCGTCGTGAAACTGATGAATCAGGTCATTGAGTTCGGCCGGACTGATCTCTCCGCTTCGCCAACGCTCGAACTGCGCACTGAGATCGCGCAGCGCCTGGCCCAGTTCTCGATCGTGGGCAATGGCTGCGTACTCCCGAACCAACCGTTTGACCCGCTTTGAAGTTTCTGGCATAAAGCTCGTCTTCGGGCTGCCTAAGGGCTAGTTAAACAATAATATTTACAAATCGGTAAGTCAGTTGGGCGACTTTGTTGTTTATGTCGTCGGACGCGGCTGCAACGTGTAGTTCCAGTCGCCGTGAAAGTCGTGTGGCTTGAGATGGAGCCTCCTCATCTCGGCATCCTTGATCTTTTCCCCAGGCTCGTAGGACGTCGTGTCCAACACGGCTTTTACCTTCAGGCCGCTCTTGGTCGTCGTGGCGCCGATAAGATTGACCACCGCTTCGAAACTGAGCAGCGGTCGTCCCTGCCAATTCAAACTGATGAATGAGAAGAGGCGATGCTCGATCTTGTTCCACTTACTCGTGCCGGGTGGATAGTGACACACGGTGATCGCCAACGGCAGATCGTCGGCGAGCTGCTGCAGGTGGACTTTCCACGCGCGCAGTCGGTTCCCGTTGCTCCCGCCGGCGTCCGCGCAAATCAACAGGCGTGTTGCCTTCGGGTAGGCCTTGCGTCCCAGGAGGCGCCACCACCGCCGGATGCTCGCGACCGCGAATTCGGCCGTGTCATGCGTGATGCCCACGTTGACCAGAGCTTCGTCCCGCGCCTCGTCGTACGTCCCGTAGGGAATCGCTTTCCCCTTGCCCAGATGCGGAAAGTCGTGCACCGAGACGCGATCCGCGGCCCCCTGAGGTTTCCATCGACGCCCGGCATTCGCAAAGGCGCCAACGAGTTCCTTCTTCTTGGTATCGACGCTCACGACCGGGTCGTGCGTCCGCAGCAAGCGACTCACTTGCTGATTGATATACCGAAACTGCGCGTCCCGATCGGGATGCTGCGTGCCTTCGACCGCCTTCACATTCGCTTGCAGCGAGTACCCCAAGTCATGCAGACAGCGCGCCACGGTCACATGCGACACGGCATAGCCCTGTTCCGTGAGTTCGGCGGCCAACGTCCGCGTCGACTTGTTCGTCCACCGCAAGGCGCTCATCGGATCGCCAGCGGTCGTTTCCGCGAGCAGCCGATCCAACGCGCGCGCGATGACCGGCGTGACGGCGTCGATCGATTTCCGCCCGCCCCCCGCCTGACGCACGCGACCGGTCTCGGCGCGGGCTTCGATCGTGCCGCTCTCGAGTTCGGCGATCCCTTTCAGAATCGTGGGTCGCGACATGCCCGTCAGCCGCGCCACCCGACTGACGCCGCCCCACCCTTCCTGCGCGGCGCGTTGCGCCACAAACACTCGCGCTTGCAGTTCATTC
>JANMTG010000208.1:0-2076 GCA_031390205.1 Gemmatimonadota bacterium
CCTCTGTGTAATCTAAGTATTTGCCATACCTGACCGACTGAAGCGAGGGATAAGATTCCCAACCGCCAGGCGTGTCGTGGTACTATCTTCAGTTGCCATCCTCGAACCCTGATCCACCCCTCGACATGAAGGTTGCCGGGAGGTTGAATTCATCACTGTTGGGTCGCACAAAGGGAGACGACGATGGCAACACTTGAATACAAGGGTTACGTAGCCCGAATTGAGATCGACGAAGAGAACAACGGGTTTCACGGTCGGGTGGTCAACATCTCAGACATCGTGAACTTCAAGGGCCGTTCGATGGCGGAGCTCAAGAAAGAATTTGCCAAGTCAATGGAAGTCTATTTTGACTTCTGCAAAGAGCGAGACGAAGAGCCAGAGCAACCATTCTCCGGGAAATTCATCCTGCGTGTTGATCCCGCCGTTCACCGAGCGATCACGCGCGCGGCGGATCGCGAAGGCACCAGCATAAACAATTGGGCCGAGGAAACTCTGGCTAAAGCGGCTGGCGGCTGATTACGGCGCCCATCGACCACCCGATTCGCAGTGCGTGAGCATATGCTTTAGTGGGCACGACTTTATAGTCTATTGACCTAAACTAAGGCGCTGAACGACGCACCTCCTTGTCCCGCCAGCCCGCCAAATCCAGATTGGTCAAGCCTTTCTATCCAATCCCCTCACCCTCGAGGCCGAGCATGGCAATCAACATGAGGACGTCCGGAGTCCACCACGTTTCGCTCCGTGTCAGCAATCTCGAACGCTCGAAGAAGTTTTACTGCGACACCCTCGGCTTCAAGCACCTCATGGACGCCGACAACATCTGCCTCTTCCTCTCGGGCGGAACGGCGTTCGGACTGCGCGGCCCAACGAAGGAAATGCCTAAGGGCGACAAGTTCAGCCCGCACCGCATCGGCGTCGACCACGTCGCGCTCGCCTGCTCCGACGTGTCCGAGCTTAAGCGCGTCGCCGCGGCGCTCTCCGCGGCAGGCATCGAGAATACCGGCGCCAAACGCGATGAGACGCTCGGCAAGGACTACGTCGCGTTCAAGGATCCGGATCGCATCGCGTGGGAGTTCTACATGGCGTAGGGGGCCCAGCAACCGCCCCACGAGTCGACGGAATTACTTCACGACTCGTTTCAACGCGCGGAGGATGACAACGTCATCTTCGTCCTTCGCCCGGCCGGTGGCTTCCTTCGAACGGATGATATCGTCCAGTGAAGCCGCCAGAAAATGCACGCCGAACGCTTCGAACCGGTCGGCTCCCTTGGCGAGATCGTCGTAACCCTTGGTTCCCGCCGGCGCGAATGCAATGTCCAGCCGGCCCGCATTGGTTATCAGGTTCCACATCGCGGCGCGCCCCAGCGCGGCTGCGGAGCGGTCGAAGGCGAGCCCTTCCGGAACGGATTCCGTATAGACTTTCGCGTCCAGCTCTTTCAGCGCCGCGGCCAGGCGTTCCAGGTTTTGCTTGTCGCCGGACGGGGTGATGTCGGCGTACGCGGTCAGGCGTGGGAATCCATGCAGTCGGGCAGCCAGTGCGCCGATCAATACGAATTTTACGCGGTTGCGGCTCAGCGCCCGGATCAGCCTCTCGGGGTCGAACGGCGCAACCTCAGACACGCCGCGCCGCCGAGATGAAGCGGCTCACCTGGCCGACCTCGCGCAGGCGCTCCTCGGGGGTGAGGCGGAGAATGCGCGGAACGTCGTCGAGCATGGCTGGATCGACCGCGACCCGTCTCAGCGTCGCCGCGAGCCGGAACCCAGCCGCCTTGAGCAGCCGATTGAGGGTGTCCCACGAGGGACTTGTTTCAGCAAGCTCGATGCGCGCCACGACCGACTGCGCCGTCCGCGCCCGTCGCGCCAGCTCGCGTTGAGATAGCGCCGAGCGCTCGCGGGCGGAGGAAAGCAGCTGCGCGGGTCCATCGGACTTGGGCATGAAGGATGATAGCTAATTAGCTATCAGAGCGCAATCGTGCCGTTTGACGGGAAGACTACCGAGCACCTGAGTCCGCAGCGAGGCGCCGCACGTACTCTCTCGGCGAAGTCATCTTCATGGGAAACTGCTCGAACGGAGGCT
>JANMTG010000217.1:0-10328 GCA_031390205.1 Gemmatimonadota bacterium
CAGTGATATCAGTCGAAGCGGACAGCCGACCGCTTCAAGCCGGCAGCTCGCAGCCGATCAGTTGCAGTTTCCAGCGCTACGCGAGCGCCGCAATCAATCCGGGTCCCATCACCTCGACCTGCCAGCGCCTTAAGCCGGGCACGGCAACGAGGTCATCGACGGTCTTTGCGCCACTCCTCGCGATGTTCTCGAGGCGCTCGCGCGAGCAGAGCACTCCAGGGTCGAGGTCGAGCTTTCGCGCAACTTCGTCCCGGACGCCTTTGAGACGCACAACCCGGCCATCGAACTCGCGGTCCTTGTTCCAGCGCTGAGGCTTGGGAAACCGCGGCAGCTCGGCCTCCGGCACCTCGAGGCCACGCCGTATAGCAGCGATGATGTCGGACCCCGCGCGATCGAGCATGCCCTTTGGCACCCCCTTGATCGCACCCAGCTCCGAGACACTGCGTGGCGGGCGACGTGAGAGCTCGAGCAAAACCTCGTTGCCCATCACCCGAAAAGTCGCGCGGTCGAGCTGCGCCGCCACGGTGTCGCGCCAATTCACCAGCTCACGCAGTACGGCAAGCTCCGGCCGGGTGAGATCCCGCGCGCCCTTGAGCCGGAGAAACCCCTCCATTGCCTCCTCCGAATCCCAGCGCGTTCCTTCAAGGCGGGAGAACTCTTCCTGTGCCCAGTGGAGACGCCCGCGTCGCTCCAGCTCCGCTTTCATCTGGTCCTTCAGCTGAAGCAGATAACGGGTGTCCTGCGCCGCGTACTCCAGCATGTCGGCCGTGAGCGGGCGCATCGACCAGTCGGCGCGCTGGTGTTTCTTGTCCAGCTTCACGTCGAAGTATTGCTCCAGCAGTGCCGCCAGACCGAATGACTTGACGCCGAGGAGCTGCGACGCGATCCGGGTGTCGAAAATATTCGCGACGTGCCAGCCGTAGTCCTGATGGAGCAGGCGCAAATCGTAATCGGCATCGTGGAAAACAACTTCCACCGACTTGCTCTCGAGGAGCGCGCCCAGCCGGGCAGGCGATCCGATCGGAAGCGGATCTATGATCGCGCCGCGGTCACGCGTCGATATCTGGATCAGATAAATCCGGTCGAGAAACCGGTGGAAGCTCGCTCCCTCCGTGTCGAGCGCGAGCTCGGTTATATCCGATATCTCGCCTAGAAACCGGTCGACCGCTTCCGCCTTATCCAGGTAGAGCGCGCTATCGGCGTCGATGGATGCCATCCGCGAAATCTACTGCCTTCATGTTGCCCCGCTCTTCGGAGATTAACTTTCCCCTCGTATGATGAGACGCGTGTCCGCGACATTCTTCTTCGAGCCGCATGCCTGAAGATTTCAGAGTTCACATCTATCCCAGCGACTGCGATTCGGTGGGACACGTCAATCACGCGCACATGCTCACCTTGCTCGAGCACGCGAGGTGGTCGGCGCTCGAGCGACACATGTCGTACCGCGAATACATGAAGTCGAAGCTCTGGGCGGTGGTTCGAAAGGTCGAGGCTTCGTATCACGCGCAGACTCTCCCCGGGGATGACCTGAGCATTCGCACCGGCCTCGTCTCGACCGGCAATACCAGCTTCGTCGTCAAGCAGGAAGTCCGCAACCAGAATGACGTGCTGGTTTGCGATGCCTCGCTCGTCTACGTGACCGTAGGACCCGACGGGAAGCCCATACCGGTACCGGACCAGTGGCGAACATTGTTCTCGCCGTGGGAACCGGAAAGCGCGCCTGGCAAGCGGTGAGCGAAATCACTGATCCGAACCAGCCTTCGATCGCCGGCGCTCGGTCCGTGACGCGCGTCAGTGCCGCCGAGCAAACGCTGGCGGCACGCATTGGGGCGACGTTGTTCCGCCACCGCGGGTGGCTTCCTCTCCCGTTTCTTGGCATTCCGCTCGTCCTGCCCGGATCCACATCCCCGTTTCAGTGGGAGGTCGGTCTCGCGCTGGTAGTGATCGGAGAGGCGGTCCGCCTCGCCGGGGTCGCAGCCGCCGGCAGCGTTACGCGTCGCCGCTCGCGCAACGTCCAGCGGCTGGTCACCTACGGAATCTTCGCCTGGTGCCGTAATCCCCTCTATATCGGCAACTTCCTCATCTGGATGGGATTCGTGACCATCTCCGGAGTGCTCTGGTTTCTGCCGATCGCGATCGTGTTGTTCGCGGTGGAGTACGAGCTGATCGTTCGCTACGAAGAGGGAGTTCTCGAGTCGACGTTCGGGCGGGAGTACGTCGAGTACAGGAACGAGACTCCGCGGTGGCTGCCGCGGCCGCCGCGGGGGGAGTCACCCAAGGGAGAGCACAACTGGGGAGAAGCGTGGAAAAGCGAGATCAGCACGTTTCTTCAGTACGCGGTGCTGATTCTCGCTTTCTACATCAAGAGCCGCTTGAGCGAAACGTAGGCATCAGAGCACGCTCAGGGTCTGCGATCCGCTCCACGAGCCCGTGGGCTTCAGCTTGACGGATGACCCGATCTGCGCCGCTTCCACGCAGATCATCTTCATGTAGTCGTCGTTGTCGAGGCCGATGAAACCGGTCACCTTTTCCGCCCACGGGTTCCACACCACGGCATCCTTGAAGCCGGCTGCCCGCACTTCGATGCGGCGGGTATTTCCCCTGTCCTCGACCTCGATCTTCTTCGGCGCTCCCAGATAGACGCGGTCGATCTCGTCCGCCACGACGAGCTTCTTCGCCTCGTCTTTTATCTCGATCCCGCCCTGTGTCTTGTCGATGTACCACTTACCGGTGAGCCCGCGAATAGCCGTCTCGCGGATGTCCGCCACGGCGAGATAGGTGTGCAGTGCGGCCGTGAAAGCGAAATGATCGTCGCCGATATTCGTCACCCCGAGCTTCACCTCTAGTGACCGCTCGCCCAGAGAAACCGTGAGCTCGGCGCGGAAATGGTGGTCCCATAGCTCGCGGGTGCGGTGGTCGTCCTGGAGCACGAGCGTGACCTTCATCTGATCACTGGCTCCCTCCTCCTCCGAGACCTTCCACTCGCTCTTACGCGCGAAACCGTGCTGCGGGAGCGGACCGGTGTTCGCGAACTGGGGAAACACAACCGGTATACCGCCCCGAATGGGATCGCCGGGAGCGAACGCCGCGGTCTTGCCCATGAACAGAACCTCCTCGCCGCCCGCCGGAATCCACGACGTGCACTGCCCGCCGTTGAGATAGACCTCGGCGGTGCCGCCCGAGGGGTGAGAGAGCACCACCCTGGGCATCCCGTTTCTGCCGCCTTCGATGCGCGTGGTCATGATGGGAAAGCCTACCGGTTCGGCCTTCCCGGGGGAGTGTCGCTCTTGAATACGTCGCGGTTGATCTGAATGAACTCCTTCAGATTCCCGGGCACATCCTCCTCCGGAAAGATCGCGGTCACCGGACACTCGGGCTCGCACGCTCCGCAGTCGATGCACTCGTCCGGGTGGATGTAGAGCTGATCCGGTCCCTCGTAAATGCAATCGACGGGACAGACATCGACGCACGCACGGTCCTTTGTATTCTTGCAGGCTTCGGTGATCACGTAGGGCATGTCATTCCCGGTAGTGCGGCAATCCTTTGCGAAAAATAGACCGCTCAGGTCTCTCTTCGCCACGGTGGAAGTCCGCCGGCTTTCTTCTGGAGATCGGGGTTCTCCCGAAAGAGCGTGGCCGTCCTCCCTATCACTTGAACCACCGCCGAGTTGGTGGCGAGCGCGAGCGCGTTCGCTGCGTCCCTCGGCTTGACATCATCCTTGTTGCCCAGCTTCACCTTCACCAGCACGCGCGTGCGAAGCGCGTCGTCCAGCGACCCGATCAGGTTCGGCGTGAGGCCGTGCTGTCCGATGTGAACCGTGGGATTCAGGTGGTGCGCCTCCACGCGCAGCTCGGCGCGCTCGCGTCCGTTCACTGCCGCATCTTCCCTGGCTTCGTCATGAAAGGACGCACATCGATCGGCGTCCCGTTCCAGTAGTCCTTGTCGCTTCGCATCACCTGATAGTGGAGGTGCGGAGTGTTGGGCGGGGCATTTCCCGTCGTTCCCACGAACCCGATCACCTGCCCTTCGCTCACCTTGAGTCCGTCTTGCACATCAGGGGCGTAGCCGTCGAGGTGGCCGTAATAATGGAGATAGCGCCCGCTCGCGTCGGCGACATAGATCGTGATTCCGCCGGCGCCGCCCGTAGACAGCTTGATGATGCGACCATCCGAAGCAGAAAGCACCGGCGTCCCCCGCATGGCCAGAATGTCGGTCGCCAAGTGTATGCGGCCGCCGCTCCGCGCCTCATGAAAGGTGTCCCTGAGGCTGCGCGGCTCGATACCCTCAACCGGCACCATGAGCGGATACGCCCGGAAATAGGCTGAATCGGAGCCGAGCATGGGCCGGATCTCGGGTCGCACGGGCGCGGACCTGCCTTCCGGCGTCGTCACTATCACGGCCGGCAGCCTGGTCTCGGTCGCGCCGGTGGGCGTACGGAGATTGACGCACGCGGCACTCGTGGCAACGCAGCAAACGGTTACGGCAGTCCGGACCACGCGCGTCAAGCGACTCCGGCTGGTTCTGCATCCCGCTTCATCTCCTCAGCCATTCTCGCGATTCCTTCCTCGATTGTTTTCGAGTGGTGCATCGAGCAGAACTTCGGACCGCACATTCCGCAAAATTCGGCGCTCTTGAAGTACTCGGCGGGAAGAGTCTCATCATGATACTCCTGCGCCCGTTCCGGATCGAGGCTCAGGCGAAACTGTTCCTTCCAGTCGAACGCGTAACGCGCGCGTGACAACGCGTCGTCGCGATCGCGAGCACCCTTTCTTCCACGCGCGACATCGGCGGAATGCGCCGCGATCTTGTAGGCGATCACACCCTGCCGAACGTCTTCGGCGTTGGGGAGTCCCAGGTGCTCCTTCGGCGTGACGTAGCACAGCATGTCGGAGCCGAACCAGCCGATCATCGCCGCGCCGATCGCGCTCGAGATGTGATCGTACCCCGGGGAGATGTCGGTGACGAGCGGACCGAGTGTGTAGAACGGCGCTTCGCTGCACACCTCCTTCATGCGACGGACGTTCATCTCGATCTGATCCATCGGAATGTGACCGGGACCTTCGACCATTACCTGTACATCCCGGGCCCAAGCTCTCCTGGTCAGCTCGCCCAGCGTGTCCAGCTCGGCGAATTGAGCGCGGTCGCTGGCATCGGCGATGCATCCGGGTCTGAGGCTATCGCCTAGTGAGATGGTGACGTCGTACTGGCGCAGGATGTCAAGCACATCGTCGTACCGCTCGTAAAGCGGATTCTGTTTTCGGTGAGCCATCATCCACACCGCGTGGAGTGACCCGCCGCGACTCACGATTCCGGTGATGCGTCCGTGCACGAGCGGCAGGTGCTCGATGAGGATTCCCGCGTGCAGCGTCATGTAGTCGACGCCCTGCTTTGCCTGGTGCTCGATCATGTCGAGCAGGTCGTTCGCGGTCAGCTCCTCGAGCTGCTTGTCCCACTTTCCATCGGGCCCACCCTGGACCGCCTGGTAGATCGGGACCGTTCCGATCGGCACGCGCGACGCGGCGATGATTGCGCGCCGAATGCCATCGATATTCCCGCCGGTGGAGAGGTCCATCACCGTGTCGGCACCGTATTTCACGGCGATCTCGAGCTTCTCGATCTCGCCATCGACGTCGGAGGAGACGGCGGAGTTGCCGATGTTGGCGTTGATTTTCACGCGCGACACTTTCCCGATCGCCATCGGCTCCAGCGCGAGCGCGAGGTGATGGATGTTGGCGGGGATGATCAGGCGCCCGATCGCGATCTCGCCCCGCACCAGCTCGGGCAACAGCTCTTCGCGCTCGGCGACGAATCGCATCGCGTCCGTTATTTCGCCGAGGCGCGCGTAGCGCATTTGCGTACGTGCGGCCGAGCCGTGGGCTCCTTGCGTACGTGCTTCCATCGTTTCGACTCCCTACGCCGGTACTAACCGGATCAGGTTCTGAGGGACTTTCTCAGCCTCGCGTGGCCGTCCGTACGGCGGCGGTAAAGTCTGCGCGGGCACCCCTGTCTGAGTACCAATGTAACCCCGGTAGGAGCGCTGGAGCCCTGCTCGCGATCCTTCGCGGTTGGGCATGGGGTGGGCTATGTGGAAGGAAGCGTTTGTAAAGCTCCCTTGACATAACGACAAGGGAGCTTTACTATCATCAATCCCATTCGGAGTCCAAATGTCGCAGGCAAAGGAAAGTATCTGGAGATCGAGGTCGGTGCTGTGGGGGATCGTCTGGTTCCTCTCTTACTTCGGCGTGCGCGCCGCTGCTGAATCTCCAGGTAGTTTCTCGAGACCTGGGCTCATCGCGATCGTACTCGTCCCCGTCGTGCCGGCGGCGCTGTTTCTCTACTTCTTCATCACGGAGATGAGGCAGGCTGACGAGCTTCAGCGGCGGATTCAGCTCGAAGCCTTGGCTTTCGCTTACCCGCTGACGCTTCTGTTGCTCATGACCCTCGGGCTGCTTCAACTGGTGATCGATCTCAATCCCGCCGATTGGAGCTATCGCCACGTGTGGCAGTTCGTGATCGTGTTCTACCTGTTCGGGATAGGGATGTCGGTGAGACGCTATCAGTGAAGAACAGGTTGCGCGTGCTGAGAGCGGAGCGGGACTGGAGTCAGGCCGATCTGTCCGACAAGCTCGAGGTATCGCGCCAGACGGTGAACGCGATCGAGACCGGACGCTACGATCCGAGCCTGCCGCTCGCGTTCAAGATCGCGCGGCTGTTCGGCCAGCAGATCGAGGAAATCTTCGACCCCGATGTATAGAACAGGTTTCAGGGGACGAATAGGAAACTGCAACTGAGAGGTGCCAAGCTGCGAGCGACCAGCTGCCAGCTGTCTGCCGCGAGCTGACTACGAACTGACTACGAACTGCATGTGCGAGCCGCGAGACGTACGCGCTGTCGCTACTGATTAGTGGCCAACCACGAAGTGGCTTCCAAAGACAGGCAGCAACCCTTTGACGCAGTAATGCTGGAAGCCTGCGGCTGGTAGCTGGTCGCTCGAGGCTTGGCTTTTCTCAGTTGCAGTTCCTTGCAATCACTCCGATTGCTGTACCACCATAGCCTCACTCAAGGTGAGCGAGATCCGCCCCCCGCTCGGCACGCACCCGTCGTACTTGGCCGTCACACCGGCGACGACTGCACCCGCTGCCGCCCCCGTCGCGGCGCCGATCACCGTTGATTTGGTCTTCCTGCCGAAGATCTGCCCGGCAATGGCGCCGATGACCGCGCCCGTCGCAACCTTCTTCACATCGTCGCTCGTGCTCGCGTCGCGCACCTTGTCCACCTGGGCGTAAGTCACGATGGAGCTCACCGGGTACGTCTTGCCGTTGAAGGCGATGGAGCGAACGACGAACTCAAGCTCGATGCCGTCGTTGGCGTTGTTACTGCGCTTGGCGGATGTGATTTCGATCACCGCTGTTGCACCGGCCGGAATGGACACGCCATTCGAGCCATGGACTGATTCAGCGACGCTCGCCGTGAAGCGATCTCCCGCCGAATAGGTATTGGTGCACACTCGCTGCCCGGAATAGAGCGAGATCTCGGAGCCGCCGGCGATCATCCCGACGGCCGCCTCGCCGCCTCTCGATCCCTCGGTCACGGTGTTCCCGTTCGGCGTAGTGTTGGCCGCCGGGATGGGTAGGGGCTCCACCATCAGGGTCGGTGCCTGACGCGGGGCAACCGTAACGGGGCGCGACTCTCTGCGTGGAGTGAGAATCTCTGAAGCTCCCTGACGCGTTGAAACGCGGGGTGCCGGCGTCGCCTCGTTTGCGACTGGTGCGCTGGTGACGGGGACGTCCCTGAGCTGTGGCTGCGCCGAGGTGTCGGTGTTGGCGAGCGCCAGGTCGCGGGTGAGCGAGCTGTCCTTCGCGAGCACGTCCTCGGGAGAATCTCCGCGATTGCAGGCGCCGAGGGTGAGAGCGATTGCGAAGAGAGCTGGGGTGGCGATTCTGGTGAGGTTTGTGTGCATGATCATTGTCTCTGAAAAGAAAAAAAGGGGATGCGACCACCGTGGCCGCATCCCCTTCCTGAAGAAAGTCTTAGTGGGGAAAGCGACTCGCTACGTTTCCGCCGGAGCGGCCGACTGCAACGCGACCCAACCCGGAACGACCCGTCGGGAACGGCAACCGGTTGTTGACCGAGATGACAGTGCCGCGACCGCGGCCGGTGCGACGCGGATCACAGTGGTCGTCGCCAACGGCTCCACCGCGAATTACAGCGCCGAAAATCGTGCCGAGCACGGCACCAGTCGTTGAGCCACCTCCATCGCTACCAACAGACGACGGACCACTAGGGTAGGAAACCGCGATCGGCTGTGGCCGCGGTGAAATCGGCGCATCGGGCTCAACGGCGATTGGCGCGGTCGCTACAGACATCGGCTCCGACTCGCTCACCTGGGCCGGCGCTTCGGTCCGAACGACCTGGGGCGGAGATTTGCGAGCTGGCTTGTGCCGTTTGACGGGCGCCGATTTGGCTACGGTGCGTGCGGGAGGACTGGTGCGCTCGATCGAAGAGACGAAATGCTGGCTGGAAGCGACGGCTCCGTTGCCGAGCGATATCCCGTCGGCCGAGGAAGCGAGCTCCAGATCTTTCTCGAGATCGGCGTTGACCGCGCTGTTGCTTCCAGTGCCACAAGCGGACAGAAAGGCGACACCGGCGCTGGCGATCAACAGGTAGCTCTTTCGCATTTGGAACTCCTTTCCCTCGCAAGGGAATGACGACCGTACACCCCTACTACCCAGCACTGGAGCAATAGGTTCTGGCTGGCGCCATCTATAGAAGCAACGCATGAGCCGTTGGTTGATCGTGAATGGCGGGGATCAACTCGGGAAATCTTGAGCGCTTGTCATCCAATGGGGACACTTCGTGTCCCAACTCCGGGACAGCCGCGAGGGCACGCGGAGCCCTGATTTCTTGTTTCACCAGGGTCATCAGGGTAGGTTCGCCGCATGGATGACTGCGCGCGGATAAGGTCGCGAGCGCGAGGGATGGCACTCGCCGTGGTGCTTGGCGTCGGCGTGGGATGCTCGCGCTCCTCCGATTCCCAGCTTTCCGCGACGCAAAAGACAGTGATCGCCGACACGCTCAGGAAGCTCGTCGTGTCCGCTTACGACCTGTCCAAACCGGACCCTGTCGCCAGCCTGATGAGCCTGTACCCCACCCAGGACCCGGTCCTGTCGGCGAGCGGCGGCGCCGTTACGAAAACGCGCGCTCAGCTCGAACAGCAGATCAAGACATTCTGGACGTACGTCGGCAGCCAGATGAGACAGCCCAAATGGGAGTGGACTTCCATGTCGGTCGACGTGCTCTCACCCAGTGCCGCGGTGATGACGAGCACCTATCGAATACCGCATCTCACGCCGAGGGGAGCCCCGCACGTGATAGGCGGGGCATGGACGGCGGTGTTCGAGAACCGCGGCGGTCGGTGGGTAATCGTCCAGGAGCACCTCTCCGACGCGCCGGAGTCCGGAGGCGACGGCGGAGGTTAGCGGGAACGGAAGGAGTTGTGAGCTCTACTCTCCCATGTCGTCGCGCGTGGCATCGACGGAAGACTTGAGTTGCTGACCCATTTCCGCCTCGCCGCTCAGTATCGAGCGCCAGGTCAGCTCCTGCCCTCTGCGAAATCCCTTCTGCGTGACCTTCAGCCCTTCGGGTGAGATCGCGACCATATAGGCCTTGCCGTCGATGGTGATTTCGCGCTTCAGGACCTTCTCGAGTTTCGTCGCCATGCCCCCTCCGGGGAGTTGAATGTGTTGGTTTGGCGATAAGATACGTGGAGATTGCGCCAGCTTCGAGTCCCCCACGGCAACGGGATGAATGGATGTGGCTTGTCCAAGGGCTCATTCGTCAATTAATCACGGAGAATCAATGGCCTTACAGGCTCCGGGCGATGACAGCGCCCATCTCATCTACGAGTTCGAACGGCGCGCCTATCCAGTCAGAGACTCACTTCTGACGATCGGTCGTGACGCATCGAGTCACGTCCTTATCCGGGAGCCTGCGGTCTCGCGCAACCACGCGGAGCTGCGCGCGGAGGATGGGAAGTTCGTGCTGCACCCGTGCGGGGTGAATCCCACCACCGTCAACGGCGCGACCCTCTCCGAGCCGCGCGCGCTGGCCGAGGGCGACAAGGTCGAGGTGGGGTCGGCAATTCTGACGTTCACGACGAAGCGCCTGCCGCTGGGCGTATCGGTGATCGAGCCCGCCGCGGCAGCGAAGCGCGAGAAGGACATCGGCACGCGGCGCAACACCATCAAGCATCCGATTCTGGTGGGAGATCTCGATCCTGACTCGCCGCGCAAGGTTCCGACGAACGTGATCGTCATGGCGGTCATGGT
>JANMTG010000232.1:0-2536 GCA_031390205.1 Gemmatimonadota bacterium
CGAGCTCGAGGCGTGGGGCGCCGTATTCGATCGCACCGAGGACGGCCGCATTCTTCAGCGAAATTTCGGCGGCCACAAGTATCCGCGCCTCGCGCACACGGGTGACCGCACCGGACTGGAGATGATTCGCACGCTCCAGGATTATGCCGTGTACCAGCCGATCGATGTGCACATGGAGTGCACCATCGTATCGCTGTTGAAGGATGGCGGCCGTATTGCCGGCGCGCTCGGCTACGACCGCGAACGGGGCCGCTTCAAGCTGTTTGCCGCGAAAGCCGTCGTGCTGGCCACCGGTGGAATCGGCCGCGCCTACGACGTGACGAGCAACAGCTGGGAATACACCGGCGATGGTCAGGCGCTGGCGTTCAATGCCGGCGCCTCGCTGCAGGACATGGAGTTCGTTCAGTTCCACCCGACGGGGATGGTTTGGCCTCCGAGCGTGCGCGGAATTCTCGTTACGGAAGCGGTGCGTGGCGAGGGCGGCATTCTCGTGAACAAGGAAGGCCGGCGCTTCATGTTCGACGACATCCCCGAGAACTACCGCAGCTCGACGGCCGACAACGAGGAGGAAGGCTGGCGCTACACTCAGGGCGACAAGAGCGCCCGTCGTCCGCCCGAGCTCCTCACTCGCGATCACGTGTCGCGCTCCATTGTGCGCGAGGTGCGGGAGGGAAGGGGAAGCCCGCACGGTGGCGTGTTCCTCGACATCTCCTGGATCAAGTCGAAGCTGCCCAACGCCCAGGAGCACATCAAGAAGAAGCTCCCCAGCATGTATCACCAGTTCAAGCAGCTCGCCGACATCGATATCACGGCCGAGCCGATGGAGGTGGGTCCCACTACGCACTATGTGATGGGTGGCGTCAGGGTGGACGGTGATACGCAGATGTCGAGCGTGCCGGGACTTTTCGCCGCGGGAGAAGTCGCGGCCGGCCTGCACGGCGCCAACAGGCTCGGTGGAAATTCACTTTCCGACCTGCTCGTGTTCGGGCAGCGCGCGGGCAAGTACGCCGCCGAGTTCGCGGGGAGACAGTCGTCCCCCAAGGTGGATGCCGCCGAGGCGGATGCGATGACGCGCGCCGCGCTCGAGCCTTTCAACCGCGATGCTGCAAGGGCGGAGAATCCGTATCAGGTGCAGCACGATCTGCAGACGATGATGCAGGAGCTGGTCGGCATCGTCCGGCGGGGAGAGGAGCTGCAGCGCGCGCTCGACGCCTTGGCCGTGCTCAAGGAGCGCGCGCGCAAGGTCGCGGTTACGGGGAACCGGGAATACAATCCCGGCTGGCACACCGCGCTCGATCTGCCGAATCTGCTGACGGTGTCCGAGGCCATCACCAGGTCGGCGCTCGAGCGCAAGGAAAGTCGTGGCGGTCACTTCCGCGACGATTTCCCCGACAAAGACCCCGCTTACGCGCGATTCAACATCGTGGCGCGCCGCGCGAGCGGCGGCGAGGTCCAGGTAGCCCGGGAGCCGCTCACCGACATTCGCGCCGACCTCAAGCAGATCATCGAGGAGAACAAATAATGGCTGCGCCAGAGAGCTTCGCTCGTGACATAGTCGCCAGCGGCCACCGCGCCGCGGCTCGGAGCGATTCGTCTGCGGGCGACCAGACTCGGACCGCGACCTTCAGCGTGTGGCGGGGGGGCGGCGGCGCCGGCGGGGTGGGAGAGCTGCGCGAGTACACTACCGCCGTGTCCGAGGGAATGGTGGTACTCGACGCGATTCACCAGATCCAGTCTGAGAGCGCAAACGATCTGGCGGTGCGGTGGAACTGCAAAGCGGGGAAGTGCGGCTCGTGCTCCGCGGAAATCAACGGCATGCCACGGCTGATGTGCATGACGCGTCTGAGCGACCTCGATCTCGACAAGCCGGTCACCGTCGAGCCCATGCGCGCGTTCCCGCTGCTTCGCGACCTGGTGACCGACGTCGGGTCGAGCTTCCGCGCCAAAAAACGCATTCGAAAGTTCACGCCCCGCCCGCCAGACGCTGCCGACGGAACGTGGAGGATGGACCAGGCAGACGCCGACCGGGTTCAGGAGTTCCGCAAGTGCATCGAGTGCTTCCTCTGTCAGGACGTCTGCCACGTTCTCCGCGACCACCAGCTGCACGAGGAATTCGTCGGGCCGCGGCTGCTCGTCCACGCGGCGCAGCTCGAAATGCACCCGCTCGACGTTCTCGACCGAACGACCGATTTGAAGGAAGCGCACGGCATCGGCTACTGCAACATCACCAAGTGCTGCACCAAGGTCTGCCCCGAGAATATCACGATCACGGATAACGCGATCATTCCGCTCAAGGAGAGGGTGGTAGACCGTCATTATGACCCGCTCGGGAAACTAGTGCGCCTGTTGAGGGGTAAGAAGCACCAGTCCGAACAGGAGCCGTCGCGGTGAGGTCGTTCTTCGTTGGCGCAGCATCCCTTTGCCTTGCCGCTGTGAGTCAGGCGCAGAACACTCCCACGCAAGGACAGCCGCCGGCGGGCAAGACCGGGAGAGCGGCAATCATGGGCGTCGTGATCGACAGTCTTCACGGCGATTA
>JANMTG010000131.1:0-2738 GCA_031390205.1 Gemmatimonadota bacterium
CTGGGCAAGCACGACGACAATCCCGGAGTCGCGGATCACGTTGGCGAAGCAGCCGGCGGGATCTCGGGCGTGGTTGCGGGCGCAGCGATCGGATCGGCCATTGGACCGGTCGGCACCGTTATCGGTGGAATCGTTGGCGCAATGGGCGGATGGTGGACGGGGCGCGCGGTCTCCGAAGCCGCGACCGCGATCACGAAGGATGACGACACGTTCTATCGCCGGCAGTACGAATCCTCACCCAATCGCCTCGCCGACCGGGGCTACGAAGACGTTATGCCCGCGTACTATCTCGGGCATCTCGCGAGCCGAAACCCCGATTATCGCGGCCGCTCGTTCGAGGCCATCGAGCCCGATCTGCGGCGCGGCTGGACGACCGATCGCAAGTACGGGTCATGGGAGGACTTCCGCGGCTACGCCAACGAAGGGTTCTCCCGCGGCCGTTCGACGTTCGGCAACGTGGGCGGAAAGATCGCGAACGCGGCGGACGACCTGAAGGACCGTGTGGATGCGAATCCCGCGTCCCGTCCCGGGCCCGACCCGACCGACAGATCTGAGCGGCGCTTCTAGAGCGCGTGCTCGCAGCTCGACAAACCCCGATTCGCTCAGGCGGATCGGGGTTTTTCGCGCGGAAGGCCGAAAGTACGAGAGGCGATCGAGAGTAAGCCCCGTTAATGATCCCCCTTAAACTCGCGGATCAGGGTGCGCGCGTGACGGGGATACTTCGGGGGGCGCTGAGCGCGACCAGGAGGCTTATCACTCCGACCGCGATGTTGAAGTACGCGACCGCGACGTTGACGTTGAGCAGCGAGACGACGAGCTCGGATGCGCCGGGAACGAATCGGAGGATGCCCACCACGAGCAGCAGCGCGCCGACGCCGAGCAGATAAGGGCGGGCAAAGCCCCTTCGACCGGCCAGGATTCCCGTGATTCCCAGCGCGATGTGAATCACGGCGTGCAGCGTGTTAGTCGTCAGCACCCCAAAGACTCTAACACAGTTGACCATGATTCGAGCAGCCCACATCTTCGTGCCACCCCTTTCCCCCGAGCCCCGACAACCATGCTGACCGGTCTGCTAGTCGTCGTCATCGTCCTCGTATTGCTCCTCGTTGTTCTCTACAACCGGCTCGTCTCCCTCCGGGTCCGTGCCGAGAACGCGTGGTCCGATATCGACGTCCAGCTCAAGCGCCGCGCGGATCTCGTGCCGAATCTGGTGTCGAGCGTGAAAGGGTACGCCGCGCACGAGCGCGCGACTCTCGATGCGGTGACGCAGGCAAGGACGAGAGCGGTCGCTGCCCAAAGCGGCGGGCCCGCCGCGCGTGCGGTCGCCGAGGCCGAGCTTACGACCGCACTACGCGGACTTACCGTCGCTGTCGAGGCTTACCCGCAGCTCCAGGCCTCAGGCGGCTTCCGCGATCTTCAGGCACAGCTCGCAACGATTGAAGACGCCGTTCAGAACTCGCGGCGTTATTACAACGCCGTTGTGCGCGATCTGAACACCGCGGTCTCGACCATCCCTTCGAACCTGGTCGCCGGCCCAATGGGCTACAGGGAGCTGGAGTTCTTCGAGGCCGCGGCCGGCGAGCGCGAGCTGCCGAAGGTCAGCTTCTAACCGCTACTCGCTTCCCTTCTCCGGGGCCATCATGAGGACGGGTCGGCAGGCACTCATCCTCATCGCGGCACTCGCTCTCCCGCTCACTAATGGTGCGGGGGCGCAGGACCGTTCCATCCGTATCCGCGACTTTGGAGCGCGCCTCATCGTCGGCGGTGATGGATCGCTCGATGTCACCGAGCATCTCATCGTCGCGTTCAGCGGTCAGTGGAACGGAATCGTCCGCGACCTGTCCCTCCGGCACAACACCGCCCAGGGACGCGCGGTGAAGCTCGACATCAGCATCGTCTCGATCACCGATGCAGCCGGTCAGCCGCTTCGCGTAGAAGAAGAGCCCAAAGACAACGGCTGGACGCGCGGGCTACGCATCTGGATCCCGGGCGCGAGCGATGCGGATCGGGAGGTCGTCATCCGCTACCGTGTCGCGAACGCGATTCGCTTCTTTTTCGGCAGCAGCCGGGAAGGCGCGCTCGACGAGCTGTACTGGAACGTCACCGGCAACAGCTGGACGATGCCGATCGACAAAGTGCACGCGCGAGTCGTGCTTCCCCGTGGAGTCACTCCGGCGCGTACCGCGGTTTACACCGGCACGAGCGGATCCACCGCCCGGGATGCAACCATCAATAAGAGCGGCAACGAAGTCGACTTCACTCTCGTGCGCGGGCTCTCACCATACGAGGGGATTACAATCGGCGTCGGGTGGCCGGCAGGACATATCGCTTCGCGACCGAGCGAGGCCCGGGAGCGCCTGGCCGGCGTGGTACTCTGGTCGCCGCTGTTGATACCGTTGATCGTCTTCGCCCTCGCTTTCAAGACGTGGCAGAAGCGCGGGCGCGATCCAAAGGATGGATCGAACATCGTCACCTACGAGCCGGTTGAGGGAGCATCCCCCGCGGAGCTCGGGACGCTCGTCGACCACACCGCCGAAATGCAGGACATCACCGCCACGCTCGTCGATCTGGCGGTGCGCGGGTTCGTCCGCATCGAGGAGATCACCGAGAGTCGCTTCCTCGGGCTAAGCAAGAGCACCGATTACATCATCCACATCATTCGAAAGCGCTCGGAGTGGACCAGCCTCAAGCCGCACGAGCAGCGTTATCTCGAGGCCCTGAGCAGCGCCGCACCGCGG
>JANMTG010000292.1:0-2298 GCA_031390205.1 Gemmatimonadota bacterium
CGAGCCCGAAGTGCTCGCGCACTTCCGCGCGATTGCGGCCAGGAATCAGGTGTTCCGGTCGTTCATCGGGATGGGCTACTCCGACTGCATCACCCCACCGGTCATCCAGCGGAACATCATCGAGAATCCCGGCTGGTACACGGCCTACACGCCATACCAGGCCGAGATCGCGCAAGGTCGCCTCGAGGCGCTGCTCAATTTTCAGACGGTGGTGATCGACCTCACCGGAGTCGAGATCGCCAACGCGTCGCTGCTCGACGAGGCGACGGCGGCCGCCGAAGCGATGACGATGAGCTACGCGCTCAAGGGAAAGCCGGGCAAGGAAGTTTTCCTCGTCGCGTCCGAGTGCCACCCGCAGACCATTGAGGTGGTGAGAACCCGCGCCAGCGTGCGCGGGATCACGGTGCGGGTGGCGAGCTACGTCGACTTCGAGATTGGCGCCGACGTATTCGGCGCGCTCGTCCAGTATCCCGCCACCGACGGCGCGGTCGTCGATTACACGAAGACGTGCGAGCAGGTTCACGCCGCGGACGCGCTAGTGACCGTCGCCACCGATCTCCTCAGTCTCGTCCTCGTTACACCACCGGGCGAATGGGGCGCCGACATCGTCGTCGGCAACACCCAGCGGTTCGGCGTTCCACTCGGCTACGGTGGTCCGCACGCCGCCTTTTTCGCGACCAGGGACGAGTACAAGCGGCAGATCCCCGGACGGATAATCGGAGTCTCGCGCGACGCGGACGGGAAGCCCGCGCTCCGCATGGCGCTCCAGACGCGGGAGCAGCACATTCGGCGCGAAAAGGCGACGAGCAACGTCTGCACGGCCCAGGTCCTTCTCGCCGTCGTGGCGAGCATGTATGCGGTCTACCATGGGCCCGAGGGACTGACGCGGATCGCGCGCAGGGTGCACGGACTTACCAGTGCCCTCGCTGAGGGATTGCGCAGAATCGGCTTCACCATCGCGCACGAAGACTACTTCGACACCCTTCGAGTAGGGCTCGGGAAACGAAACCCGGCGGCGATCGTGGAAGAGGCGCGCCGGCGCCGCATCAACTTGAGGCAGATGCCGGACCGGAGCGTGGTCGTGGCGCTCGATGAAACGGTGACAGAGGCCGACCTGTCTGACCTCCTCCTTGCCTTCAACGCGGGGAAGAGTCTCGATTTCGGTCTGGAGGAAGTGTTATCGGCGGCAGACTCGCGCTACGACGAGCGCTTCAAGCGGACCACGCCGTTCATGACGCATCCGGTGTTCAACAAGCACCATGCGGAGACCGAGATGCTCCGCTACATGAACCGGCTACAGTCACGTGATCTTTCTCTGGTGCACTCGATGATTCCGCTCGGCTCGTGCACCATGAAGCTGAACGCGACCACCGAGATGATGCCGATCACCTGGCCAGGTTTCGCCAAGATCCATCCCTTCGCGCCGGTGGAGCAAACGCAGGGTTATCAGCAGCTGTTTCAGGAGCTGGAGAGCGCGCTGGCGGAGATCACCGGCTTCGCGGCGGTGTCACTCCAGCCGAACGCGGGATCGCAGGGCGAATACGCCGGGTTGCTGGCGATAGACGCCTACCACGCGTCGCGGAACGAGTCGCATCGAAAGGTGTGCCTGATTCCGCAATCCGCGCACGGCACCAACCCGGCGAGTGCGGTCATGGCGGGGATGAAGGTGGTGGTCGTGAAAACCGACGAACGCGGCAACATTCAGGTTGACGATCTGCGCGCCAAAGCCGAAGCGCACGCGAATGACCTGGCGGCATTGATGGTGACTTATCCCTCGACCCACGGCGTATTCGAGGAATCAATCGCCGAGATCTGCGAGATCGTGCACAGGAACGGCGGGCAGGTCTATATGGATGGCGCCAACATGAACGCGATGGTTGGTCTCTGCCGGCCGGGCGATATCGGCGCCGACGTGTGTCATCTCAACCTCCACAAGACGTTTTGCATTCCGCACGGCGGTGGTGGGCCGGGGATGGGCCCGATCGGCGTGGCCAAGCATCTCGTCCCGTTTCTCCCCGGGCACCCGGTCATTCAGCAGCAGAATCGGGATGCGGTAGGCCCGGTGTCAGCGGCGCCGTGGGGCAGCGCGAGCATCCTTCCCATCTCGCACGCGTACATCCGATTGATGGGCAGCGAGGGGCTCGAGTATGCGACCAAGGTCGCCATTCTCAATGCCAATTACATTGCCCGCCGTCTCGAGCCGCATTTTCCGGTGCTGTACAAGGGCGCACACGGAACGGTGGCGCACGAGTGCATCATCGACACCCGCGTAGTGAAGCAGTCGAGTGGTGTCGAGGT
>JANMTG010000311.1:0-7695 GCA_031390205.1 Gemmatimonadota bacterium
GCCATCGCACTCGACGTTGATTTCTGGCGGCACGATGATCTCTATGTTGCCAAATATCGTCAGTGCCTCGATCACCGAGACGCCCGGCCCGATCACCGCCTCGCGAGGGTCCACCTCCGCAGAGCCGAAGATCGCGAGCACTCGCATGTGCCTCGGAAGCTCCCAGCGTCCCTACTTCTTGTTCTCGCTGAAGATCGACACGAGACCGCGAATCGGCGTCCGCTCCTGCGACATCCCATCGCGCGCGGGCAATGAGCCACGCTCGTAATCGTACCGCGTCGAAGGTTCGTCGTCTGAGTCAGGCCGATCCAAACAGACGCCCCACGAGTCGCACGATGCCCTGCATGTTCCGGTTGATGTCGTTGAACATTACGGTCACAAAAAGAAGCGCGATCACGAACAGGCCGCCCTTGAGTATCCGCTCCCGGGTCCGCATGCTGAACGGGCTGCCCTTGATCGACTCGGCCACGTTTAGCACGATCTGACCACCGTCGAGAATGGGGATTGGCAGCAGATTGAATACGGCCACGTTGATGCTGATGAGCGCAATGAGCGCGAGCAGATTCTCGATCCCACCGCGCGCCGCCTGCACCGACACCTGCGCGATAGCGATCGGTCCGCCGAGGTCGGAGACTCCCACCCCGCGCGAGAAGAGCGCGCCCAGGGTCTGGAAAATCGCGGTCCCCTTATCCAGGGTGATGCTCCACCCCTCCACGAGCGCGCCGGGGAATCCGACGGGGATGAATCCCTCCCTCGCCACCATGCCGATGCGGCCAACGCGCCGCTTTATCCCTGTCCGGGGATCGGGTGTGACTTCCGCCACCGGCGTCACCACGATTTCCACCGGGCTCCCGTCGCGCACGATTCCGAGCCTGAGCGGAACACCGGCCGACGCCCCGATCCGATCGAGGAGAACTTCCCAGCTGGCGAGCGGCGTCCCATTCAGCGATGCGATGCTGTCGCCCGGCAGAATTCCCGCGAGGGCGGCGGGCTTGTTCGGAGTCACCGCTGCGGCTACCGGCATCGGCGTGGGAATTCCCGACCGCATTATGAGTCCGGCATAGATCACGTACGCCAGCACCGCGTTCATAGTTACGCCGGCGAGCATGATGAACAGCCTCGACAAGAGCGACTTGGACTCGAACCAGCGCGATTCGGGAATCGGCTTGGGGCCGAACGGGATCATCGCGTCGGGATCGAACCCGTCCTTGTTTCGATCGCCCGGATCGACCGCCGAATTTTCGCTCCCGCCCTCGAGGAACGCCGTGGTCTCGTCTTCACGCGACGCCATCCGGACATACCCGCCGAGGGGGAATGCCGCCAGAACGTATTCCGTCTCGCCGTACCGCTTTTTCAGCAGCGACGGGCCAAAACCGATGGAAAACCGCGGGGCATAGACGCCCACCAGCTTGGCGGCAATGAAGTGCCCGAGCTCGTGGACGAAGATGACAAGGCCGAAGACGATGATCGGCGCGATCCATGTCAGCATTTGAACATTTCCGCAATGTGGCGGCGGGCGGCTGCATCGGCATCGAGCAGCTGCTCGCGAGTGTTCGCTTTCATTCCACTCAATCTATCGAGGGCGGAGGAAATTCCGCGCGCGATGTCGGGGAAGGATATGCTCCCGTCCAGAAAGGCCGCGACCGCGCGCTCGTTGGCCGCGTTGAAAACCGCCGGCGCGGCTCCCCCCGATTTCCCGGCCGCAATCCCGAGCCGGAGCGCCGGAAAATGTTCGTGATCCACCGGCTCATAGGTCAGCGGCGAGACCTTCACCGGATCAAACGGCGGCACACCATCGTCGGCTACCCGGTCGGGATGGGTGAGCGCGTAGAGCACCGGCAGCTCCATCGTCGGGACGCTCATCTGGGCCACGACGCTCCCGTCAATAAATTCCACAAAAGAATGCACAACGCTCTGTGGGTGGACCACGACGTCAATTCGGTCGTAAGGCAGATCGAACAGAAAATGCGCCTCGATCACCTCGAGTGCCTTGTTGGCGAGGGTCGCGCTGTCGATGGTGATCTTCCGCCCCATTCGCCACGTCGGATGCTGGAGCGCATCGGCGATGGTTGCCGCGGCGAGACGTTCTTCGCTCCAGCCGCGAAACGGCCCGCCTGACGCGGTGAGAACCACCCGCCGCACCTCGGAGCGCGCTCGCCCGGTTATGCACTGGAGAATCGCCGAATGTTCGCTGTCTATTGGCACGACTTCGCCGCGGCCGCGCTCGGTGGCTTTCCTCACCAGGTCGCCGGCGATCACCAGCGTCTCCTTGTTGGCGAGGGCGACGCGCTTGCCCCCCTCGAGCGCGGCAAGCGTAGCATCGAGACCGGCGGCGCCCACTATCGCGTTGATCACGATGTCGACGTCGCTCCTCGTCGCCGCCTCAATGAGCGAATCGGTTCCGCTGCTCCAGCTCCGGTCGCCTTCAGCTCCCGTTTCCACCATCCCGACGAACGCGGGGGAGAACCGTAGGGCCTGCTCCTTGAGCAGGGCGGCGTTGCTGTTCGCCGTAAGCGCGGTAACCCGAAACCGGGCTCGCTGCCGGTCGAGTACGCGCAACGCCGTCGTTCCGATCGACCCGGTGGAGCCGAGCACAGCGACCCCCTTCGGCGTGGGGGCGGCGCTCACCGGGGGATGGGAAGAAGTAGCCTGCTCAGCATCAGGTACGCGGCTGGCAAGACGAACAGCAGACTGTCCAACCGGTCCAGAACTCCGCCGTGCCCGGGAATTATCCGGGAGCTGTCCTTCACACCTGCTTCGCGCTTGAGCAGGGACTCCGCGAGATCGCCGGTCTGGGCCGCTACGCTCACCACGATCGCGAACAGCACCGCTCCCTGGATCGTGAGCCCGAGCTGCGCGTACGGCATGAGGATAAATCTGACGTAGAGGAGGCACATGACGACCGAGAGCGCGAGTCCACCCACCGCGCCGGCAACGGTCTTCCCGGGGCTTACTGACGGCATGAGCCTGGTCTTTCCAATCGCGCGGCCGATTACGTAGGCGCCAACGTCCGTCGCCCAGGTGAGAAAAATGGGGAGAAATACGAGAGCTGTCCCCGCACCCGCGCCAATTGCATAGGGGTGGTAGCGAAGAGCGTAGACGTATGCGATGAGGCCCGCATACAGAATGGCGAATGCGGTGATCGCAACCGAAGAAAGCGGGCGGCCGGTGGGCCCTCTCAGCCAGATGCTGCTGGCGAACAGCACGAGGCTCGTTGCCACCACCGCGGTCAGCGAAAACGTGTACACGCCGAGACGCTGCGCATGGAGCGCGATCGGAAGGAGCGCGGCGATCGCGATTCCGGCGGGCTCGAACGGCAAGGCACCGGTCTCACGGGCCATCCGCATCAATTCGCCCGCTCCAAGGGCCGCCAGCACGGAGAGCACAATGGCCAGCGCCCAATCCCCGAAATAGACGACCCCGATGCTGGCGGGAGCGGCGATCACCGCGAAGATGATGCGCCGTGTGAGCTCCGACACGAGCTAGACTTCCATGATTTCCGCTTCTTTCCCCTTCAGCAACTCATCGATCCTGCCGATGAAGTCGTCGTGAAGCTTCTGAAGCTCTTTCTCCGCCTTCTTCTGATCATCCTCCGAGGTCTTCTCCAGCTTCTTGAGCTGGTCGCGCGCCGCGGTCCTCGCGTGCCTGATACCGATGCGCCCTTCTTCGCCGAGCTTGTGCACGACCTTCACCAGCTCCCGGCGTCGCTGTTCGTTGAGCGCGGGAAGCGGAACCCTGATCACGCCTGCCTGCGTCTGTGGATTGAGGCCGAGATCCGACTCCCGCAACGCCTTCTCGATCGCCGAGACGAGTCCCTTGTCCCACGGCGTGACGGTGAGCAGCCGCGGCTCGGGGGCCGACACGCTCCCGACCTGGTTGAGCGGCATCTGCTGGCCGTAAGCCTCCACGCGCACGGTATCGAGCAGACTCGTGGTCGCCTTCCCGGTGCGAATCGACGCGAGCTCTCGCTTGCACGCGTCAAAGGATTTCTCCATCGCCGCCCGGCAATCCTTCGTGATCTGCGGAATTGTCGTCATTGTACGATCGTCCCCACGCGCTCACCCGCCAGGGCGCGGGCCACTTCTCCGTGACGGTGGATGTTCAGCACGATGATCGGCAGCTTGTTCTCCTTGCAGAGAGTGATGGCGGTCTGGTCCATTACGCCGAGCTCCTTGACCATCACATCGCGGTAGCTGATCTCGCTGTAGCGCGTCGCGTCGGGATCGAGCTTCGGATTCGCGGAATACACTCCGTCCACGCTCGTCGCCTTGATGATGACTTCGGCGTGAATCTGAATTGCGCGCAGCGCCGCAGCGGTGTCGGTCGAGAAGTACGGATTGCCCGTGCCCGCCGCAAATATCACCACCCGACCTTTCTCGAAGTGGCGCATCGCCCGTCTCCTGATGAACGGCTCGGCGAGCGCTTCCATGCCGATGGCGGTCATGACGCGCGTCTGCACGCCGGCCTTCTCGAGCACGTCCTGCATCGCCAGCGCGTTGATGACGGTGCCGAGCATGCCCATATAGTCGGCGCCGACCCGTTCCATTCCCATCTTGGAGAGCTGGGCGCCACGCACGATGTTGCCGCCGCCGATGACGAGGCCGACGGCGGCGCCCAGCTTGACGATGTCGCTGATCTCCGTCGCCAGCCGGTTCATCACCTCGAAGTCGAAGCCCGTGCGCTTATCGCCCGCGAGCGCCTCGCCCGAGAGCTTGAGGAGAATACGCTTGTACTTGAGATCTCCCAAAGCGGGCCTCTACTCCTCACCCAGCTGGAATCGCACGAAGCGCCGGACCTGGATGTTCTCGCCTACCCTGGCGGAGGCCTCTTTGACCAGATCGCCAATGGTTTTCTTCGGCTCTCTGACCCAGGCCTGGTGCACCAGCGCCACGTCCCTGTAGTACGCCTCCACTTTTCCGGCGACGATTTTCTCGATCAGGTGGTCCGGCTTGCCGCTCTCCTTTACCTGCTCGACGAATATGCGACGCTCCTTCTCCACCTTGTCCTGGGGAACCTGGTCCTTGTCCACAGCCATCGGGGCCGCGGCGGCGATGTGCTCGGCGATGTACTTCACCAGCTGCTTGAAGTCGTCGGTGCGCGCCACGAAGTCGGTCTCGCAGTTCACCTCGACCATCACGCCGACCTTGCCGTTGTGGTGGATGTAGCTGCCGATCACGCCCTCGCTCGTCTGTTTCCCGAGTCTTTTTTCGGCTTTCGCTATCCCCTTCGTCCGCAGGTATTCGATCGCCTTCTCCATGTCCCCCGAGTTCTCCTCGAGAGCCCTCTTGGATTCCATCATCCCGGCGCCGGTGCGCTGGCGCAGAGCCTGTACGTCCTTCGCTGTGAACTTTTCTTTGGTAGTCATCGTCCTGTCTCGTCAAAACGCCGCCGGAGTTTTCCGGCGGCGTGAAAGTTAACCTTCCTGCTCTGGCTCGCTGGCTTCTTCTGGAGAGCCGACTTCGTCGCCGCCTGTCTTGAGCCGCGCGGCAATCGCTTCCGGCTTGGCGCGTCGCCGGCGTGGCCGCTTCTTGCGCTTCTTGTCGCCCTCGCCTTCGGGCTCCGCCCCACGATCGGAGCTGTAGGTGTACGACTCCGACTCGTCGGCTACCTCGCGCACCGGGGCCTCGCGACGCGCCTCGACGATCGCATCGGCGATCGACCTGGTCATCAGCTCCACTGAGCGGATGGCGTCGTCGTTCCCCGCGATCGGGACCGTGATGAGGTCCGGATCGGCGTTCGTGTCCACCAGCGCGATCAGAGGAATGCCGAGCTTGTTGGCCTCGTTGACCGCGATCCGCTCCTTCTTGGAGTCGATCACGAACATTAGTCCGGGAAGGCGCGTCAAGTTCTTGATGCCCGACAGGTTCTTGGAAAGCTTGTCGCGCTGACGGCTCATCATCAACTGCTCTTTCTTGGTGTAGTTCTCGAAATCTCCACCGGCCTCGCTGCCCGCCTCGAGCTCCTTGAGCCGGCGCACCTGCTTCTTCACCGTCTGGAAGTTCGTGAGCAAGCCGCCCAGCCAGCGCTCCGTCACGTACATCGCCCCGCAACGCTCGGCTTCGCTCTTCACGATCTGGACAAGCTGCCGCTTGGTGCAGACGAAGAGGACGTTGTCGCCGCGGAGAATCGCTTCCCGCGCGAGCTTCTGCGCCAGCTCGAGCTGCCGCAGCGTCTTCTGAAGGTCGATGATGTGGATGCCGTTGCGCTCCGCGAAGATGAACCGGCGCATCTTGGGGTTCCAACGGCGTGTCTGGTGTCCGAAGTGGACACCGGCTTCGAGGAGCTGCTCCAGGTTTGGCTGAGCCATTAAATAGGGATTCCTTCGGGTTTAGCGCTTCGAGAACTGGAACTTCTTTCTTGCTTTCGGGCGGCCGGGCTTCTTGCGCTCAACCGCGCGCGCGTCGCGCGTGAGGAGCCGCAGGTCCCGCAGCTTTCTCCGGTGCGACTCGTCGAGCTGGACCAACGCCCGGGAGATGGCGAGACGGAGCGCGCCCGCCTGACCGGTGAGCCCGCCACCTTCGACCTTCGCTTTCACGTCATAGCGACCGAGCGTGTCGGTGACCGTGAACGGCTGCTGAATCGCGGAGACGTGCGCCGGGCGCGGGAAATAATCGCCGAGGGTGCGTCCGTTGACCAACCACTTGCCTGAGCCGGGTTTGATGTAGAGACGGCAGACGGCTTCCTTGCGCCGGCCGATCGTGTGCGTCGTGTCCGGCATTACTTCGTCTCGCTCTTCTTGAGGTCGAGCACCTTGGGCTGCTGCGCAGCGTGGGTGTGCTTTGCATCGGCGAACACGCGGAGCTTACGGCGGAGTGTCTGGCGTCCGAGGGCTGTTTTTGGAAGCATGCCGTAGACTGCTTTCTCGATCACGCGCTCGGGATGTTTTTCCAGCATCGTTGCGAACGGCGTAAAGCGCTCGTGACCCATGTAGCCGGTGTGCCTGAAGTACTGTTTCTGTTCCGCTTTCTTGCCGGTGACGCGCACCTTTGATGCGTTGATGACGATGACGTTGTCGCCGGTGTCCATGTGGGGGGTGTACATGGGCTTGTGCTTGCCGCGAATGATCTTCGCGACCTCAGTGGCCAGACGGCCGAGGACCATGCCGTCGGCGTCGACCAGGTACCACTGGTGCTCGATATCCCGCGGGGTCGCGGAGTATGTCTTCATGTGAAGCGGAATGTATGTAAGAGCCGGCCCCCTTTTCGTTCGAGTAGGGTTCCAAGCGGTTGATAGCCACTAAGTGGTTTAGCGACAGCCTTTTAAGGTATCCGAGCCGGGGTGAAGTGTCAACCAGCCGCACGGAGTCGGGTAGTGGGTCAGTTTCAACCCAGAACGACCCAGATGCGAGAGGACGGAGGCATGGCCGCGAGTTGCGAGTGACGACTCACGCTGGACCGGTTTTGTCGTTTCTCGCAACTCGAAGCTCTGCTTCTGGCCTCCCGCATCCGTGTCCTTCTCGGTTGACGGACCGAGCTATCGCCAGAACGGATCCGCCGCCTTCATTTCCTTGTTCACGTAGCTCATCTTCGGATTGAGGACGAAGACCTGCGACTGAACGGTCGCGACGCCGTCAGTGATGAGCTTGTTGAGCGCATTCATCTGATCGGGACCCATGGCGCGCGCCATCGCCTCGTCTTCGGACATGCCCTTGTCGAAACTCGAGAGTGATCTCATCGGGAAGAACACGAGAAATGT
>JANMTG010000341.1:0-9037 GCA_031390205.1 Gemmatimonadota bacterium
GAAAAATTCGGGCGACACGCTCGCCTGGAGACCCGACCATCCACCCACTGCATTGAGACCGACCACCATCAGGGTTGCCGAGCCGAGGATCAGCACCACTGCCTGCATCACCTCGGTATAGATTACGGCTCGGAGCCCACCAAAGATCGTGTACAGTCCGGTAATGACGATCAGGATTGCCGCGCTCGTCCAGAAATCAAGGCCTGTCACTGCCCGCATCACCACACCACCCGCGAACAGTGTGACGCTGATTTTCGTCAACACGTAGCCGATGATGGAGATCCACGTGAAGTAGGCGCGAGACGCCGAATTGTAGCGGCGCTCGAGGAACTCCGGCATCGTGTAGACGCCGCTGCGCAGGTAGAACGGCACGAACAGCCAGCCCAGTAACAGCAGGATGAAGCTGGCGAGCCACTCGAAATGCCCGACCGCGAGTCCGCTTGCCGCCCCGGTACCAGCGAGCCCGACGATATGCTCGCTCCCGATATTGGAAGCGAAGAGGCTCGCTCCGACCGCCAGCCAACCTACGTCTCGACCCGCCAGGAAGTAGTCGGAGCTGACGGCCTTCTCTCGCCGCGCGGCCCAGTAGGCGATTCCCGACAGCACTACGAAGTACGCGGCGATCACGAGCAGGTCGACGATGTGCAGGTTAGCCATGGCTTTCAGTCAGCGAGGAGTTTGACGGCACGAAGAAACACGAGCTTGTCATCGTTTCGGGCAACCACTACCACTCGGCCGCCCCCTGCACGGCGCACCAGTCCCATGTTGCGCACCTGGCCCTCGATCTCGAGGTTGCTTTCCTCCATTTCGACCGACACAAAACGACCATTTCCTGAGCCGCGAAGCAAGAGGCCGCGGCTGGCATCGTAGCGACCCCGCATGGGCGTAACCCCGTAAAAGTTGCCCCCGACGAGAAGGTCGATGTGCCCGTCACCGTCGAAATCATCCGCCAGCACCGCGTATATCGGCGCGAACTGGGCTTCGATCGGAAGCTGCTGGAGATCGAACGTGCCGTTGCCGTTGTTGATCGCGATCGAGCTCGCGAACTGGCGCGCTTCGAGGACTTTCGCCTTGCTCAGCTCGCTCGCCGGTAGAATGTCCTCGATCCGGCTGGCGCCAAAGCTGGAATACGCGACGTACTTGCTGCGCAGCTGCGGCATCTGACGAACCAGCTCGTCCTTGCCCGCGAACGGGTAACTGACACCGTGCTTGTAGAAGGTGAGGATCTGCTCCACCGAGCCGTTCCCATAGAAATCGTGGACGTACAGTCGCGCGGGTTCGTCGCGTGATGCGCGGATGTAGGAGTTGAGCCCGAGGTTCCCGAGCACGAGATCCTTGCGGCCATCCTTGTTCAGGTCGATTGCCGCAACCGTGTTCCACCACCCGTTCGTGCCCGACAATCCGGCCTCGGCCGTCCGGTCCACGAAGCGGCCGTTCTGCTGTCGGAAAACGCGCACCGGCATCCATTCTCCGACCACGATCAGATCCAGCTGCCTGTCACCGTCGTAATCCAGCCAGGCGGCCGATGAAACCATCCCCGCCTCGGAAAGGGCATCGCTCTTCTGCGACGTGACGTCGGTGAATCGCCCGCTGCCGTCGTTCTCGAGGAGATGACTCTTCGGCGTGGCCCCGTAGCTGCGCGATACGACTCGCGCTCCGACGAACAGATCCAGATCGCCGTCGCCGTCAAAGTCCCCCGCCGTCACGCAGGAGCCATTCTCGAAGAAATCAGGAAGCGCGCTGCGCGACCGCTGGAAACTCCCGGCCCCATCATTGATGTAAAGGCGGTCGCGCAACGCCTCGTCGTTTCCCCAGAACTCGTTGCCGCCGCTCACGACGTAGAGATCCTGATGCCCGTCCCCATTGGCATCGAAGAAAATGGCAGCCACGTCTTCCGAAAGACTGTCGGCGCGGAATACGCTCTCGCTGCCGGAGCGGAATCGTCCGTTCGCGGTCTGAATCAGGAGTTGTCCCGGCTGCCACTTGGCGCCGCCCACGTACATGTCATCCAGTCCGTCGCCGTTCACATCGCCGACGGCGAGCGCCGGTCCCTCCGCCGACAGCAGGTGCGGCATCAACGGCTCGCGGTTGTAGTCGAAAAACGAATTCTCGCGGTGTCTGAAGTCGACCCCCACGCCGCTCGTCACGTCCTCGAACAGCGGTTTCATCGTGCGCGGCTGGTGGTACGCGTACTTCTCGGCGGCATCCTCCTGGGACAGCGTGAGCATCCGGTCGGCGGCGACATTCGTCAACACCTGAAAGCGGTGATCGGGCCACACGACGACGAGCGAATCGATTCGGGCGGACGGGCCGAGCCCGAAGTGCAGCCGTGGATCGACGGACGACTGGAACCCGCGCGTCGGCATCTGCTCGACCATCTGCAGCCTTCCGCCGTGGCGGATCATAACCTTCGCGCCAATGCCGGCAGTATTCGCTCCGGAGCCACGCAAAATGACCGTGAGATAGTGATTTCCGCTGTCTGCACGCGCTCGATTCCTGTAGATGGAAGCCGGCGCGTTGACGTTGTTCACCACCAGATCGAGCGCGCCGCTGTTGTTGAGATCGGCGTAGACCGCGCCATTGGAGAACCCCGGCTGCGCCAACCCCCATGACTCCGCCATGTCCGTGAAGGTGAGATCGCCGTTGTTGCGATACGCGTACTTGGCGAGCGGAACCCGCGGCATCTTCTCGAGCAGCGGCAGGTTCTCCTCTGTAATTCCCCTGGCGAGCGAAGCCTGGACCGCGTCGTTACCGACATAGTTGATGTAGTCGAGGTCGTTCGGGCGCCGATAAATCCCGTTGGTGACGAAGAGATCCTTGTCGCCATCGTTGTCCAGATCGGCGAACAGCGGTGACCAGCTCCAGTCCGTCGCGTACACACCGGCCAGATAGCCGATCTCGCTGAAGCGTCCATCGCCGCGATTCAACTGAAGCGTATTGCGCGCGTACTGCGGCCAGTACCCCGCCTTCAGCTTCAGGTTGAAAACATTGAAGCTCTCGGCGTTTGCGGAAGTCTTGAGGATTTCCTCGCGCTCGGGAAGCATGTCGAGCACCATCATGTCCGGCTTGCCATCGTTGTTGAAATCGGCGGCGTCCACACCCATCGAGAAGCGGCTGGTGTGCCCCATCGCCTTGGCAATTGACTCGGTGAAGGTGCCGTCGCAGTTATTGATGTAGAGAAAATCATTCTCCTGAAAGTCGTTGGCGACGAACAGGTCCGGACAACCATCGAGATTCAGGTCGCTGGCGACGACCCCGAGGCCATAACCTTCCACGCCCCCGTAGATGCCGGCCCTCTCGCTCACATCCACGAAATGGTTACCGTCGTTCCGAAAAAGGCGATCTCCCGCTCGAGGGTGGCGCGGAGACCGCTGCGGGCGCGAGCTGACCCCGCGCTCGGTGTGGACCGAGTAATTGAGGAGGTACATGTCCAGGTCGCCATCTCCGTCGTAGTCGAAGAAAGCCGCCTGCGTCGAGTACCCCGCGTGATCGAGTCCGTATTCCGTCGTACGATCGGTGAAGGTGCGATCTCCGTTGTTGATGTAGAGGAGATTGCGTCCATTCATTGTGAGATAGTTGACGGCCGAGACGTAGATGTCGAGCTTCCCGTCACCGTTGACGTCCGCCATCGTGACGCCGCTCGTCCAGCCGGGCGGCCCTGTCACGCCGGCGCGATCGGTGATGTCCTCGAACTTGTAGTTCCCCTTGTTGAGATAGAGCCGGTCGGGCCCGAGGTTCGACGTGAAGTAGAGGTCGGGGAGTCCGTCACCATCGATGTCGCCCGCCGCGACGCCGCCGCCGTTGTAGTAGTACAGGTAATTGAGGATGTTGAAGTCCGCCTTCTCCGGCAGCTCGTTGACGAAAGTGACGCCGGTGGCTCTGGGCGACAGGAGCTCGAATAGTGGCTGGGAGTGTTCTTCACCTGTACAGCCACCCAGTGTGATCACAGCCGCGGCAATCACCCGCCCAAGCGATCGAAACGCTCGCGGCGCTCGCACGCTCAAGTGGACTGCGCCGCGCGCAACCACGTTGCAAAGAACGGGTCGTCCAGCCGGAATCGTGTGGCCCCGAGCGACTGCTCCTGACGGATGATTCCCCGGTTATCGAGGGCTTTGAGCGCCTTCTGCATGCTCGCGGGTGGCACACCGTACTCCGCGGCTACGCCTTGTGAGAGCAGCTGAAGGCCCTCGTTCCCGATCACGGCCTTCAACGATTTCTTCTGCACTTCGGTGAGTGAAACCCAAAGCTGCGTGTAAGTCGCGTCGTCCTCCAACACGATTCGCTCCAGTGTGCGCTCGACGAACGTCGGCGTCAGACTTGCCCGGGCTCCCGCGTCCGACGCGCGCAACAGATCCCAGCATCTGTGTGCGAGGCGCTGAACGTTGTAGGGAACGTCTTCCGCGAGGTCGAGAATACGCTCGACACCACCAGTGGCGACCGGAAAGCCGCGCTTCTCAAACCCGTCATGTATGAATCGCGTGAACGCATCCCTTGGCACCGGCCCCAGAAAAAGCGCCGAGCCCATGCGGTAGAAGGGACGTGCATGGTTGCTCGTCATGTCGGTGAGAAGACGGGTCTTCGACCCGGCGAATATGTAGCTCACGTGCTGGTGCGTCTGGATCGCCGCGCGAATCTGCCGCTCGGCCGTAATGCCGCCTGTGACAACGAGTTGCTGAAACTCATCGAGCACCACCGCGACGATCTTGTCCCCCCCCCTTGCCTTCGCCATCGCATCGATCCCGTCCAGCACGTCCGTGAGAAGCGGCAGGTCGGACCCGGACGAGCGGCGATGCGCGCCGAATGAAACCGAAATGCTCTGGCTCATCAGGTCGTAGCTCACTTCCGGTCTCAGCGCTCCCCCTCCGAAGAATCGCGTGATCTGCCGGTTGGCGGCTGCGCCGATCCTCTCCACCGTTCCAGTGAGTGCTCTGATCGCTCCTGACAACAGCGCTTTCGCCAGCAGCTCCGTAGTCTCGAATTTCTCCACATCGTACCTGAGGACCAACACCCCCTCGCCCTCGAGTCTGTCCTGGACCACGTTGAGAAGCGATGTCTTTCCGTACCGGCGGGGCCCGATCAGAAAGAGCCTTTCTCCGTTGTGGACCGCCTCGGAGAGCCGGGCGATTTCGTCTTCCCTGTCCACGATGGCGGCCGCGCGCACGGCGCGGCCGAAGTCGAAGGGGTTCCCAGCCCGGGGTCTCGCTTTGCTGGCCACTGCGTCTGGTCGCTGATTATCCGTTTGGCATTATGCCTGTTGGATAATACTAGCCGGACCTCCGCCTTCTGGGAAGGGCCAATTCCCGTTAGCCGGTTGGTATAATGCCAGTTGGATAATGCGCAACGAACACTATCTCACCGGCCGAATCCGCACCGCTTGCCCCCCTCCCGGTGCCAGCACCACCCTCAGCCGCGACTTCGCATTCACGTTGCGCCGCGAAATAGCGACCGGCAACGGATTCGTCAGCCAGTGCGCCCCCGCCCCGTCCGCGTACACCTCCGCCACGTAGCTTCCACCCTTGGGCAGAAACGAAAGGGGAATGTCGAAGGTCCGCCCTTCCTCGTCGCTGATCGCGCCCAAAAACCACTCCGGACTGTTACGTGCCTTCCGCGCCACTATCACATAGTCGCCGATCTTTCCTTCGAGAACGCGCGTCTCATCCCAGTCCACCGCGACATCGCGGATGAACTGGAACGCCGGCTGCCGCTCGTAATTCTCCGGCAGGTCCGCCGCCATCTGGAGCGGCGAATAGAGCACTACATAGAGCGCGAGCTGCTTGGCGAGCGTGGTCCTGATGCGCGTCTCGTCGGGCCGTCGCGGTCTGCCCGTCCCTCGCTCGATCAGGATGTCGAATATCCCCGGCGTGAAGTCCATTGGGCCGGCGAGCAGTCGCGTGAAGAAGAGAATCGTCTCGTGCTCGGGCGGATTCCCGCCTTCTCCGCCCCAGGCGTTGAATTCCATCCCGCGCGCGCCTTCCCTCGTCATCATGTTCGGATACGTGCGGCGCTCACCGGTATCATGGATCGGCTCGTGGACGTCCAGCATAATCCCGTATTTGGCTGCAGTCTCGATCACCTTCCGGTAGTGGTTGACCATGAACTGCGAATGGTGCGAGTGGCCTTCTGCCGTCGTGTCGGTCACGTATCCCGACTTGATCGCGTCGATTCCAAGTGACTTGTAAAAGGCGAATGCCTCGTCCATCTGCCGCTCGTAGTTCTGAATCCCGCCCGACGTCTCGTTGTGGGCGATCAGCTTGACGCCCTTTTCCTTGGCGTACGCGGCGAGCCCCTTGATGTCGTAATCCGGATACGCCTGCGTGAACGAGAACGCGTTCCGATTCTGGATCCAGTCGCCATCCCAGCCGGTGTTCCAGCCTTCGACCAGCACTCCTCCGATTCCATTCGCTGCCGCGAAATCGATGTACCGCCTCGTGTTCGCGGTCGTGGCCCCGTGTTTCGCCCCCGAGCTCCACGTCATCGTGCCGATGTGCATTCCCCACCAGATGCCGACGTACTTCATCGGCTTGATCCAGCTTACATCGGTGAGAACATTGGGCGGATTCAGATTTAGTCCGAGCACCGACGGCGCGAGATCGCCCGCCCGATCAGCGAGCTGGATCGTCCGCCACGGCGTATTGAACGGGGTCCGCGCGCGGACCTTGTCACCACCGCCCAGCGGAGCCAATGCCACCCGCAGCGTCCGGTTTTCCGAAGGCCTGCCGGCGAGATTCATGCGCGCATAGTCAATGAGATTTGCTTCGTGAATGACGATGAACGTCTTGCCGTCGCGCGTCTCCGCGGTGAGCGGCGTCTGGATGCTGTCGATGACGCTCACTGGCGACGACGCGTAGAGCATCTCCGAGCGATCCAGTCGCGGCACGTTGGAGGGGATGTACCAGGCGCGCGCGTCGTCGGCGAAAACGAACTGCGTGAGCTCTTCGCTGATTACGAACTCCCCGAGCCCGGGCTGGGCCGGAAATTCGTAGCGGAACCCGATGCCATCGTTGAATGCCCGGAACACGACGTCGAATCTCCTGCCGGGCGCCACGGTCTCGGCAATCGACACCCGTAGCTCGTTGTGATGGTCGCGCACCCGCGCAACCTCTCCCCACGGCTGGGTCCAGGTATTGTCCACCGCGTTCCTGGTGCTGTTCACCAATCGCAGACTATCGCCGAGTGCCCGCGCGCCACGAAACTCGAAGCCGAGTCGGGAGGGGAGAATAACCGGTCGCGCGTCCCGTTGAAGGCTGTAGTATAGATTTCCGGCACGGACTTCTACGAATACGGTGTTCCGGCCATCGGGAGAAGCGACGCGAAGCCCGGCGATCCCACCCTGGCCCTCGGCAGGTGCGGTAGCGCCAGCGAGAGCGGTACAGAGGGCGCCGAACGCGAGGGAGCGAATTATGCAGCGAATTCCGGTGTACATGTCTAATTCTCCGATGAACTCGAAAGCCTACGCCTTCCTGCCCGTGGTTCTGCTCGTCGGACTAATTTGCGCCTGCGCGCACCCGAGCAGAACAGCCCGGGGTGAAATCGAGGGCCCCGCCCGTGAGCCTCCGCCTCCGCCGTCGGGAACGGTCGTGACGGCGGAAGACATCCAGCGGACTCCCGCCGCCCCGTTCGATCAAATCCTGACGGCCAAGTTCCCCGGCGTGTGGGTGACACGCACCGCCGAGGGGGGCATCGCGGTTCGCATCCGCGGGACCACTTCGATAGAGGGGAGCAGCGAGCCCCTGTATGTAATTGACGGCATCCCTATTCAGGCCGGACCCAACGGCGGTCTTACCGGAATCGTCCCGGCCGATATTGCATCCATTGAAGTGTTGAAGGACGCCATCAGCACGACAATGTACGGTCTGCGAGGCGCTAACGGCGTGATCCTGATCAGGACGAAGCAGGCAAATCAGTGAGCAGTAAGACCGGCTGACACGCGCCGAGGGATGCTATCGATATTCCCGTTCCGCCCGGCGTCCCGTGAGCGAGTATTCACTCGCCGTACTACGAGCTCGCCTACCTTGCGTCCCTGGGTTATCCCTTCCTCGATCGCCATTCGGTAGTGAATTCCGCCGTACAGGCGGCTGATCGCGGCTTCGGCGGCCGCCTGCCTGAATGAGGTGAAGGACCGGACCGGCAGACCATACTCCAGCTCGGTGCTGTCGGCGAAAGCCAGCCCATCGCCGAACTGGTCGGTCAGAACCTCCGCCGCCGCGGTCGAGATGACGCTGTGACCACTCGTGTATTCGGGGAAAGGCGGGGTCTGCAGCAACGGCTCCCACTGCTCGTCGATAAAGGCATTGATCACCGTCTCGGGCCGCACCAGGTTGCTTCTGTATTTCTCGTCCCAGCTGCTGATGAACCCGTCGGCGAGAGCGATGGCGGTGCGCGCGTAGGCTTCGGACGACCGCATCAGATCGGCACCCGACTTGCGCGCCGCGATCCCGACTATCCCCATCCAATGGCCACCAGGCGTGATCTTCTTCGTCGCATACATCGCGTGACCCCGCACGTTCATCACGTAGGGGTTGCAGTCCCAGAAGCCGGCAATCTCGCGCTGGGTGTCCGTCAGCTGCCGACTCGTGTCGTAAACTTCCTTCACCTGCTTGAAGAATGGACTCCCTGCGGTGGTATCGAATGGGAGCGGAGGCTTCGGGCGAAACTGGCTCGATGAGTCCATCACGAACGGACGTAGGCTCGTCCAGTTCGGCTCGATCGCGTCGATATACGCTGGGGGCGTAGGAACCCAACGCCCGGCCTGGGAGATGACGCTGTACTTCGGATAACCCCTCGTTTGAGGAAACTGATCCTTCGACGCCCAGGCGAGAATGTGATCCGCCACTTTCTCGCCGTAGACCAGCGAGCGCTGGAACACCGGTTCCGGAATCTCCCGGCTTCTGAAGCGCTCGGCCATCGCGAGCCGCAGCGAATCCATTCGTGCCCGCGAGAAGGTGAGCGCCCTGCCCACCGTCATGAATGCGTGAACGCCGGCGAGCGGCAGATGAATCTGCGAATCAGGGGCAGCGCTTGGCGCGGGGACCAATGT
>JANMTG010000320.1:0-11718 GCA_031390205.1 Gemmatimonadota bacterium
TGGCGTGTGACAGTCCGATCCGATCGTCATCTGCGCGATGACCGGAGTGTTCGGATCGACATCCCGCGCCGCGAGGATTCCCTGCTCGATCTCGTGCAGATCGGCGAAGGTCTCGAGAATGAACAGGTCGGCGCCGCCCTCTTTCAGCGCCTCGAGCTGTTCCCGGAACACCGCGCGCGCCTCGGACACACTCGTAGGACCCAGCGGCTCGAGCCTTACACCCAGTGGACCGACCGCGCCCGCGACGAGCAGATCGTCCTCGGCCACTTCGCGCGCCAGCTTCGTCGCGGCGCGGTTGATGTCCGCGACCTGCGCCTCGAGGCCGTATTGCGCCAGCTTGATTCGATTGGCGCCGAACGTATTGGTCTCCAGAACCTCGGCGCCGGCTTTCCGATAGGCTTCGTGCACATCCCGGACGAGATCGGGCGCGCGGAGATTCAGCTCGTCGTAGCACTGGTTGATGAACACGCCCTTGTTGTAGAGCATGGTCCCCATCGCGCCATCGAAGACGACGACCTGTTGCGGATCGAGAAGCCGCGCGATCAATGGATTGTCAGGCAACGGCGGCCTCCCCCTCCGCTTCGGCTTCCGCGCCGGCGCCGGTACCGCGCACCGCGTAGTACTTCGCTTCGGGGTGGTGGATGATCACCGCCGCGGTCGACTGCTCGGGGAGAAGCTGAAATGCTTCCGTGAGATCCATGCCGAGCGCCTCCGCGGCGGGAAGGAGCTTGAACACCGTCGCGTGGTCGTCGAGGTCGGGGCACGCCCCGTATCCCCACGAGTAGCGTTTGCCGGTCGGAACGCTCAGCTCCTTTTTGATTCTCCGGTGAGCCCATTCGGCGACGGCTTCCGCGGATTCGACGGAAAGGCCATGCGAGTAAAAAGCCTCGGAGTACTCGTTCTTCGCCTGGAGCTCCTCGAATCTCTTCGTTGATTCCTTGCCGACCGTCACGATCTGGAGCGGCAGGACGTCTACGTCGCCCGAGTCGACGCTCCGGATGTAATCCGCGAGACACAGGCGCTCGCGCCCGACCATGCGCGGAAAATGGAAGCGCGCGATCTCGCGCAGCGAGCCCCCATCGCTGGAGTACGCCGCCGGATCGTAGACGATGACGTCGTTGCCCTGCGACTGCGCGGGGAAATATCCGTACACCACCTCCGGCTTGATCCATCCATTCTTTTTCGCGTCGCGTTTGAGTCGCTCCAGCGTTGGTTCGAATTCGTTCTTCACCGCCGACTTGTACTGGTCCCCCGAGCCGCGCCCGCCCCACTGAAGACGATAGAGCTCATCGAGGTCCAAGAGCTCGAATACCTCGTCGAGCGGAATATCGCGGATCACCCGCGTGCCCCAGAACGGTGGAGAGGGCAGGGGATTGTTCGCCGCTACGTCGCTGCGCGTGCCGGCCGAATCGCCCACCCCGATGTCCTTCCCAACCGCTGTCCGTAAAAAAACGTCGTTCCGCGCGTCGTCGAGATTCTTGATAACGAATTTCTTGCGCCTCTCCGGGTCCTGGAGCACGTCCATCGTCTCGAGGCCCTCGAAGGCGTCCTTGCAGTAGAAGACGCCCGAATTGTAGGCACGCTCGCCCTCGACGAACAGCGCGCGCCGGCCAAACCGCCGGTTGATTGCGGCGCCGCCGATGAGAACCGGGACCTGGATCCCGCGCTTGTCGAGCTCCTTGACGCAGAGCGGCATTTGCTTCGAGGTCGAGACCAGGAGCGCGCTCAGGCCGATGGCGTCCGCGCCAACCTCGACCGCCTTGTCGAGAATGGTGTTGACGGGAACCTGTTTCCCCAGGTCGAAGACGGTGTAGCCGTTGTTGGAGAGAATGGTGTTGACGAGTGATTTGCCGATGTCGTGCACGTCGCCATACACTGTTGCCAACACGACTTTCCCTTTGGTGTAGCCTTCGGCTTTCTCGAGGAACTGCTCGAGGTGCTTGACCGCCTTCTTCATCACCTCGGCGGACTGGAGAACAAACGGAAGAATGAGCTCGCCGGCGCCGAACTTGTCGCCGACCTCTTTCATCGCCGGCAAAAGCACGTCGTTGAGAACACGAACCGGATGCTTCCGCACCTCCGCGGCATCCAGCTGTTCCTCGATGCCCTCCTTTTTCCGGTGCAGAATCATCCAGTGGATCTTCTGCTCGGCCGTCATGCCGGCGGTGGGATCTTCCTTCTCGACCTGCGTGCTGGACGCCGAGCCACCCGTGTTCGCGAAGTACTCGATGAAGCGCTGGAGGGCATCCGGCCTCTTGTTGAAGACGAGATCGTCCGCCATCTCCCGCTCTTCCGCCGAAATCTCGGCGTAGGGGCGGATGTGCGCGGGATTGACGATGGCCGCGTCCAGTCCCGCCTGTACACAATGGTGCAAGAACACGGAATTGAGGACGCTGCGGGTTTCGGGAGTGAGCCCGAAGCTGACGTTGGAAACGCCGAGGATGGTGGAGACGCCCGGCAGCTCGCGCTTGATAAGGCGGATTCCCTCGACGGTCTCCTTTCCAGAATTGATCCACTCCTCGTCGCCGGTCGCGAGCGTGAACGTGAGCGCGTCGTAGATGAGATCCTCGGGGGAGAGTCCGTATTCTCCCACGACGATATCGTAGATCTTCTTCGCAATCTCGAGCTTCCGCTCGCGGGTCTTGGCCATCCCGATCTCGTCAATGGTGAGGGCGATGACGGCCGCGCCGTGCTTCTTCACGAGAGGCACCACCGCATCGATGCGCACGCGCCCGTTCTCCATGTTGATGGAGTTGACGATTCCCCGTCCGGGGATGTGCTCGAGCGCCGCCTCGATGACGTTCGCTTCGGTAGAGTCGATGACGAGCGGGGTCTCCACGCTCATCGAGAGGAGCTTGACGACCTTCGACATCTGCGCGGCTTCGTCCCCTCGCTCCGTAAGCGCGACGCACACGTCGAGAACGTGCGCGCCCGAGTCAACCTGCTCGCGCGCGACCTCGAGGATTCCCTCGTAGTCGTCGGCGAGGAGCAGGCGCTTGACCTTGCGCGAGCCCTGGGAGTTGACGCGCTCCCCTACGAGAAGTGGTGGCGGATCCTGGTGGAGTGTTATCGCGCGCATGGCCGAGCTGACGCGAGGCACGTGCTGCGCGCGCGGAGCGGGCCGGGACTCGCTCTCCACCTTGCGCACCGCGCCGACGATCGCCGCGAGGTGCTCGGGTGTCGTTCCGCAGCAGCCACCGACAATCCGCACGCCGAAATCCCTGACGAACTCGGACAGTGCCTGCGCCATCGGCTCCGGCTTCAGCGGATACACTGCTTCGCCGACGCCGGTGTTGAGCGGAAGTCCCGCATTGGGAATCACCGACAACGGGAGCGTAGCGTGCTCCGACAGGTATCGGATCGGCTCACGCATGTGCTCGGGGCCGGTGGAGCAGTTGAGCCCGATCACATCCACGTTCAGTGCCTCGAGCGTGGTCATCGCGCTCGCGATGTCGGTGCCAAGCAACATGCGCCCGCTGATGTCGAGCGTGATCTGAGTCTGGATGGGGATGCGGCGATCGATCTCGGTGAAAAGTCTCTCGATCCCCGCGACCGCGGCCTTCACCTCGAGGATGTCCTGCGATGTCTCGATGAGGAGGAGATCCACTCCGCCCTCGACGAGGTGCTTCGCCTGCTCGTAATAGTTGTCGCTCAGCTCGGCGTAGGAGATTTTGGAGAGCACTGGATCGGAGCTCGACGGGAGCATCCCCGTCGGGCCCATCGACGCGGCGACGAAGCGGGGACGGTCGGTGGTCGCGTACTTGTCGCACGCTGCTCGCGCAAGCCGCGCGGCGCCGACGTTGATCTCACGGACTTTGTCGCCGAGTCCCCACTCGTGGAGGCGGCGGGGGGTAGACTGGAAAGTGCAGGTCTCGACGACATCGCATCCGACCGCGAGGAACGACTCGTGAATCGCCCGGATGACATCGGGGCGGGTGAGCACCAGATTGTCGTTGCACCCCTCCAGCGATTTCCCGCCGAAGTCCTCGGCGCTCAGATTGTAGCGCTGGATGTTCGTCCCCATCGCGCCGTCGTACACGAGCACTCGGCGTGATAATGCTGTTAGGTAGGGTGATTCGATGCCTGGTTCGATCATCTTGGTCCTGCCGTACGGTCTCCTGGGCGGAGGATAACAAAAAAGCCCGCGCGTGAGCGCCGGGCCAGCGCTTTAGCGGAATGTTTAACGTGGCCGCAAGTTGCTTTAAATCGCCACGGATTTCAGTTGTGCCCTTCACTCATAGTAGCGCCCAGCGGGGCAGACGGCAAGCGAGGTCGAAAATCAAGGCAGGGTGCGGCAACGGGGCTACCCGGACGTGAGCCCCTCTTCGTAACCCCATGATTCTGGAGCGCGCTCGCTCTCGCGTGCCTGCGTTCTCCCGGTGGCCTTCGCCCGGTTCTCGAACGACTGCACGAGGGCGATGAGCCGGTGGCGCTCGAGGGGCAGGACCAGATAGGCCAGAGTCGCGCGCTGAAGCCTGGTCGGGAGCATCGGCCGGTCGGCGTGCGATGTCCCGTACACGATCAACGCCCCACCCGAAGTGAGAGGGATCGTAGCTCCGATTCCCGCGCTGAGGAGGGATTCCGCCGAAACCACCGCAATCGCGGGCAGGTCGGCCACATACGTCCCCGCGACCTCTCCGACCGTTGTCGCAAAAGACACTTCGTGCGCAAACCCCAACAGTGTCTGTGCCAAGCCTTCGAGCAGGGCGACATCGGCGCCCACCAGAACCACTCTTGCCACGGGTTACACCAGCCTCAAGAGGAACGACTGAACCAAGCCGAGAGCGAAATATGCGACAATCGGCGTGATGTCGAACGCGCCGAGGGTCGGAATGACGCGCCGGAGCGGGGCGAGAATCGGCTCGGTCAGCCGAAAACTCCAGCTGATCCACTTTGAGTAACGTGACACGGGAAGCCACGAGCTCACCACTCGCACCAGCAGCGCGATCTTGAGGATACTGAAAGTCCAGCTCACGAGCAAGCGGAACAGGCCGGCGGACCCCTGATTGGAGTAATAGATCGCGCGCAGCATCTCCACGCGAATGAAATCGAGGATGCTGATGATGATGATTCCGCCGATCACCACCGCCACGAGCGCCCAGAGCGGGGCACTGGCGGGCGTTCCCCCGGCGCGCACGACCTTTCGCTCTACAGGCGCGATGAACGGGTCGATGGTGGAGCGGCAGAAGCGGGCGACGCCGTTGAACGGGCTGATCCTGCGTGTCCGCACCGCCCAATCCAAGACGCAGATCACGGCGAAAACGATGGCGACGGACAGGAGGACCGTCCGCAGCACCTGCATGGCCACGTCCGCCCCCGTCACGAGTGCGTCCATTACTGGAGGGTAGGTCTCATCTGCAGCGCCTTGACGAGAAACGCGAGCCTGTCCGCGGCCTGGTCGATCTGTTTGGTGGTAGGCTTGCCCGCGCCGTGGCCCGCCTTGGTCTCGATGCGAACCAGAATCGGATTGGCGCAGCTCTGCGCCGCCTGAAGTGCCGCTATGTACTTGAAGGTGTGCCCCGGCACCACACGGTCGTCGTGATCGGCGGTCGATGCCAGCGTTGGCGGATAGCAGGCGCCGGCCTTGATGTTGTGCAGGGGCGAATAGGCGCGCAGAAACTGAAACTGGTCAGCCTTGTCGGACGATCCGTAGTCGGCAACCCACGCCCAGCCGATCGTGAACTTGTGGAAGCGGAGCATATCCATCACGCCCACCTCGGGAAGGGCGGCGCCGAAGAGATCAGGCCGTTGATTCACTACCGCCCCTACCAGCAAGCCGCCGTTGGAACCGCCGCGGATGGCGAGTTTGGGCGTCGATGTGTACTTCTGGGCGATCAGATATTCCGCGGCAGCGATGAAGTCGTCGAACACGTTCTGCTTGCGGCCGAGCGTGCCGGCTTCGTGCCAGTCCTTTCCGTACTCGCCACCGCCGCGGATGTTGGCGACGGCGTAAATGCCACCCATCTCCAGCCAGGCGAGGTTCTGAACGGAGAAAGCCGGAGTCTCGGAGATGTTGAAGCCGCCGTAACCGTAGAGCAACGTCGGGTTACGACCGTCGAGGGCGACGCCCCGCTTCAAGGTGATGAACATCGGGATCCGCGTCCCATCCTTGCTGGTGAAAAAGACCTGGCGGGTTTCATACGAAGCCAGATCGAACGCGACTCTGGGAGCGCGGAATACCTCATTTTTTCGTGAATTGAGGTCGAATCGGAAAGCAGTCGTCGGGTAGAGATAGGAAGTGAATGTGTAGAAGAGCTCGTCGTCGCCCTGCTTGCCGTTGATCTGACCGACCGTCCCGATCCCGGGAAGGGGAAGCTCACCGCGCAGCCTGAATCCCCCTCCGACCATCTGGCCGCGATCACGCGCGAAGATGGGAGCGGTGCTGGTGTCGTCGTAAATGCTCCCCCGGGTTCGATTGGGGTCCCGCACCGCCTGCCTCTCGTTCCGGCGGTCGTCGCGCGCCGGACTGAAGAAGCGAATGCTCGACCGCGCATCCTGAAGGTAGTTCCCCACGATGTCGTTGCCGGCGAGCGTCGCGCCGACCAGAGCATCGTTGCTCTCCGATACAATGGTGGTCCACCTGTCCGGACGTGGATTCTCGATGTTGATGGCGACGATGCGGCCTTTCGGCGCATTGAGATTCGTCTTCACGTAGAACATCGTGCCCCTGCTGCCTACGAACTCATACTCCGCGTCGAGCTTGTCCAGCAGGCGCACCACGGGATTCCTGATCTTCGGCTTCCGCGGATTGTCGAGATCCACGAAGTAGAGGCGGGTTTGATCAACGGAGCCCTGGGCAATATTGATCGCCAGGTACTGGCCGTCGTCGCTGACGGTCCCGTTCACCAGCCACTCCGGCTGATCGGGGCGATCGAAGATCAGTTCATCCCGCGATTGAGGCTGACCAACGCGGTGGTAGTAGAGCCTGTGGTTCTTGTTGACGTTGGTGAGGATGTTGCCCGACGTCGGCTCGTCGTACCGCGAGTAGAAGAAGCCCCTGTTGTCGCGCGTCCACGACAAGCCGGAGAACTTCACCCATTTGACGACGTCGGGAAGGTCGCGCCCGGTGTTGACGTCGCGCACCCGGATCTCCCGCCAGTCGGATCCACTCGTCGAGAGGCTGTACCCGAGGTAACGTCCGTCGCTGGAAGCCGATGCCGCCAACAGCGCCACTGTGCCGTCGGTGGAGAGAACGTTCGGATCGAGCAGTATCCGCGGCGGCGCGTTCTTCCCGTCCTGGACATACAGGATGCTCTGGTTCTGGAGGCCGCTGTTCTGAACATAGAAATAGCGGTTGCCCTCCTTGAACGGCGCTGAGATGCGAGCGTAATTCCAGAGCTGGGTAAGGCGGTTCTTGATCGCCGCGCGCTCGGGCACCGCGGACAGATAGCTTTCGGACAGTCTGTTTTGCGCTTCAACCCAGGTCCTGGTATCCGGGGAATTCGGGTCCTCGAGCCCGCGGTAGGGATCGGCAACCGTGACACCGTGGTAAATGTCGGTCTGGGTCCCGAGGGTGGCGGGTGGATATGAGCGTGGCCCGCTCTGCGTCTGGGCACTCGAGGTAGCTGCCAGCAGCGACAGCAGCAGGCATGAACGGAAGATCTGACGAGACATGGATGGAGGTCTGATGTGTGAAGTGGTCCTGCAGGAATCTACGGCGACGTTTGGCGCGGATACCAGCGCGCCAATCCTGGTGAGGTGGTGAACAGGAATGAGCAAACTCTCAAAGGCGCGTAGTCCGAACCGGCAGTACTGGCTCCTCAAGGCCGACCCTGAGTCATTCTCGCTCGACGATCTCTGGAGCTTGCCCGAGCGAACCACTCACTGGGACGGCGTTCGGAACTTCCAGGCGCGCAACTTCATGCGTGATGAAATGAAAAAAGGCGACCTGGGATTTTTCTACCATTCGGGCGGCGATGCCCCGGGAATTGTCGGGATCGTGGAAATCGTACGTGAAGGATACCCCGACCACACGGCTTTGGACCCAAAGGATCCGCATTTCGATCCCAAGAGCAAGAATGGCAACTCGGCGTGGAGCATGGTAGACGTTCGCGGTGTGGAGCGCTTCTCAGCGCCCGTCACGCTGAGCGAGATGCGAACCAGGCCCGAGCTGGAGGGAATGCCTCTGCTCCAGAAGGGGAGCAGGCTGTCGGTGCAGAAGGTGGGGGCCGCCGAGTGGAACGCGGTGCTGGCGATGTCCAAAGAGAGCAAGGGGGCGTAGCCGACTGTCGCCCTCGAGGGTGTGGATTGTCGGCGTTAGGCTAAATTTGCGGTAATCAACTGGAGAACAGGATGCCGAAGGTGGGTAAGACCGCAGCACCCAAAAAAGAGGATTCACCCAAAGCGCTCGCGGCTGCCGCATCCGGTGGTACCGGTAGTCTGGAGATCAAAGACACCCGCACGTCGAAGACTTATAGCATTCCGATCGCCGACGGCGCCATCCGCGCGACCGAGCTCAAGAAGCTCAAGACGGACCATCTCGAGGACCTCGGCCTCGTCAGCTACGATCCGGCGTTCCTCAATACCGCTTCCTGTCGGAGCGCCATCACCTACATCGACGGCGACAAGGGAATTCTGCGCTATCGCGGCTACCCGATCGAGCAGCTCGCCGAGAGCGCCAGCTTTCTGGAAGTCGCGTGGCTGCTCCGTCATGGAGAGCTCCCCAGCCAGCAGGAATACGACAAGTTCGTGCACGACATCACGTTTCACACCTACGTGCACGAGAACATGCGGAAATTCCTCGAGGGCTTCCGCTACGATGCGCACCCGATGGCGATGCTGAACAGCTCGATTGCCGCTCTGGCATCCTTTTACCCGTCCGCGCGCAACATCTTCGACGAGACCGAGCGCAACATCTCGATCATCCGCCTTCTCGCCAAGACGCCGACGATCGCGGCATTCTCCTATCGGCACGTCAAGGGTCTGCCGTTCGTCTACCCCGACAACCGGCTCTCGTACGTGGAGAACTTTCTCTCCATGGTCGCGCGCATGACGGAGTCGAAGTACGAAGCGAACCCCATCTTTACCCGCGCGCTGGAGATTCTTTTCATTCTGCACGCCGACCACGAGCAGAACTGCTCCACCAACGCGGTGCGCGCGGTCGGATCGTCGCACGTCGATCCCTTCTCGGCGGTATCAGCCGGCGTCGCCGCCCTCTTCGGTCCGCTCCACGGCGGGGCGAATGAGCAGGTTCTCCGCATGATCAAGGAGATCGGCACCGTCAAGAACGTTCCCGCCTTCATCGAGAACGTGAAGAGTGGCGAAGGCGGCAAACTGATGGGGTTCGGCCACCGCGTTTACAAGAGCTACGATCCGCGCGCGAAAATCGTAAAGAAGCTGGCCGACGAAGTGTTCAAGGTCGTGGGCGTGGACAAGGACCTGGAGATCGCGCTCGAGCTGGAGCGGATCGCGCTGTCGGACGATTACTTCGTTTCGCGGAAGCTGTACCCGAACGTGGATTTCTACACCGGGCTGATCTATCGCTCGATGGTTTTCCCGACCGACTTCTTCACTGTGCTGTTCGCGATCGGGCGGATGCCCGGTTGGCTGGCGCAGTGGGAGGAGATGCTGCTCGACAAGGAGCAGAAGATCGCGCGGCCGCGGCAGATTTACACCGGCCCCGCCGAGCGGCCCTACAAGAGCAGACTGAAAAGCGCGCGGCCGAGTTGAAACAAAAAACGCCGCGCACCTGGTGGGTTGCGGCGGGGCTGTTCTCCCGGCAAAGGAGCCGATAGCTCGCTTCAGAACCACCGCCTGAGCCAGCGCTTCTCGAAGAGGACCTTCGCGAAGTGCCAGTGGCGTCCAGGTGGATGGATCTTCACCTGTGGCACCGGCTCCGCGTAGAAGTTGCCCTTCCCCAGGCCCGCCTTGCCATCCCCCGTCTCGATAAAGCACGCGCCCTCTCCGCCGAAGGATGCCGGCTCTCCCTTCCCCGTGATGCTGCGCGCGATGTTGCGCGCTACGACCTCGGCTTCGGCGTGGGCGAACACGCCCGCCTTCGGCAGCGGCTTGCCGAGCTTCAAGGGAATGGAGACAACATCACCGAGAGCGTAAACACCGTCGTACTGCGTCTCGAGCGTGTGACGATTGACCGAAAGCCAGCCGCTCTCGCCAACAAGTCCTGACTCGCGCACGACCTTCGGAGCTCGGTGCGGCGGAACATATGCGAGAAAGTCGAAGGACGCCTCCGCACCATTCGTGAATTTGAGCCGCGGGCCGCTGCCGTCCACCTCCTGGATCTGGTGCTCGGGGTGGTAGGCGATGCCCTTCGCCTCAACCATCTGGCGAACGGCCTTGGTCACATGGGGGCCGGCCACGCCCATTGGACCCGCCTCGGCCGCGTAGAGCTCGATCTGCGTCCTGTCACGAATCCTTCGCTTTCGGCACGCGTACTCAAGCAGCATCGCGGCCTCGTACGGTGCCGCCGGGCACTTGTAGGCCGGAGCGGCCGTCAGCACCACCAGCTTCCCGCCAGTGAACGTGGCCAAGGCGTCCCGCAGCGACTCGGCGCCGGCGAGCGTGTAGAAGTTGTGGCCTGCGTCCTTCAGCCCTGGTATGGCCTCCGGTGCGAGTTCCGCCCCGAGGGCGATGATGAGGTAGTCGCCGGTTAGACTGCGGCCCGAGACGACGATCTCTCTCTTCGCGGGTTCGATGCGCTCGATCTCACCTCGCACCACTTCGACACCATGTTTCTCGAGTCGGGTCATGGGGCGCGAGATCTGCCCGGCGGCTCGGCTCCCCGTCATCAGCCAGAGCAAGGAAGGAGCGAACACAAAGGACGATTCGCGCTCGACGAGCACCACACGGTGCCGCGCCGGTAGAGCCTTGCGGAGCTCGGTCGCCGCCACCAATCCGCCGACCCCTCCGCCAAGTATGACTACCGTCTTTGATTTCGTCACGGGTCTTCCGAGGACATGGGTCTTGTCAGCTTTGGTGGTACAGGTCGTCGGCGGTTTCTGCTTGGCTACAGCGTTCACAACAACGGGAAGCGTCAACCACCGTCTTCTGGCAGGTTGCCTTCGGAGTGCCGAGCAGATAGCTGATCACGGCGGCCGCGGTGTAGCTTGTGCGCCCGGCGAGAAAAGTGGAGATCGTCCCCAGGTCGTCACCGCTGGTAAGTAGCGGCGGCTCCGTCTCTCCGGTAGCCCGCACCTGCGCGTGTCCGATGTTCGCGGTGAGCGCGTTGCAGAGACACCTGCGGCCCTCGGTGTCCGCGAGGCTTCCGCCTTTCCGCACGTAGTCTTCGACCGGCTCCGCCGCGCACCGGTAGTCGATGCGTCCATCTGGGCGCTTGTAGGATTCTCGCAAATAGCCGAGGTCGCAGTGCCGCTGCCGCGGTGGGCGATCCTCGCCATCAGTGGCCCACCGGACCACCTTGAATGGGAATCCGGTCGGCGAGGCGCGCGGATCGGTTACGACATCCACCTCACCGCGAGCGGCGTGCTCGATCACCTTACGCTTCAGCTCAGGCGCGATCCCCGATTCCTCACAGTACGCGAACAGCGTCCCGACCTGAACGCCGGTCGCGCCCGCTTCGAGCGCATCGCGCAGCCGCTGCGGTGTGCCGGCACCGCCCGCGACCCAGAACGGCAGGCCGAGATCACGCAGTTTGCTCAGATCGACGTCGTCGCGCTCGCCGTACACCGGTTCGCCCCGCTCGTTGAACCGCGGCTCGCCGCGAGGTGGCGCGTTGTGGCCGCCCGCTGTGGGCCCTTCGAC
>JANMTG010000022.1:0-4652 GCA_031390205.1 Gemmatimonadota bacterium
GAACGCGGGTTGTCGAGGACTTGACCTGCTGTGACGTCTGTTGGGGAGTCGGAGGGGTCCTGCGTAAGCGAGTTTCAGCGAGCGACCAGGAGACCAGCGATTCGTCCGCGGAGCGGACCATCGCCGCTTTGGGCTCCGCCCGAGCGAGCGTACTCGCGTAGCAGGACCCCTCCGACGCACCGGCGTTACGAACTCGAAGGTCAGACCGCGATGTCCGGCTGAGCGTCGGACTTGACCCCGCCAGCCCGACGCGCCACAGTACGAGGATGGAGAAAATCTTTACGGTGGATGAAGCGAATCGCACCCTGCCGCTGGTATCGAAGATCGTTGACGATCTCGTGCGCGTGCATCGGAGCTGGGAAGACAAGGTCCGCGAGTTCGAGCTGGCGACGGTTGGCTCGACCCCCGACAAGCCGGACGCGATCGCCGAGCTTCTGCAACGGGAAGCGCAACGTCTGGCGGTGGAAATCGAAGGTTACATCGCCGAGCTGGCCGAGCTGGGCGTGATCTGCAAAGGGATGGATACGGGGCTGGTGGACTTTCCCGGCGAGCGCGATGGACAGCAGGTCTATTATTGCTGGATGCTCGGAGAGCCGAGCGTGCAGTTCTGGCACGAGGTGGACACGGGGTTTGTGGGAAGAAAGAGACTCGAGCCTCTCGCTCTTACCGCATCGCGCTAGAATTGTAGGACGCCACGTACGTCGCGCTTCCGCGATACCATCAACGACACCAATGGCAAGAGTGATAAAATCGTTTCGCGCTCCTGACGGAACTAACTGGGGCTTTGAGGTACAGGTGCCGGGCGCGAGCAACGCGATGATCGTGTTTCACCATCCCTCAGGGAAAACCGCGCGGCTCGACCGTTACGCGTGGGAGATCTGGAACGGTCCCGAATCGCGGAACGTCACCTCGCGCGTTTCGCGCGAAAAGGTGATGCAGTCGCTCACCGACGAGAAGCTGCAGCTGCTTTTTCGGCGGTCGATGCCCATCCAGAATCCGAGGCCGCTGATCGATCGCTCCGCCTGAATTTCGGATTGGAGATTGATCCGCACCTGAGCATCCGCAATCTCACCTACGAATCGTCAGCGCTTATTCTCCGCCATTCTCTCCTGTAATCTCCTCTCGCGCCTTTCCCTCGCCGCCTGAAAGCGCCGCAGCTCGTCGGGAGTCTCCGGCTTGAGCGGCGGCACTGGCACCGGCTTTCCATTTCGGTCGATCGCCACGAAAGTGAGGTAGCACGAGTTGGTGTGGCGCGTGAGGCCGGTGAGGAGATTCTCGGTTTCCACGCGCACGCCGATCTCCATCGACGTCGTGCCGACGAAGTTGACGCTCGACTTCATGATGACGAGGTCGCCGACGTGAATCGGTTCGCGGAAATCAACGCGATCCACCGACACTGTGACGCAGGCGAGCCGCGCGTGTCTGATCGCCGAGACGGCGGCGGTGGTGTCCATCATCGACAGCACCACGCCACCGAAGACGTGGCCGAGGATGTTGGCGTGCTGGGGCATCATGAGCTGCCCGGTCTCGTGCTGGGTTTCGCTCACGGCCCGCGCGTGGGTTCTGGATTGGGTCACGCGCGTCGTTCCCTCTGCCTCGATGAGCCCGGGTGCGGAACTCTCGCCGGGTGTCGACGCTTTTGCGAGACCTGCCTGATCGTCCCGCCATACGACGTCGCTTCGTTGAATGCATTCGACAGCGCGGATCGGGTCTTCGCATCCACGCCGGGCTTGTCGAGCCAGAAGATTTGGACGAAGGTCGATGCGATCATGCCGAGCTTCCACTCCCTGCCCCGACGATCGCGCAACAGCAGCGCGTTGCCGTGGCGCGTGGAGTCATACCGCGAGACGACGTCGTATCCGTCGTGCTTCCATTTGCGCGTGGCGAGGTCGCCCTCCCCCGCTGCCTCGTGCACGGTCGAATCGTCGAGCACGTGCTCCAGCGTGACCCGCTTGCCGCTCCGGATATCGACTACTGTGTGGGTAGTGTCTTCCTGATCGGCCCCGTCCGCGCGGCCGACGGACAACCGGTGCTCGAGCGCGACGTACGCCCCCAGCACGTTCAGTACATCCGTCTCCCCGACCGCGGCGATATCCACCTCGTCGTCCGGGTCCGCGTTTGGCGCCAGCATGGCCTGATTGGGATGCTTGCGCTTGTAGTCGGTGGCCATCGCCAGCACGGCTGAATCCTCGAAAATCACCGTGGAATCCCCGGTGGCGATCTCGCGTCGGAACACCCGCTCGGCGGCAAACACCGCGCGCGGATATGAGCGATCCACCTCGCCGACGTAGACCTCATAGTACCGGCCACCCGTGCGCGCCAGGATGAGCGGCGACCCGCGGATCTTCAGCCCCAGGTGATTGCTTTGCACCCAATACGTCTGATCGCCCGCCGAAACGAGAAACTCGGCGAGCGGCGGAGGTGGAGGCGGGAGCGCGCACGCTCCAACCAACGCCAGAGCGAGGAGTAGAAGAGATCGCATCGTTGCCCAAATATATACTGACCAGTGAGTTACGATCCGCTAGCAACGCGTGATTAGATTCCTTCAAGTAGCACGACGTAAGTAGCTGACGGCTTTCAGCTGGTCGCCGGCAGCCGGCAGCTTGGCAGTTCTCGTTTTGCAGTTCTCGCGATCTCTCCCATGCAATAGATATGGTGCATTTACAGAAGCTGACCCCGCTCCTGTTCGCCATCGCAGCGCTCGCGTGCTCAGGCGCGCGCGACGCCGCGACCGCCAATCCGCTTCCTGCTTCCGGCAGCAGCACCCCGGCGAATGCCGGCGCACCTGCCGCTGCAACCGGAGCTCAGGCCGTGGGTACTGGTTCCGCATCATCGGGTGCGCCCCATCCGGTCCAAGCCCAGGTCGCGACGCCCCGCGCCGACACTTCAGCCGCAGCGCCACGCTCCGTTTCGACCGTTGCCGCTCCGGCCAGGCCGCTCTCCGCCGGATCGCACCCGACACCCCCGGTTCTGGACTCGCTGATACGCGGCACCCTCGCCGCGCGCGGACTCTACGTCTTTCGCTTTGGCGCCAACACGCGTCGAATGAACCACCTGATCGGAATCGCCGATTCGACTGAGATCAACGCGCTAGTCATCGACATCAAGGACGAGTTCGGGTTGAACTTCAACTCGAGCGATCCATTGCTGCGAAAGAACTCCGGCACCCAGGTGAAGTCCCAGAATCTCACGTCGCTGGTGGACTCGATTCGCGCGCACGGAATTCTGCCGGTGGCCCGCATCGTCGTGTTCAAGGATTCTGTTGCCGCGCGCAACTATCCTGAGCACACCATCCGCCAACCCGACGGCTCGCCGTGGCGCGACAAGCAGGGTCTCACCTGGGTGAACCCGTACGCGAACGAGGTCTGGGAGTACAACCTCCGCGTCGGAGACGAGGCAATCAGAATGGGATTTGGCGAGATCCAGTTCGATTACATCCGCTTTCCGGAGCCGTACCGGAGTCTGCCGCGCCAGGTTTTTCCCGGACAGAATGGACGGAGTAAGCCGCAGGTGCTCGCCGAATTCCTGAGCGCCGCCAGAGCGCGGTACGCGAAGGCGGGCGTGCGCACCACGGCGGATGTCTTCGGCCTCGTCACGACGGTGGGTGGCGCGCTGGAAATCGGACAGGCGTGGGAGCCGCTCGCCAAATCCGTCGACGTGATGTTGCCGATGGTCTATCCGTCGCACTATCCGCGCGGCTCATTCAACATCGAGCGGCCCAACGCCGCGCCGTATGACATCATCCACATCGCGATCTCGCGGGCGCGGGAACGCGACGCTAAGCTCGGAATCACCGGCGAGCACGTGCGGCCGTGGCTCCAGGCTTTCAGCATCGGCTCGCCGAAATATGGTCCCCACGAACTCGAGGAGCAGAAGCGCGCGGTGTACGATGCCGGCTACGATGGGTGGGTGATGTGGGAGCCGGGCTCGCGCTACGATGCGTTTCTGCCCGCGCTGGAGAAGACGTTCGTGTCGAGGAAGAAGAATCCGCCGGTCGCGAGGGCTGCTCGGAAACTCGACTAGTATATTATGCCGCATGACGACCACCGCCCTGATTGCCGGCATGACCTGCGCGCATTGCGTCCGCGCGGTGTTCACTTCCCTCGCGGGAGTGCCGGGGATCGTCAATGCTGACGTCTCGATTGGACAGGTAGCAATCGAGCACGACGGCACTGTCACGCCGGAGGCGATCCGTGATGCGATCGCGCTAGCCGGATACGAGGTGACCGGCACGACGAACGAAAGGCGCACGCTTCCCATCGCGCCGTGAAAACCCCGACTCACAATCCACAGTTCGACCCCGACGCGGGGCGCCCGCTGGCCGCGCTCCTGGCGCCAGACATTCTGGAGCTGCTCGAAGAACAGCCTGGAGCGCTGGCGGTGGAAACCGGGGAGATGCACGCCGCCGACCTCGCCAACATTGCGGAGGCGCTCCCCCGCGATAAAGTAGCGGCGTTCATTTCGGCGCTGCCCGTCGAAAGAGCCGCCGATGTCCTCGAGTATCTGGACGAGGATCTCCGCACCGAGCTGCTCGAGGCGATGAGTGCGCATCAGGCGGCCGAGCTCGTCACGGAGATGACGCCGGACGACCGCGCCGACGCGCTCGAGGACCTCGAGGAGGAGAGCGCCGACGAGATCCTCTCCGAGATTCC
>JANMTG010000146.1:0-3014 GCA_031390205.1 Gemmatimonadota bacterium
GGAGATCGCGTAGCCGTTGTCCTCCACCAGGAAGACGACGGGCAGCTTCAGGTTGGAGGCCGAGTTCAGCGATTCCCAGAACTCGCCCTCGGAGGTGGTGCCGTCGCCGGTGGTGACGAGCACCACTTCATCGCCTTGAAATCCCTCGGAGATGTCGAGCAGCTTCGCGCGGAATGAAGCCTCGGCCGATCCCACTCCCTGGAGAAACTGCGTTCCCGTCGGTGACGACGACGAGACGATGTTGTACGCCTTGTGTCCCCAGTGGCTCGGCATCTGTCTGCCGCCGGATGCCGGATCAGCGGCTGCGCCCACCGCCTCGTACAGCATCTCGGCGGGGGTGACACCGAGCTGGAGGCAGAGCGCCCGGTCGCGATAGTATGTGTAGAACCAGTCGTACGCCGGCTTCAGGATCATTCCCGCCGCGGTGAGAATGGCCTCGTGCCCCGCGCCGGAGATCTGGAAGAAGATCTTGTTCTGCCGCTTGAGCTGGACTTCCTTGTCGTCGAGGCGCCTCGACAGAAACATTGTGCGGTACGCCGCCACGAGCACCTGAGGGGAGAGTCTCGAGCTGGCGGATTCCGCTGTGGCGACGGGGGACTTACGATCGGGAATCGTTCTGGTCGCCATGAAACTCCGCGGGCAAGGGAAAGCGTTGGCCTCAGGAAAATAGCAGGACGCGCGCCGTGGGGGAGCTACACATGCGCCTACGCGGGGCGCTGGCCGGGTTCATGCCGGATTGCGGCTACCCAACTCGCTCAGAGGAACTTCCCTTGAAGATCAAACGTCTTGCGCTATTCATCGCGATCGGCCTGGTTGCCGGGGCATGCACCCAAACACCACCTGGAAGCACGCCCCCGGACGGCTCCGGCAATCAGCAGCCCGGGGTGACCGGCGGTCAGAAAGCCGAATGGGAGGGAATCGTCAGGCTGGAAGAAGAGGCAAAGGCAATCGTCAAAGCGAACGGATGCACCGCTGACGACCAATGCCGGACGGCGCCGGTAGGCTCACGCGGATGTGGCGGCCCGCGGTACTATCTGGTGTACTGCGCGAGAAGTACCGACTCTGTCACGCTGTTCAGAAAGCTCGATGAGGTCGCAGCCGCGGAGAGGGCGTACAACGCCAAGTACCAGGTCGTGTCGACCTGTGAATTCAGAATGCCGCCCACGGTCGGACTAAATGGCGGAGCGTGCGCCGCGAAGTAAGAACTAACTGCAACAGGTAGCTTGGCAGTTCTCTGTTGCAGTTAGTCTTAGTAGTCCACCGGGCGAAGGTACGCCTCACCGATTCCGGTCGCACTCACCATCGCCACGGTCGGGAGCTTCCGCTTCCAGTGGGTGCCAGCGAGCCGCTTGCGAATGAGCTCCACCTTTGCCGAATCGAACCCTCGCGCCAGAAGCGACGCCGGACTGTAGCCGCTGACCAGCCAGTTCAGAATCCTGTCGGCGTCCGCGTAGCTCAGACCAAAATCACTTTCGTCCGTCTGGCCCTCGATCAGATCGGCTGACGCTGGCTTTGACACGATCACGTCCGGCACCCCCAGGTGTCTCGCCAACTGCCAGACCTGGGTCTTGAACAGATCGCCGAGCGGATTGATCGGGGGTGAATCGTCCGCGTGCCAGGTGAAGTAGCCGAGCAGGCGCTCGGTCTTGTTGCCCGTCCCGACGGGTAGCGCGCTGTACTTCGCCGACTGGTCGAAGAGCACGATCATCCTCTCTCTCGCCATCACGTTCCCTCTGCGCCCCGGATCCGCATCGGCCTCGTGCGAGAGGTAGCCGTCAACTGCGGGTGAGATATCGATTGTGCGCGACTGGACCCCAAGCTCGTCGATCACGAGCTGCGCGTGCTCGAGTGATTCGGGGTTCGATGTCCGGTACGGCATCCGGATGGCCATTACGTTTTCAGCGCCGAGCGCCTGCGCCGTCAGGTACGTGGTAACCGCTGAATCGACACCGCCCGAGAGTCCGACGACCGCCTTCGCGAACCCGCGACGCTCGAACTCCTCCCTGAGAAACGCGACGAGCCAGCCATTCGTGAGCTCGACATCGATCTCCAGCGGCGGCGGACCAGCCGAAGACTCCGGCGCGCGAAGAACTTGTATGGGCTCGCTTCCGTTGCGACCGGCGCTCTTCGACTTCTTGCGTCTGGTGGATTTCTGCGCTCCCTCCGCCCCCGGTCGGCGCGCGGTCTCCTCAGTCGATGGAGCATCGGAGCGCTCGCCGTCGCCTACTTTGCCCGCCGGAGTGAGTGGTCCACCCTCGCTCGGAGCATCGTCGTAGCTCAGCGCGAGCTGCTCGCCGGCCTGAATCCGATCCACGGTGCGCATCAGGTGTGGCATCATCGTCTGGAGGTCGGTGAGGAGCGGTGCGTCGGAGCGGGCGCGGGTGAGATCGTGAGGATCGAGCGCGATCGTCAGGATCGCTTCATCCCAAAGCGGCGCCTGGGCTCGCACATCACCGTGTGGTCCGGCGACGATAGATCCCCCGGAGAACGTCTTACCTCCCTCGGTGCCAACCAGATTCACCAGCGCCACGAACACGCCATGCTCTTCGGCAATGTCGCGCGCGAGCCTTTCCCAGCGTTTCAGGTTGGCGGGAACGGGGCCTTCGTCCTCACGCGGCCACACGCCCCGGGCCGGTGACGCCGAGAGCACAAAGATCGTGGTGGCGCCATCGAGTGCCGCGACCGTGCCGGTCAAACTGTGCCAGGCATCTTCGCAGATGAGCATCGCGGCCCGGCCCCAATCGGTGTCGAACGAGCGCACTTCGAAGCCGCGATCCACGAACCGCTCCTCGTCGAACATGCCGTAGGTGGGGAGGAAGATCTTTCTGTGGACGTGCCGGATGACCGGCTCGCCACCGCGCCCCGGCAGCGTCACATAGAGCGCGCTATTATAGAAGGCGTTGTTCCACACCTCGTAAAACCCAATGCACACATCGAGCGGCCGCGGTGTATCAACAGCCGTGGCATACTGCGCGTTCAGGTCACGGGCGAGCGCGCCGGCGGTCATCGCTACG
>JANMTG010000070.1:0-3309 GCA_031390205.1 Gemmatimonadota bacterium
CGGGTGCGATGGGCGAGCCGGCTGTGGGCTACGGGCTGAGTCGTTGGACTCATCCCAAACCAGCCCGCAGCGCTTGGCCGACACGCCGACGGCCCCTGGCCGGTAGTCTTCAGTTCAAGTATTTCTCCCCGGAACGCGACCCACGATCCTGAGCGTGGCGGGATCGACGATCGAGAGCACCCGATCGCTCTTCGACAGGATCAGCAATCTATGCGCAGCGGCCGCTGTCACGCTCTGTTGCGCACTCGCTGTTGCAGTGCCCAGGAAAGCCGCGCCGATCACAGCGAGACTGAACCTCGCAGTTGACCCAACCATGCGCGTCACTTCGTCGGCTCGACCAGCGCCTGGTACACGAGCGTTGGAAATCTCGAGGCGACTTCCACGCCATACGGGAACTGCTGGATCATGAACGCAATGACCAGACGCTCCTTCGGATCGACCTTGTACATGCTGCCGTATGCGCCACCCCACCCCCACGCTCCCACCGACGCCAATCCGTCCGAGCCCACACGATCGGCCGTCGAGAACGCCAGTCCGAAGCCTTGCCCCGGGCTCCAGTTGTACAAAGTCCCGACCTGATTGGTCGTCATGAGGTCGATCGTCTTCGGCGACAGGATTCTCACTCCGTCCAGCTCCCCGCCATTGAGCAGCATCTGTAGAAAGCGCGCGTAATCACGAGCTGTCGACAACAGACCGGCGCCACCGGAGAAGCTCCGGCGCGGTCCCTCCACATAGTCGCCCTGACCAAGCGGGCCGTTTTGCGCCCGATGCACGCGACCGGCGCTGTCGGCCAGGTAGACCGCCGCCAACCGCTGCCTCTTTTCAGGCGGGATGAAGAAAAAAGTGTCCGTCATCCCAAGCGGCCCGGTGATGCGCGCGCGAATGAATTGGTCGAGCGGGATTCCTGAAGCGCGCTCGACGACGCAGCCCAGAATATCGGTGTTGTAGCCGTACACCCAGGCCGCACCCGGCTGCGCCACGAAAGGAAGCGTGCCGAGTCGCTCCATCGTCGTGCAGATCGGTTCGTTCTTGTCCGCCGTGTACCAGCTATGCCCTGCCGCGGGTCCGAGCCCTTTTGCGTTATACAGAGCGGCGACGATGGAATCAGTGCCGTACGAGATGCCAGCGGTGTGGGTGAGCAGGTCGTGAATCGTGATCGCTCGCTTCGCGGGCACTACGACGCGGCCGGTATCGGAGCGGCTGGCGACGCTCGTGTGAGCGAACTGCGGAATGTAGCGGCTCACCGGGTCTTCCAGCCCGATCTTTCCTTCTTCCACCAGCATGAGTATCGCGGTGCTGGTGATCGCTTTCGACTGCGATGCAATCCGGAAGATCACGTCGGGAGTCATTCGCCGGCCCGCTTCCTTGTCGGCCCAGCCAACGGCGCGCTCGTAGACGACTCGCCCGTCGCGCATCACGAGCGCAACGGCGCCCGCGATCTGATTCTCGTCAACGTAGCGCTGGAGGAATTGGTCGATGCGTGCGAGACGATCCGAGGCGAAGCCAGCTTCTATTCGCGGCTTCGGAACCGCCCCCGCGCTCTGAGCATGGGCCGGCGGTGGCAGACACGCGAGGACGAGCAGTGCGGAGGAGAGGGCCTTCATGCTCAGGAGTTCCTTCCTTGCGACCGCACGCTCGTTTGGGATGCTATTCCGAATCCGCTCCTACGGCGTTCCCAGATTGATCGCGAAAGGTCCGATCCCGTGAAGCTGGATGACGGTAGCCCCGCTTGCACCGCCGGAGTGCGGATTGCGCGCGGGAATGTAGAGAAAATCTCCAGGAACATAGGTGCGCTCAGCGCTTACGCCGCCCGTGGTCACCATGCTGAGGAGAAACGTTCCCGATAGAACGGTCACATGCTCGCTACCTGGATGCCAGTGCGCCGGGAAGCGATAACCATCGGGGAAGCTCAGGCGAATGGTGTAGTCTCCGCTGGTGCCCGGATCGCCGTGCAGCACCGCGATCTTCATCCCCGGAGAGAAGCCGGGAGGTGTTATGTCGCCCCACGAGAGAGATGTGTTCGCGCGCATCTCCATGGTTGCTGCGTCCATCGGCATGGCGGTCTGCTGGTTGACAGTCGCGGCGGGCGCACAGGCCGCGAGCGCGAATGCCGCCAGGGTGAGGGTGATTCTTTTTCTCGGCGTGCCTACCATTTGTGTCTCCTTTCTCGTCGTTTTTGGGTGAGCCATAGCCCGGGAAAGGTGGATGCCAAAGGAATGACGGGCAAGCCATCGCCGCGCTGGTAACACCCTTTCTCCGGTCGTAGCTTATTCTACTTGTACATCGCCACCTGCAACAGCCAATTCCCGGGGAATACATGAGAACGCCTGTAAAACGCCCAGTTCGCTTGTGCCTGGCGCTCGCCGTCGCCATGGCGACGCCCGTCGCGCTAATCGCCCAGACCGGGAAGCCCGCCCCACTCATCGACCGTGAGCTGTTCTTCGGCGACCCCGAAATCTCCGGCGCGCAGATCTCCCCCGACGGCCGATACATCACCTTCCTCAAGCCTTACAAGGATACACGCAACATCTGGGTGAAGCGCGTCAACGATCCGTACTCCGCCGCCAGGCTCATCACCAACGACACCAAGCGGCCGGTGACCAACTACATCTGGAGCCGCGACGGCAAGTACATCCTCTTCGTCCAGGACCTCCTCGGAGACGAGAACTACAACGTCTATGCTGTCGATCCGGCCGCCACGCCCGCCGCGGGGCAGGAAGTTCCGACCGCGCGCAATCTCACCGCTCTCAAGGGCATTCGCGCCCTCCCCTATTCGATCCCGAGAAACGATCCCGACATCATTTACGTCGGCATCAACGACCGCGACAAGGCGTGGCACGACCTTTATCGCGTCCGCATTTCCACCGGCGAGCGAACTCTCATGCGCCAGAACACCGAGCGCATCGCCCAGTGGGTGTTCGACAACAAGGGGGCACTCCGTCTTGCCATCCGCACCACCGAGAAGGGTGACACCGAGACGCTCCGCGTCGACGACAAGGGCTTCACCCAGGTCTACACGTGCAACGTCTTCGAGACCTGCGGCCCGCTCCGCTTCAGCAAGGACGGCCAGCGCGTTTACATGGTGACGAACAAGGGCAATACCGATCTCACGCGCTTTGTGCTTTTCGACCCTAACACCAAGAGCGAGGAAGTCGTCGAGTCCGACCCCATGAACCGGGTGGACTTCGGCAACGCCATTTTCTCGGATGTCACCGACGAGCTGATCGCGACCCAATACGAGGACGAGCGCACCCGCATCAACTGGAAGGACAAGCAGTGGGAGTCGGACTACAACTATCTGAAGAGCAA
>JANMTG010000076.1:0-16212 GCA_031390205.1 Gemmatimonadota bacterium
CGGAACCGAGAGTGGTGACTGTCTCTTGCAGAGTGCGGTTTGTCTGAGACATCGAGTGATTTTGAGGAAGGCTCTGGCTGGTGGTGCAATTTAGGCCGGCCTTGGGTGAGCGACAAGCGAAATGGCGGTAGGCATCTTGCAACTTGGGCCTGCCAAACCCACCCACAGGACCGTTGAAATGCCGACGAGACGATCATTGCTTGCCGCCGTTGCCCTCTCTACCGCGCTGTTGGCGTGCGCTCAGACATCCGCGCAAGTCGCGACCGCTCCCCAGCCGAGTGTCTCCACGTCGTCGGCCGCGCAGGCGAGCTACAAGCCGGAATTCGGAACGATGTGGACGTTCGACGCACCCCCGCTGGACTACTGGCGCCGCACTTACAACTTCGCTCCGGATCAACGCTGGCTCGACAAGGTCCGGCTCGCCTCCGTCCGCCTTCCCAACTGCTCGGCCTCGTTCGTGTCGTCTCGCGGTCTGGTGATGACCAACCACCACTGCGCTCGCGCGTGCATCGAAAGCACGTCCCCGTCCGATTCGAACTACATAGAGACGGGATTCGCGGCGAAGGCGATCACTGAGGAAAAGAAGTGCGCCGGCCTGTACGTTGACCAGCTCCAATCGATCGAAAACGTAACCACCCGCGTGCGCTCGGCGGTTACGGCGACGACACCCGCCGAGCAAGCCGGGCAACGAGCGGAAGTCATCAACCGACTCCAGACCGAGTGTAACCAGCAGACGCAGCTCACGTGTCAGGTCGTGAGTCTCTACTCCGGGGGCATTTACTCCCTTTACCGCTACCGGCGCTTCAACGACCTCCGCCTCGTGATGGCGCCCGAAGGCGAGATCGCGTTCTTCGGCGGCGATCCCGACAACTTCACGTTTCCGCGATACGATCTCGACATCACGCTGCTCCGCGTCTATGAAAACAACCAGCCGTTCAGCCCGCCCGACTACCTCCGCTGGAGCGCGAACGGCGCGGTCGAGAACGAGCTGATCTTCGTAGTGGGAAATCCCGGTTCGACGGGACGGCTCAACACGCTCTCGCAGATGGAGTTCCTGCGGGATCGTTCCTATCCCGCTTCCTTGGCGGGCTTGAGGCGAAACCTCGACATCTACGCGGAGCTCGCGAAGCGGGACACATCGGCCGCGCGCCGCTACCAGAACGATGTGTTCGGCGCCGAGAATTCCTTCAAGGCCGTTACGGGATATCGCACCGGTCTGCTCGATACACTCGGGATGGGGAGAAAGCGGGCGTTCGAGCAGGAGTTCCGCGCCCGGATCGCGGCGGATCCCAGGTTGCAGGCCGAGTACGGCGGTACCTGGGATGCAGTTTCCGCAGCCCAGCGCGAGCTGGCGACTTTCAACCCACAGTTGCGTTATCAGGGATTTGCCGGAGGGTCCCGGCTTCTCACGCTTGCCGCTCAAACAGTCCGCGCCGCAATGGAGGGCTCGAAGCCTGACGCCGATCGCCTGGCGGCCTACCGGGGCGCAGGGCTGAACACCGTGAGAGCCGCGGTCACCCGCAACGTGCCCATCGATACCGCATTTGAGAGACTCTCGCTGGCCGCGCAGCTAAGCGCCGCGCAACTGGAGCTGCCTGCCGACGACCCGTTCCTTCGGGCGACGCTGGCCGGGCGCACGCCCCAGACCGTCGCCGCTTCGCTGGTGCGCGGAACGAGAGTGGGCGATTCGACGTTCCGAATCTCTCTCCTCAGTGGTGGCGCGGCGGGGGTGGCAGCTTCCACGGACCCGATGATTGTGTTCGCCCGAAGCATCGATCCGATCAACCGGACCGTGACGGCGCGCGCCGCCGCTCTCAACGCCATCATCGCTACCAACACGGAGAAGATAGGCCAGGCGATGTTCGCGGCTTACGGAACCGCCCTGCCGCCCGACGCGACTTTCACGCTCCGTATCAGCGATGGAGTCGTAAAGGGCTTCCCGATGAACGGCACGATCGCGCCCTACAAGACCACTTTCTACGGTCTGTACGAGCGATCGGCATCGTTCGACAACAAGTTCCCCTTCAGGGTTCCCTCGCGGTGGGCCGAGCGCAAGAACAGACTCGACCTGGCGACTCCGTTCAACTTCGTGTCCACCAACGACATCATCGGCGGGAACTCCGGGAGTCCGATGATCAACAAGAACGCGGAGGTCGTGGGCCTGGTGTTCGACTCGAACATCGAGGGCGTCGCGAACCGTTTCATCTTCACGACCGACGTGGCGCGTAGCGTGAGCGTGCACTCACGCGGAATCACCGAGGCGCTGCGCAAAGTCTACGACGCGAACAGCGTCGCGGACGAGCTCGAGGGTCGTTAGCGCTCAGGGTCCGAGCAGCCCTTCGATCTTTCGCTCCAGCGGGGCGAACGAGAGCGCGGAGGCGCCGGTGCGCGTGGCCACCTCCTCCGCCCTCTCTCGTTGGGCTTCGGCAAAGAGCTCGCCCACCACCCAGCGACCCGCTCTCGGGTTTCTGAACCAGTCGTCGTCGAAGTGCCGAACGAGATGCTCGTCGAGCACCGACTGGAGCTGCCACGCGCGCAGGTACCGCGCTGAGTAGTAGCGGGGATCTACATCCACGAACGCGTCGGCGGGGTGATATTCGAAACCGGTCGCGCCGGTAAGCAGCGACACGTAGAGATCGGGCAGCTGATCCCAGGGAACTTCTCCGCTGTATAACGTCCGCTCGTAGAGGAACTTGGCGCAGTACCGCCGCAAGAAGTGGAGCTCCTCGAACCCCGCGGTGCGAAGAAACTTTCCGACTCGCTTTTTCTCCAGCAGCGTATACCGCAACAGCCAGCGCTTGTCCTGCATGCGATGGTCGAACAGCATCGCGTACGATTCGGTTACCGAATTGTCGCCAAGCCAGCGGAACTCGAACGGATAATCCGCGCGGGCGTAGGCAAAGTGCAGGGCGTGGCCCATCTCATGGAGCAGCGCGTTGTAGTCGCTCTGTCCGCCGTGCGGCCGCAGCACGAGATAGACTTCCTGCGGTACCCGAACCGGCGAGCAGAACGCCCGCGCACGTTTGCCTTCGCGGTCGCCGAGGTCGAGTATGATGCGCCCCTGCGCCGTCGGGTCGATGCCCATTTCCGTCACCTGGCGCCTCACCGCCGGCTCCATCTCACTCCCCGGAAAGGCACCGTCGAACTCGGAGGCGCGAAAAAGCGCGAGCGCATCCGACCTCTTCGCCTGCGCGGGCTTGATGCCGAGAGATTTCTTGAGCACGCGCGGGAGGGTGTCATCCCACATCGCCTGGGTGTCGCTGAGAAATCGCTCACACTCCGCTCCGAGCCCCGCGAGTGAGATGCCGGTCACCGCCTCGAACGACTTGTTGTAATCCCCGGCGACGCCGATCGACTCGATGTAGTCCTTCTCGCGCTGGAGCCGCTCCTGCCTGAGCGGTGCATGTTCCTTCTCGACCAGCCTGGCTCGCGCGGCATCAAGCGCGAGGCGCGCTTTGCGATCGCTGGTGTTGCCGATCTCGATCGGTACCGCCTGGTATTGAATCACCTGTCCGTCGCTTGAGCGAACGACGGCCGAGTTCTCCCACTCGATCTCACGCTCGTCGAGTGCCGCGAGTGGCTTGGCGGCCTGTGTCTCGATCTCCCATTCGAGCAGATACTGCGCCGATCGGCGCTCTTCGCTCTCCTCGGACGCGTTGGCGAAAGCGTCCAGCGTCAGTTCCAGCGCGTCTCGTCCGAGCACGCGCTCGTGCTCCTTGTAAATCGGTTGAAGCTCGGCTGTCTGCTTGTGGCCTGAATAGGCGAGATAGCTTTCCCGCGATATTGCTTCCATGAACGCCTGCCCTTCGGCTCGCAGGCGCTCGAGAGTGAGAAGGCTCACGACCTGAGCTTTTCTCCGATGTAGACGCCGAGCTGCCCGGCGTCGATCCGCTCCTGCTTCAGGGTATCGCGGTCGCGCACAGTCACCGTCCCGCCGCTGATGGACTCTCCGTCGACAGTGATGCAGAACGGCGTTCCGACCTCGTCCTGCCGGCGGTACCGGCGGCCGATCGCGCCGCTGTCGTCGTAAAACACCGGCAGCGTCAGCCGCAGCTCGTCTGCAATTCGATGCGCCATCTCCGGCATTCCATCCTTCTTAACGAGCGGGAAGACACCCGCCTTGATCGGCGCGATCGATGGATGAAGCCGCAGCACCGTTCGTCCTTCCGACTCGCCGGCCACGACTTCTTCGCGGTAGCCGTTCACCAGCACCGCCAGGGTGGTACGGTCGGCTCCAACCGAAGTCTCGACCACGAACGGTGTGTATCGCCTGTTGTTCGGCTGGTCGAAGTATTCGAGCTTCTTGCCGGAGAAAGTCTGGTGCTGCGTGAGATCGAAGTCTCCGCGATTATGCACTCCCTCGATCTCCTGGAATCCGAGAGTACCGCCGAAGTCGAACTGGACGTCGAAGGCCGCGCGCGCGTAGTGCGCGAGCTCTTCCTTCGTGTGCTCGTGGAACCGGAGGCGGCTCTCCGCGAGCCCAATCTCACGGTGCCACTGCATGCGCATTGCCTTCCAGTACTCGAACCACTTCATGTCCTCGCCGGGCTCGACGAAGAACTGCATCTCCATCTGCTCGAACTCGCGCGTCCGGAAAATGAAATTCCCGGGAGTTATCTCGTTGCGAAACGCCTTGCCGATCTGGGCGATCCCGAACGGGACTTTCTGCCGCGTGGACTGCTGGACGTTGAGAAAGTTCACGTAGATACCCTGAGCCGTCTCCGGCCGCAGGTAGACCATCGCCGCCGTGTCCTCGAGCGGGCCCATGAACGTCTTGAACATGAGATTGAATTGCCGCGCTTCGCTCAGCGTTCCTTTCATGCCGCAGGCCGGACACTGCGCGTCCGAGGTTCCCGGCGTTCCCTTGATCTTCGGGTCGTCGGCGCGAAAGCGTTTCTTGCAGTTCCGGCAATCCACGAGCGGGTCGACGAACCCGCTCACGTGGCCGCTCGCTTCCCAGACACGCGGGTGCATCAGAATCGCCGCGTCGAGCCCTTCGATGTCGGTGCGGGCGCGGACCATCGAGTGCCACCAGCGCTCCTTCAGGTTCTTCTTCAGCTCGACACCGAGCGGGCCGTAATCCCAGACAGACCCGGTGCCGCCATAGATCTCGGATGATTGGAAGATGAAGCCGCGTCGCTTGCAGAGCGAAACCAGCTTCTCCATTACATCGGGCGGCTCGGTGGTAGGCGGGGACATAGCAGGGAAATTAAGGGGAAAGTCTGTCGATTGGGGCTTTACGCGAACGAGTCACACGCGGGATCTAGCCTCGAAAAAGAACCCACGAAAGGCGCGTTGTGCGTTACCCGTTTGTCCGTTTTCCGTTTATCCGTTCCGCACCAGCCGTTACGGGTGAACGGGCAACGGGTGAACGGAAAACGCATAACGCGATGGCAGGCATTCCCGCGCCGAAGAAAGGAACCGGGAAACGATCACAGTCCGAAAGGGCTTATGGTTTGCCGATGATCTGATCCCGGCGCGTTCCCACGCTCACGTATGTGATCGGCGTTTCCACCAGTGCCTCGATTCGATCCAGATATCGCCGCGCCTCGGTGGGAAGCTCTGACAGTTTGCGCGCTTCGCCGGTGGAGCTCTGCCAGCCGGGGTACCACTCGTAGCGCGGCACGGCGCGATCGAGCACGCTCAGGTCGCCCGGAAACTCTTCGTGCATCTCGCCATCGGCTTCGTAGCCGGTGCAGAGCCCAATGCGATCGAGTGTATCGAGCACATCAAGCTTCGTCACCGCCAGGTCGGTAAGTCCGTTCACCCGTGCCGCATAGCGCACGACGACGCCGTCGAACCATCCGCACCGGCGCGGCCGCCCGGTGGTCGCGCCGAACTCGTTTCCCAAAGTGCGAACCTCGGTGGCGAGAGGCTCATCCAGTTCCGTAGGCAGTGGTCCGTTCCCGACTCGCGTGGTGTACGCCTTGACGACCCCGATCACCGAGTCGAGCTCGCTCGGAGCGATGCCGACCCCGGTCGCGGCTCCGCCCGATGTCGTGCTGCTCGACGTCACGTAGGGGTAAGTTCCGTGATCGATGTCTAGTAGCGACCCCTGCGCGCCTTCCAGCAACACCGCCGCCCCGCCCGAGATCGCCCGGTGGATCTTGAGCCCTACGTCGTCCGCGATTGCCAAGAGTCTCGTCTTGAACCGATCCAGCACCTCGAGCGTTTCCTCGGTCGTGGTGCTCCCACCTCCGGAAATCGCGAGCTGCGTATTGGCGTGGGCGACGCCGCGTTCCACCAGCTTTCGCAGCCGTTCCGGATTTCGCACGTCGAGCACGCGGATGCCACGCCGCCCGTATTTGTCCTCGTAAGCGGGCCCAATGCCGCGTCCCGTCGTCCCTATCTCCTTGCTCGCCGAGCTCTGAGCGTCAACCAGCTTGTGGTACGGCAGCACCAGGTGCGCGCGGTCGCTCACGTAGAGCCGCCCTTCGACATCGATGCCATCCGACACGAGCTCGTCGATCTCCGAGAACAGCGTCTCGACATCGAGCACGACCCCGTTCCCGATCGCGCAGCGCACGCCAGGCTGTAGAATGCCGCTTGGGACCTGGTGAAGAACGAACGATTTCTCGCCGATGTGCACGGTGTGCCCGGCGTTGGCGCCCCCCTGGTAGCGCACCACCCAATCAGCGCGCTCGGCGATCACGTCCACCAGCTTTCCCTTGCCCTCGTCGCCCCACTGGGCGCCGACGACGACAATGGTGCGTGTATCGTGGTCGAACATCGCGGCTAGCCCATTGCCGCGATGAAGATCCAGGCTCCAATGGCGAAGCCGATTCCGATCTTGAGCACCGTCGAGACGACACGCCCAATCAAAGCTCCCTTGGCAACGCGAGTCGAGTCGCCAGCAGTCGTGCCGGCGGTCATTTCGGCCGCCAGCGCCCCGATGAACGAGCCGACGAAAGAGCCGATGATCGGACCGATGATTGGCACCGGAAACCCAACTATTGCGCCGACAATGCCTCCAATGATCGCTCCCCAGCCGGCGCGGCGCGAACCGCCGTATTTCCGCGCGTACTGGCCGGACATCGTGAACTCCAGCACTTCGGCGATGATTCCGAGGATACAAACCGAGACGAGCGTGAACCACCCGATCGGATCGCCCGCGACGACCATGTTGTACGCGACGGCGCTCGCCACCATGATCCAGAGCCCGGGCAGCCCCAGGACGATCAGGATGAGCGACAATAGAATTACGCCCGCCAGAATCAGTAGCGCCATCAGCCCAGCTCCATAGTTAAAGCAGCCAGCAGGGCCGCTGCGTCCCCGATCCCGCTGCCAGCCATGGCCGCCGAATTATCGCGCCGAGTGTGGATGCGCGCGAGGGTCGCGACCGATCCCCGGCTGATAGTGACCGCCTCGAATCCCCGATCCGAGAAAACTACGCTGTCGGCGAGGATGCCTGGGATCAGGCGTCTCGCGCGCAGATTAAGCCCCAGTCTTCGGGCGGTTGCTTCAGCGCGCGACGACAGATTGGGGCGCGCCCCCGTGTGCATGCAGAGCCAGATACCCGAGTCGTCAATCGTGTCACAGTTCACCACCCTGGTTCCCGTGACGGCACCTTGAGCCCAGGCTCGTGCTCCGGCAACACCAAGTTCTTCCGCGCTGGTGACCAGGACCCCCAACGGTCTGTCGCGGGGAATCTGCCTCGCGGCCAGGAGGACCGCGGCGACCCCGCTGGCGTTGTCGACGGCGCCTGGAGAATCGTTTCGAACCATGCACAACAGTGAGGGCAGCGCCGCTATCCCCGCCGCCAGGGAGATCACCAGCCAGTACGACCTCACCGTCGAGACCCCCGCGAGCTGGAGCAGCAGCGCGACGAGAGCTGCGACGGTCAGAGCGTTCAGAAGCATCGCGCTACCGATGCGGTACAACATTGGGATCGTCTGCGACTTCGAGTCGATGTGAGCGACGAGCCAGACGGAGGGCTCCCCGCGTGAGGCTTCGAGGTTGATCGCCCTCGCCCGCAGGAACGGAAACGCCACGGTCCACCGCCGGCGCGCGTCGCGCGATACGATCGCGAGCATGATGAGCAGGGCCGCGGCGAAGGCAAGCGCGACAATCGGGTCTCCACTCCTCGCCGTACGGGCCACAATCAAAATGGTGACGAGGTGAGCGCCGGCTGCCACCGGCGGCCCCCAACGTCCCGGCCACTGCGAGTATTCGAACTCGATTTCCCGGCAGCCGAGACCGGACCGCTCTAGCTCGGCGCGGCAAAAATGTCGCGCATCATTTTCCGCCGCACTTCCCGCAAATCGCGGAGACCGGGAAAGTCGCGCCAGCAGCTCCTGTCCTTGTCCCACCGGCGCCGCGGTATCCATTGCCCGAGCTAAGCGAGCCCCATCTTTTCCTTCACCTCTTTCATTGTCTCTCGCGCCACCACTCGAGCGCGCTCAGCGCCGGCTTTCAGTGTATCCGCGACTTTGGCCGGATTCCCGGCGATCTCCTTCGCGCGGGCACGGATCGGAACAAGCTCCTTTTCCATCGAATCATGCAGCACTTTCTTGCAGTCGATACAGCCCCAGCCGGCGCTGCGGCACTGAATCGCGACGTGCTCGACGGTAGCGGGAGGGCTGAACGCCTTGTGCAGGTGGTAGATGTTGCACACCTCGGGCGTCCCCGGGTCCGTGCGTCGCTGTCGCTTTGGGTCGGTGACCGCCGCTCGGAGCTTGGCCCAGATCTCGTCGGGTTCCTCGAGCAGTCCCACCGTATTGCCGAGGGACTTCGACATCTTGCTCTGGGCATCGAGTCCCATGATGCGACGCGCCGGCGTGAGGAGACCCTGGGGCTCCGGGAAAAAACCGGGCGCCGCTTTCCCGCCCCCCGCTCGGCTCAATGCGGTCACCACATTCTCCACCGGCGACTTTACGTCGAAACGCGCGTTCCACTTGCGCGCGATGTCGCGCGACAGCTCGAGGTGCTGGAGCTGGTCTTCGCCCACCGGCACGAACTCGGCCCGATACAATAGAATGTCGGCGGCCTGCAGCACCGGATAAGTGAGCAGACCGGCCGGTACACTCTCCTCCCTGCTGGCCTTCTCCTTGAACTGGGTCTGACGCTCGAGCTCGCCCAGCGGAGTGAGCGTGTTGAATATCCAGGCGAGCTCGGTATGTTCCGGCACCATCGATTGCACGAACAGTGTGCAAGCCGATGGGTCGATTCCCGCCGCGAGCAGCGACAGTGCCATTTCATGCGTGCGCGCACGCAGGTCGGCGGGCTCGTATGGAACGGTGATGGCATGATAGTCCACGATGCAGAAGAACGACTCGTGGCTGCGCTGCAATTCAGCCCAGTTCTTTACGGCTCCGAGATAATTTCCGATGTGGAGCGAGCCGGATGGCTGAATGCCGCTGAAGACGCGGGACATTGCGCCAAATTAAGGAGTGAGAGACAAGAGTTGCAAGCAATTCCTGTAACTGATCGCGACGACGCGGAGCTGCTCGACGTCGCGCTCGACGCCGCGCGAGCGGCCGCGGGCGTGATTCGCGAAGCGACGGCGCGGCGAGGGCGCCTGGTGTGGGAGGCGAAAGGACGCTCGGATTTCGTCAGCGAAGTCGACTAGGCGGCCGAACAACGCATCGCCGAGGTTGTCGCTCGCCGCTGTCCCGGGGCCAGTGTCCTCGGCGAGGAGCTCTCTCCGCTCGCACTGTCGGACGGGGGCACGGTGTTCATAGCGGATCCGCTCGATGGAACCACGAACTTCCTTCACGGTTATCCCGAGTATGCCACCTCGATCGGTGTGGCGCGGGACGGGGTGCTACGCGCCGCGGTAGTGCTGAACGTGGCGCGCGGTGAGGAGTTTACCGCGCGAAAAGGTGCGGGTGCGTGGCATGACGGAGGGCGCATCACCGTATCGAGTCTCCGCGACCCCCCAAGAGCACTGATCGGCACCGGCTTTCCCTTCAAGACGGTCGAAGTGTTGCCACGCTATGTCAGGCAGTTCAGTTTGGTGATGCAGGGCACCGCTGGAATTCGCCGGGCGGGCGCGGCCGCGCTAGATCTGGCAAACGTGGCATGCGGCCGGTTCGACGCGTTCTGGGAGCTGGTGCTCGCTCCCTGGGACGTGGCCGCGGGGATTCTGCTCGTTCAGGAGGCGGGTGGCGTGGTCACCGATCTCGACGGTAACGGGCCGAACCTGGGAGCCGGCGCCTATGTCGCCGGAAATCCGGCGATGCACGCGTGGCTGTTGCAGACGCTGAGGCGGGCCGACATGACAACGGGGAATACTGAATGAAGCTGGTCGAATGCGTGCCGAATTTCTCGGAAGGTCGTCGCCCCGAGGTGATCGCCGCGATTCGCGACGCGATTGCTTCGGTGGAAGGAGTTTCAGTTCTTGATGTCTCTTCCGATGCGTCGCACAACCGGTCCGTCATCACCTTCGTCGCACCGGTCGGGAGCGCCGTTGATGCGGCATTCGCCGGAATCAGGGCGGCCGCCGAGCGAATTGACCTATGCTCCCATACAGGCGAGCACCCCCGCATTGGCGCCACCGATGTCGTGCCGTTCATCCCCCTCGAAGGCTCGACGATGGAGGACTGCATCGCCCTCGCTCGCGCGTTGGGCGAGCGGGTGGGGCGCGAGCTGGAGATCCCTGTCTATCTGTACGAGCGCGCCGCGACCCAGCCTTCCCGCGAGAACCTCGCCGACGTCAGGCGCGGCGAGTTTGAGGGACTCCGCGAAGAGCTCGGAAAGAATCCGGCCCGCAATCCCGACTTCGGTCCCGCGAAGATCCACCCGACCTGCGGTGCGATTGCCATTGGCGCACGGCCTTTCCTCGTTGCCTACAATGTCTATCTCGGCCCGTCCTCGAACCTGCCGATAGCGAAGAGCGTCGCCAAAGCGGTGCGTGGATCGTCGGGCGGATTTCGCTACGTGAAGGGGCTGGGACTCGAAGTCGATGGGCAGGCCCAGGTATCGATGAATCTGGTGGACACGGAAAAGACCGCGCTGCATACGGCGTTCGATTTCGTGAGGATGAAGGCAGAGGCGGAGGGCGCGCAGGTTACCTGGAGCGAGATCGTCGGTCTGGTTCCGGAGAAAGTGCTGTTCGACGCGGCAGTCAGTCACCTTCAGCTCCGCCAGTTCACGCCGGCGCAGGTGCTCGAGCGCCAGGTGCGTGATGCGGTGAGCGGCGGGGAGAGCGTGAGCGGCTTTCTCTCTTCGGTCGCCTCACCCGATCCGGTTCCCGGAGGCGGAAGCGTCGCGGCACACGTTGGCGCTGTTGCTGCCGCGCTGGCTCAAATGGTCGCGGGATTGACCGTCGGCAAGAAGAAGTACGCCGCCGTCGATGCGGAGATGAAGGAGGCGGCGCTCGAGGCAGTCGCCGTCGGAAACCGGCTTGCGGCGCTGGTCAAGCGCGACGCCGACGCGTACTCGAAAGTCTCCGCGGCGCACAAGCTCGCCAAGGAGCCCGCCGACGCCGCCGCGCGTCGTGCCGAAACGATAACGAGCGCCCTTCTCGAGGCGGCCGAGGTGCCGCTCGAGACCGCGCGCTGTTGCGTGGAAGTTGCGACGTTGGCCGCGGTGGTCGCGGAGAAGGGCAATGCCAACGCTGTGACCGACGCCGGCGTAGCGGCGCTACTGGCCGAAGCCGGCTGCCGCGGCGCCGCCTACAACGTGCGCGTCAACATCCAGGCGCTGGACGACAAGTCGAAGGGTGCGGGATTGGCGCGCGATGCCGCGGAGCTCGTGGAGCAGGCGAGCAAGCTGGCGAAAAAGACGACGTCGATCGTCGAGCGCGCTCTGGCCGGCTGACGCGAGGATCGTTCGCGGCAGGCGATGCTAGCCTGCCAGCGCGGTAAGCACCCGCGGTCCGTTCTCCGTCACCGCGATCGTGTGCTCGAAATGCGCGGAGCGGGTTCCGTCTACACTTACCACAGTCCAGCGGTCGGGCATCGTTCTCGTTGCCGCCTTCCCTACGTTCACCATCGGCTCGATCGCGATCGTAAGCCCAGGAGTAAGCTTCACGCCGCGCTTTGGCTTCCCGTAGTTCGGAACCTGCGGCTCCTCATGGAATCCGACACCGATGCCATGTCCGACCAGGTCTCTCACCACGCTGAACCCGGCGGATTCGACGACTCCCTGAACCGCGGCACCGATATCCCCCAGATGATTCTCGGGCGTCGCCGCGGCGATTCCCGCCGCGAGCGCCTCGCGCGTTACGTCCAGCAGTTTGCGTGACTCCGCATCCACCTTGCCAACAGCAACGGTCGTTGCCGAGTCGGTGTAATACCCGTCGAGCCTGACTCCGATGTCGATCGAGACGATGTCACCCTCCTCGATGACGCGCTTCTTCGACGGGATACCGTGCACGATCTCCTGATTGATCGACGTGCAGATGTTCGCCGGGAAGTTGTATAGCCCCTTGAAAGCCGGCACCGCCCCCGGATGGCCCCTGATGAAATCGTCGGCGATTCCATCGAGATCGAGTGTCGTCATCCCCGGCCGGACGCTTTCCTCGAGGAGGCGGACGCTCGCCGCCAGTATCTCGCCGCCACGCGCCATGATCTCGATCTCGCGCCGCGACTTGATATGGATCACCGATCGAGCGCCTCGACCGCGCGACTGGTGACCTCATCGACGGGACCATCGGCGTCAACCTTGTGAACTTTCTCACCATGTTCACGGTACCAGTCGATCACTGGCGCGGTCTGCGCGCGGTAGACCTTGAGGCGGTTCCTGATGGCCTCGGGCTCGTCGTCCTTCCTCCGCATCAGCGCGCCGCCGCACTTCTTACACTTGGCGCCCGGTTCACGCCCCTTGTAGGGCGTCTGACATTTGTCGCACACCGTGCGCCCGCTCAGTCGCTCGGTGAGCTTGTCATCCGAGATATCGAACAGCAGGACCTTGTTCACGCCCCGGCCCAACTCTGCCAGCATGATCCCGAGCTCCTTCGCCTGTGGAACCGTCCGAACGGCGCCATCGAGAATCGCCCCCTTCTTCGCGGCGGGAGAGCTCATGACGTCCCGCAGGATGCCGAAGATCACAGAGTCCGGCACCAGGTCGCCGCGGTCCATGAACGCCTTGGCTTCCAGCCCGCGGGGCGTGCCGTCGCGGAGCGCGGCGCGGAGTACGTCGCCCGTAGCGATCTTCGGAATGCCGAGTCGAGTCGCCAGGTTGGCGGCTTGCGTTCCCTTCCCCGCGCCGGGTGGACCCAATAAGACGATGATCATGATAGAAGGGCTGTGGTCACGCCTTTGGCAGTTCTCAGTGGCAGTTCAGGAAACCAGTCGCACCCTAGAAGCTGCCCCCCGCCGTCCGCCCCCTGAACCGAACCCGTCCCTTCTTCATGAACCCGTCGTACTTTCTGAGCAACAGGTGCTGATTCACCTGGGCCATGGTATCCAGCGCCACGCCGACCACGATCAGCAGCGACGTTCCGCCAAAAGCGAAAGGCACCGCGATCATGTCGGCGATGAACACCGGCAACAGCGCGATGAACGTCAGAAAGATCGCGCCCGGGAAAGTGATGCGAGACACGACGTGATCGATGTACTCGGCCGTCCTCGCACCCGGTTTCACCCCGGGGATGAATCCACCCTGCTTCTTCAGATTCTCCGAGATATCGACGGGATTGAAGATGATCGAGGTGTAGAAATAGGTGAAGAACACGATGAGCACTGCCGACAGCGCGTAATAGAGAAGGGTACCGGGCTGAAAGTACTCGGACATGATCCGGGCGTTCTCGTTGCCGCTGAACTGGGCGATTGCTCCGGGCACGACGATCACCGATGAAGCGAAGATGATGGGCATCACTCCCGCCGCATTGACGCGCAAAGGAATGAAGTTCTTGGCGGCCTCCCGCTGACGGCCACGAGCCATGGTACGCTGCGGTATCTGAATCATGACGCGGCGCGCGGCCATGGTGATGGCAACCGTGCCCGCCACAACTCCGATCATCACGAATCCGAGCACGATCAGCGAGAACGGACCCACGACCTGGGTGCGGACGAACCCGACCGTGCTGAAGATGCCGGGCCAGAATCTCTCGACGATGGAGAAGAAAATGATGAGCGAAGCGCCGTTGCCGAGGCCGCGCTCCGTGATCTGCTCACCCAGCCACATGACGAACATGGCTCCCGTCGTCAGGACCAGTACCATCTGGAGGCGGAAGCCGAAGCCCGGGTTCACCACCGCGTTCTCGAGCGATGATGTGAACAGCGCGAACCCCCACGCCTGCACCACCGCCAGAGCTACCGTGAAGTAGCGCGTCCACTGGGTGACCCGCTTTCTGCCTTCCTCGTCCTTTTGCATCTTCTCGACCGTGGGAATGACAACGCCCGCGATCTGCATGAAGATGCTGGCCGAGATGTAGGGCATGATGCCCAGAGCGAACACCGTCGCGTGCGAGAGCCCGCCCCCGACGAACAGGTCGTAAAGACCCAGCAGTCCGCCCTTCCCCTGATTCTCGAAGAAATCAGTCAGCGCTGCGACATCGATGCCGGGCGCGGTGATGTGCGCGCCGATTCTGTAGATGACCAGGCAGAGCAGCGTGAACGTGATCTTGTCACGCAGCTCCGGCGTGTTGTAGATGTTGCTGACTGCCGCCGCTGGGGCTGATTGAGCCATTTATTCTTCTACCCGGCCTCCGGCCGCTTCGATTTTCTGCCGCGCGCCCGCGCTCATCTTGACCCCGCGGATAGTGACGCCCTTCGCCGCGTCGCCGTTGGCGAGCAGCTTGGCCGGACCCTTACCCTTGCGAATCAATCCCGCTTCGGCGAGGCTCTGCTCCGTTACCTCGGATCCCTTCGGCAGCCGCGCCAGATCGTCGAAGCTCACTACCTGGTTTTCGACACGAAAGATGTTCGTGAAGCCGCGTTTCGGAATGCGGCGCGTGAGCGGCATCTGCCCGCCCTCGAATTGGGGCTTGCCGCCGCCCGGTCCATGGTGCCCGGATCTCGCCTTGATTCCCTTGTGACCCTTGCCCGAAGTCTTGCCGGTGCCCGAGCCCGGACCGCGCCCGAGCCTCTTGCGGTTCCGGTGTGAGCCAGGCGCTGGTGCCAGATTGTGCAGACCGATGCGGGTTACCGCTGCGGTGCGATCGCTTTGGCCGGCTGGATCCCTTCGTGTTGTCTTGTTTGCCACTCGTCTACTCCTCTACCGGCGTCACTTCTACGAGGTGACGCACGTGCTTTAACTGTCCGCGCAGCGCGGGCGAGTCCTGCTTGATCACCTCAGCCTGATGGTTGCGCAACCCGATCGCCTCGAGGGTGCGCAGCATCCGCCACGAGTGGCCGATGCCGCTCCTCACCTGCTTGATGCGCACCTTTCCCTGAGTGATGGTCTCCTTGGGGGTCGACTTCGGGCCCTTGGTGTTCCACCACACGTGTGTTCTAGGCATGCGCCAGCTCCTTCGACTTGGCTCTCGAGCGATAACCGATGCTCGACACCTCGATACCGCGCTCGCGCGCGATCTGCTCTACCGTCGTCAATTGCTGCAGGCCATCCAATGCAGCGAGTACCATGTTGTGCGGATTGGTCGAGCCGAGGCTCTTGGTGAGAATGTCGGCGATCCCGGCGCACTCCATGATGGCGCGAACCGCTCCACCGGCGATTACGCCGGCTCCCGGTGCAGCCGGCTTCATGAGAACCTTGCCCGCGCCGTGCGTTCCAACGACCTCATGCGGGATCGTTCCGCCCGTCATTGGGATACTCACCATGTTGCGCCGCGCACCGTCAACCGCCTTGCGCACCGCTTCCGACACTTCGTTCGCCTTGCCTGTCGCGAAGCCGACCCGTCCCTGCCCATCTCCAACCGCGACGAGCGCGTTGAAGGAGAAGCGACGTCCGCCCTTGACGACCTTGGCGACGCGGTTGATCGCGATGACGTTCTCGACGAGCTCGCTGCCGCCATCACCCCTGCCGCCATCGCGGTCGCGTGACTTTCCATCGCGCCCGCGTCCACCGCGCGAGCCGCCCGGCCCGTCACCGCGCGCACCTCCGCCGCCCGGACCACCGGGCGCACCGCGGCCGCGACCCGGCCCACCGCCGCCCCCAGGTCCGCCCCGTCCGGCGCCGCCACGTCCGCCACCACGACCACCTGCACCACCACCGCTCCGGGCGCTGCCACCCATGCGCGGCCGCTCCTGCTGTGGAGGGGCGGCGTCGCCCGGCGGCGGAGTCGCCGATCCTTCAGGATTCTCGTTTTCTGCCATTGATTAAAACTCCAGCCCGCCCTCGCGGGCTCCGTCGGCCACACCCTTCACG
>JANMTG010000082.1:0-1810 GCA_031390205.1 Gemmatimonadota bacterium
GTTCCAGCGTATCCGGGAAGAGCTTGGGCTGGCTTATTCCGTTTATGCGTTTCAGTCGTTCCACGAGGACGCTGGAATGCACGGAGTTTACGTCGGGACTGCTCCCGACACCGCCAGTGCGGCGGTAGACGCCATCAACGACGAGTTGGAGAAGCTCTCGGCGCAAGGCCTCAGCGAAGTTGATCTCGCCGCTGGAAAAAGCCAGCTGAAGGGACAGATTACACTGTCGCTCGAGAGTCCGATTTCGCGGATGTATCGGGCGGCCGGGGTGGAGCTGTACGGGGAGCCGTACCGCACCCTGGATGAGGTGCTTTCACTTGTCGACGCGATCGACGGGGAAATGGTCGCGGACATCTGCGGAGAATTCTACAGCCCGGCTCGGCAGACGCTGCTGAGCCTCGGGCCTCGGGCAGCGGCGTGACGCGGGGCCGTTCAACCAAATATTCGAGCGTTCAAGAGCTTTCATGAAAATCGGCGTTCCCAAGGAGATCAAGACCAACGAGAATCGTGTCGCTCTGGTGCCGGCCGGCGCCGAAGCGTTTGTCGCCGCGGGACACAGTGTCGTGATCGAGAAGGGGGCCGGCGAGGGAAGCGGCTTCGCGGATGACCGCTACACCTCGGTCGGCGCGAAGATCGGGCCCGATGCGGATACGGTGTGGCGCGAGGCCGAAATGATCATGAAGGTCAAGGAGCCGATCGCGAAGGAGTGGCCCCGCATTCGGAAGGGGCAGGTGATCTTCACCTACTTTCATTTCGCGGCCGATGAAAAGCTGACGCGCGCTCACCTCGACAGTGGAGCGGTCTGCATCGCCTACGAGACGGTCGAGCTGCCGTCGCGCGAGCTGCCGTTGCTTACTCCGATGTCCGAGGTCGCCGGCCGGATGGCGGTGCAGGAAGGCGCCAAGTATCTGGAGAAGCTGTACGGGGGCCGTGGCGTGCTCCTCGGTGGGGTGCCGGGGGTGGCACCGGCCAAGGTCGTGATTCTTGGCGGCGGCATCGTAGGCATCAATGCCGCGAAAATGGCCGCGGGACTCGGCGCCAAGGTGACGGTGCTGGATTTGTCGCTGGAGCGACTGCGGTACCTCTCCGATGTCATGCCCGCCAATGTCACGCTCATCTACTCAAATCGTCACAACATACTGGAGCAGATCTCGACCGCCGACCTGGTGGTCGGAGCGGTTCTGATTCCAGGCGCCGTGGCACCGCGTCTGATTCGTCGCGAAGACCTCAAGACGATGCAGCCGGGCGCGGTGATCGTGGATGTCGCGATCGATCAGGGCGGCTGTGTGGAAACGATCAAGGCGACGACGCACGAGAATCCGACGTACGTCGTCGACGGCATCATCCATTACGGCGTCGCCAACATGCCAGGTGGAGTACCGCGGACGTCGACGTTGGCGTTGACGAACGCAACATTCCCGTACGCGATGCAGCTCGCGAACAAGGGATGGAAGCAGGCGCTCAAGGACAACCCCGCACTCAAGAAGGGACTCAATGTCGTCGATGGCAAAGTGACCTATGCCGCTGTTGCTGAGGCATTTGGCTTGCCGTTTACACCTCCCGATTCATATTTGAACTAATGCGCTGGCCATTCTTCAAGGCGGGGCAACTCTTTCCCGCAAACGCAATTGCCGTAGACCTCGGCACCGCAAACACACTGATCTATGTAAAGGGTGAAGGCATCGTTCTCAACGAGCCTTCCGTCGTCGCGCTCGATCGCGAGACCAAGAAGATAAGGGGCGTCGGACTCGAGGCGAAAAGAATGCTCGGGCGCACGCCCGAAGGCGTGATCGCCGTGCGACCGATGAGA
>JANMTG010000149.1:0-4721 GCA_031390205.1 Gemmatimonadota bacterium
CCGATTCGTGGAGATCGTGCTCGATCACCGGATGCCAGTCGAAGTAGGCCTTGTAAAAAGCCTGAGTCAGCGCCTGGGATATCTGGATCCCGTCGCGGTTGTTGTCATGGAAGACGTACTTCCCCCAGTACGGCGTACCGCGGGGGAATCCGTCGTCCCACTCCTTACGCCCGCGCGTGTACCGGTAGTACCAGTCCACCTGCCGGTCCCTCCCATCCGGCTCGGCAACCGGATTCACCAGCGTGATCACGTTCTCGCGGATCGCCTTGATCTGCGGATCGTCGCTAACCGCCAGACGATAGACGAGCTCCATCAGCATCTCCGGCGAGCCCATCTCAGGGGAGTGAAGACCGCCCGCGAGATAATACGACGGCTTGATCGAGCCGATGATGCTCTCTGCCTGCTCGCGCGTAGTCGTCCTTGGATCGGCTAGCCGCGCCGCCCCGTCCCGGTGCCGCGCCGCGTCGGCGAGAACCGCTTCGTCCGCTACGGTCACCAGTAACAGCTCGCGCCCTTCCTCGCTCGTCCCCACGACCTGTACGCGGACTCGCGGCGTCGTCTCCGCCAGCCGCCGGTAGTACGCGTAGATCTCGGCGGTCCGGTGCATCACACCCGGCGCGCCGATGATCGTCTTGAAATGATCTCTGGGCGAAGGAACGGTGGGGTGGCCCGGAAGGCTCGCGACGGTTGCCGCAAGAAACTTCGGGTCAGACGTGAACTCGCGGATCTCTTTCGCGTAGTCGGCGTCCGGCGCCTGCGCGAAAGCAGCCGACGAGATGACAGCGAGGAGCGCGAGATTACGTGGAATCGATCGGGGTGAAATCTTCACTGAGCCTGTCGCGTTGGATTCCCGCGGAATTTAGCCGTCGCTGGCCTCCCGCACAGGACGGTGTTATAACAGGAGGGGGGCGGCTCCGATCCGCCCGGACCGTTCCGCACCACCACGAGAGGAGGACATGTGCCAAAGTACGTGATCGAGCGGGAGATCCCCAAGGTGGGCGACCTCAAGCCCGCGGACCTGAAGGGCATCGCGACCAAGTCAAACGGCGTCCTGGGTGAGATGAACAGCAGCGGCACCAACATCAAGTGGGAGCACAGCTACGTGACGGGCGACAAGATTTACTGCGTCTACGACGCGCCCGACGAGAACGCCGTTCGCCAGCACGCCGAGCGGGGTGGCTTCCCCGCCAACAAGATCGAGCGCGTCCGACAAATCATCGACCCGACGACCGCGGACTAACCGCCCGCCTTCTGTGATCCGATCCACTGGCGGACATTCTCCACCAGCACCGTGAGCGGAACCGATCCGCTCCCGAGCACAACATCGTGGAATGCGCGCACATCGAACCTCGCACCTAGCTCGCGCTCGGCTTCGGTGCGGAGCTCGCGGATCTTCATCTGACCGGTCTTGTACGCGATCGCCTGACCGGGCCAGGCGATGTAGCGGTCCACTTCGTTGGTGATGTTAGTCAGCGTGAGGGCACTGTTGTCGGCCAGATAGTCGATCGCCTGCTGCCGCGTCCATCCTTTCGAGTGGATGCCGGTGTCGATCACCAGCCTGCATGCACGCCACATGTCGTACGACAGGCGCCCGAACTCGCTGTAAGGGTCCTTGTAGAAGCCGACCTCCTTGCCAAGTGACTCGGAGTAGAGCGCCCAGCCTTCGACGAACGCCGTCGCCCCGCTGAAGCGGCGGAAGATCGGCACATCGGTCAGCTCCTGCTGGAGAGCGATCTGAAGATGATGACCGGGAACCGCCTCGTGACTGGCGAGCGCCTCGATCTCGTACAATGGCCGGCTCGGAAGATCGTAGACGTTTATCCAGTAGGTTCCCGCGCGCGTGCCATCGCCCGCTGGCTGGCCGTAGTACGCCGTCGTCGTACGAGGCGCGATGTAGTCCGGTATCGTCTTGATCCCGTAGGACATTCGCGGAAGCTTGCCGAAGAGTCGCGGCAGCTCGCCCTCCATCAGCTTCAGAAAGTACGCGTTCTTTTCCATGAGCTCGCGCGGCGTCTTCGCGTAAAAGCGCGGATCGGTGCGCAGAAACTTGATGAAGCTCTTATGGTCGCCCGTCCAGCCCGCTGTGCGCATGACAGAATCCATCGCCGCGCGTATGCGGGCGACCTCGCGAAGCCCGGTCTCGTGCACACTCTCGGGGGTCGCGTCATCAAGGGTGGTGTATGAACGGACCCGTTGAGCGTAGAAAGCCTTTCCGTTCGGAAGCTGACTGGCGCCGAGCGTCTTCCGCGCGCCGGGACGGTATTCCTTGAGGATGAAATTGAGGAAGTCCTGGTAGCCGGCAACGACACCGGACATAATCGCGCTCCGCCCCGCTGCGGTGAGAGCGGCGCGATCACCAGCCGGAACGGTTGCGGGGAACTCTGTGAACGGCTTCCACAACAGGCTTTTTGTGGGGTCGGTGACGATGTGCGGAGTGATGGTTTCTTCGATGCCGTCGAGCGAAATAACCGGCAGTGTCATCCCTCTCTTGACCCCCTCGCGCATCAGCTCGATGTGGCCCGCGCTGTACTTACGGAAGCCGGCGAGCCGCGCGGTGTAGTTCCGATAATCCTCAGTTGTCCGGAGCGGTATACGCTGGTGGAGTTCGGGGAATCCGGTGTGGAATCCCTCGCGGTTGGAGATCGGAATGAGAAATCCTCCCAACTCCGAGGACTCGATCGATTCCCTCATCCCGCGCTCGGCGATGTCGCGGTTGATCTGCTCGGCCCGCGACAGTGAGTCGCGTGGAATCGCGTGCAACCTCGCGAGAAAGGCCCGGGTGGAATCCGTGCGGCGGCCTTCCGCCGCCAGTCCTACTTCGGGAAGCCGGTCGTTGAAGCGACGATCGCCCATGTTGGTCGCAAGGAGCGGGGATTCGCGGAGGCCGTATTCCCAACGCTGGTCGAAGAGCGTGCGCAGGCGCTCAGAAGCGGTCTGCGCCGGCGCTGCGGTCGCCAGCACCGTTATCAGGATTGCGGGAGCGATTCGACCGAAGGGAATGAGAGCCATGGAGCCTCCAAAGATTGTCAGCCGCGCGCGTCAGGCGGTGAATCCGTACTCGTCCCGTGTTCTCGCCCGCGCGTGATCCGCGCAAAGATCGGTGGCGAAAAGAGACCGAGCGCAGTCCCGCCCAGCACCGCGGCCGGAAGCACCGCCAGAAAAATGTTGAGCGCCCGTTGGCTGCGCCCGACAGGCACCGGTCCTGCCATCGCTACAATAAGGAGAAGTCCGGCCACTGCGCCAGCCAGAGGAGCGCGCCGAAGCGGGCTCCGACACCCATGCTCCGCTTCGTCCTCGTGCGGACTGCCGCCGGATAGCACTCGGCGAACGCCCAGCCCGCACCGGCTCCGGCGATCGCGCCGAAGACGAGGCCGAATGTCATTCTGTCCCAGATTGGCACGATGATGAATGCGTGGAGCGTGGCGAAGAGGAGACCACCCGTAACGCCGCTCAGTGCTCCGGCCAGAACGCCGGCGAGAACCTCAGGAGACGGTCGGCGCATCATCGCTCGGCCCGCCCAATAGCGTAACGGATGAAATGCCAGGTCTCGCTGAGATCCTCTGACAGCGGCGGCGTGTCGGGGTTCTGCCGTCCGATCCAGGCGCCGTCGATCAGCCGCGATGTCGAGGTCAGTCTTTGGCCAGCTGCAGCGTTCCATCGCGCGGATGTTATGTCCCGGAGCTCCCAGATGACACTACTGTCGGCCTGACGACGAGTCGCGTCGCTGCCCATCCCGCCGCGGGAATAAGAATGATCGCCGCCGGCCACAGCCACATGGGATGCGGAATCGCCGCGAGATTTGCAATCGTCGCCACCAGCACGAAGAGCGCAACGATCAGCCCGTGAGTTGGGGGAGATTGCGTGGCGAGGCGGGTAGCGAACCAGGAGCCGACTCCCGCTGCCAGAACCCAACCAGTAAGAAGAAGCACAAACGCGGTAGCGGGCATGGCGGCAACCGCTTGTCGCATGCTCTCTGTATTGCGGGGGTCGATGCCGGCAGGGAGGGGATAGATGCGGCCGACCACAGCGTCCATCAGAACTACCACCATCGCGGCAAGAACGACACCGCCGAACAACACCAGCGCACTTCGAATCATCGGGTGCATGAGCCCTCCAACGGTGAGTGACGGTTGCTTTCCTTGTATCTACCTCAGGCGGGTGTCCCGAACCGCTGGCGCGATCTCTCGCGCGCTTTGCGCATTTCTTCCTCGCGATTTCGTGGCGGCGCGCTGGTGTGGATCGATTGGATCAGGCGGTGCGCGGCAGCGGTCACTTCATCGACTGCGAGATTGAACGCCGCTTCATTAGCGCGCGACGGACGGGTAGCGCCGCTCAGCTTTCGAACGAACTGGAGCGCCGAGGCGCGAATCTCATCGTCGGTGGCGGGGGGCGCGAAATTGGCGAGCGTTTTGATATTCCGGCACATGGGCCTGCTCCTTCAATAAGGTCCTTCGCAGAATCTAAGGAAAGGGCGGCGAAACTGTCCGAATGGTCGGCGCGGCCTCACGCCGCCGGAAGCACGGCATCCTCTCGCGCGAAGTCAATGAACCCGCGGACAGAATCGGCCGCCAGCAATATGACGCCAATCTCGCTGCCGACAGTCAGTCCGCTTCTGCCGCGGACCAGGCGGCCTTCGATGTCATTCGGCGCGACCGTGATCCACGTCGCCTTTCGCGATATCCCCGACACGACCGCGCGGAACGTGTCCCCGACGTGATCGC
>JANMTG010000178.1:0-7881 GCA_031390205.1 Gemmatimonadota bacterium
CCGGCGAACAGATACACCCAGTAGCTGAACGCGTTGAGGCGCGGGAAAGCGACGTCGCGCGCGCCGATCTGCAGCGGAATGAGAAAGTTGAAGAACGCCGATGAGAGGGGCATGATCGCGAGGAAGATCATGGTCGTCCCGTGCATCGTGAAAAGCTGATTGTAGAACTCGGGCGAGACGAGGCGCTGGTTGGGCGCTCCGAGCTGCGCGCGGATGACGATCGCCTCCAGCCCACCGAACATGAAGAAGAAGAGCGCGGTATAGAGGTAGAGGATCCCGATGCGCTTGTGGTCAACGGTGGTGAGCCAGCTCCAGACGCCGCTCTGCTCGCCGGCGTAGCCTGGTGCGTGTGCCGGGGCGGGGGCGGGAAATGCAGTGGTTGCCAAGTCTTTCTCCGGTTACTTCAGCGAGGTAAGGTAGGCGACGATGTCGGCGATCTCCTGATCGGTGAGCCCACCACCGGCCGCTGTCACCTTCGTTTTCAGAGTTCGATCGTGCTCGCCGATTCCGAGCGCGGGCATCAGCACGCCGGGCTTCATCGCGCGCGCGTTCTTGATCCAGAGTGCGAGGTAGGCCGGCGTGTTTGGATACAGTCCAGCTGCAAGGGTGCTCCGCGAGCCGAAGTGCGTGAGATTGGGACCCACCACTCCCATCGCCATCGGGTTGCCGGCGATGGCATGACAGCCGATGCAGGTCTTGCTCGAGAAGATCTGTCGTCCGCGGTGCGCATTGCCCGTCAGGCCCGCCGTGAACCTGAGTCCGCCCGGAACGGGAGCGTTCGGAACCGCGTAGTCCGGAATGCTATCGCGCGGGAAGATGTAGCCGGACGTGACGAATTGCGCCGGCATTTTCTGTCCGGCGGCCCATGAATTGAACTCCGGCGTACTAACCGTGAAGACTCTGAACCGCATGTAGGTGTGCGCCGTCCCGCAGTACTCGGCACAGAAGCCGTTCCAGACCTGGCTCGCCGTCGCAGAATCGGGAGTAAGCCAGACGTAGTTGGTGCGGTTGGGGATGACGTCGCGCTTGCCGCCGAGCTGCGGAGCCCAGAACGAGTGGATGACATCAGCCGAACGCAGCCGGAAATTCACCGTCCGACCCACCGGAATGTAGATCTCGTTCGCGGTCGTGATTCCGTACTCCGGATACTTGAATTCCCACCACCACTGATGCCCGGTGACATCGATGTTGAGCGAGCCGGGGGCGGCCTGCGCCTGGGTCGTCACGATCGTGCGGACGGTCGGCACGGCGATGAAGACGAGGATGACCGCGGGGATCAGCGTCCACGTGATCTCGAGCTTGGTGCTGCCGTGGGTCTGCGGAGGTTTTGGCTGGTTCTCGCGATGACGATACTTGAGAACGACGTAAAGCAGCACGCCTTCAGTGAGAACGAATACGATTGTGCCGAGTAGCAGCAGCCGGTCCCAGAGAAAATCGATCTCACGTCCGAAATCGGAGCGGGGGACGAGCGTCGAATTGGGGTGGCTCTCGGAGCACGCGCAGACCGCGATAACGAGTGCGGCTGATAGCGCGTAGGATGCAAGCCGCCGAAGGCGGTCGGAACCTTTCATGCCAGGAGAATCCCTTCTTTTCTCGTCGTGATTGAGCGCTTCGTTGGCGTCGATGCTCTAGGGTTTTGCGCTGAAGCAGCTACAAGCTAACCCGCAACGGATTGTTGTGCGAGGCCGGGAAACCCGCACGTTCGCGGTGTACGGTCGCGCGCGGCCTTCGTTCTCTGGGAGGGTGGCGGGACTTCATCCGTAGCGGGAAAGTATACGGACTGGATAGGTTATTGAAGTGAGGACGGAGTCCGCTTTAGCCCAGCATTTATGCGTATCTCGATCCGACTGACCGCCTGCCTGGCATTTCTCTGCGCTGCCCCGGATGCGAGCGCCCAGGCAGTAGTATCCGCGCCCAGGTTCGGAATGGTGATTCACGGCGGGGCCGGGACGCTGAGCCGAGAGAGCATGACTCCGGCGCTGGAGAAGGCCTACCGCGACACGCTCTCGATCGCGCTCAAACGCGGATATGGAATCCTGGCGAGGGGCGGCAGCAGTCTCGACGCGGTCGAAGCGGCGATCAGGGTGCTCGAGGATTCACCGCTGTTCAACGCGGGGAAGGGCGCCGTGTTCACATCGGCCGGCACCAACGAGCTCGACGCCGCGATCATGGATGGGCGCACGCTCGCCGCGGGGTCTGTCGCGGCGGTCGAGCACGTGCGAAATCCCATCTCTCTCGCGCGGCTGGTGATGGAGAAATCACCGCATGTGATGATGGTTGGCTTGGGCGCGGAAGAATTCGCCAGGCTACAGGGCGTGGAGCTGGTCTCGCCCTACTACTTCTGGACGGAGCGGCGGTGGAAGCAGTACGAACGGGAGAAGGCAGCGGCTGATACCGCGCGGAAAGGCGCGTTTTCCGCCGGCGCCAACAAGTTCGGCACCGTCGGCGCCGTCGCGCTCGACAAGGCCGGGAATCTCGCCGCCGGCACGTCCACGGGCGGTACCAGCATGAAGCGCTTCGGCCGGGTTGGGGACACACCCATCATCGGGGCGGGGACGTACGCGAACAACGCCAGCTGTGCTGTGTCGGGCACCGGCGACGGCGAATTTTTCATCCGCAACAATGTCGCGGCCGACATTTGCGCCCGCGTGCGCTACACGGGAGTGTCCGTCGGGCGCGCGGCAGAAGAGGTGGTGATGAAAGTTCTCGTCGGCCAGCGCGGCGGCGGCGGGGTGATAGCGATGGATACGAAAGGCAACATCGCGACGCCGTTCAATACCTCGGGGATGTACCGCGGCTGGGTTACATCCGATGGGAACATCGTCGTGAAAATCTTCAAGGAGTAGAAAGGTTGATGTCTATTTCCCGCCGTAGGTTTCTGGAATCCGGGGCGGCAGCTGCCGCCGGAATTGCACTTGTCCGCCCTTCACGCGCGGACGCTTCCTTCGACTTTTCGACGGGTGCGCCGAATCGGGTGGCTTCCCGGCCGGTGGTGATTGCATCTGGCAACGGCATGCGCGGCGTTCAACGCGCCTATGACATGATCGTGCGTGAGAGAGCGGATACCCTCGATGCGATCATCGCGGGGGTGAATATCCAGGAGCTCGATCCTGACGATCAGTCGGTGGGACTGGGCGGACTCCCGAACGAGGACGGCGTCGTCCAGCTCGATGCGTCTTGCATGCACGGGCCGACCAAGCGCGCCGGAGCGGTCGCCGCTCTCGAGGGCATCGCCACGCCGTCACTCGTCGCCAAAGCGGTGATGGACCACACCGATCACGTGATGCTCGTCGGCGCGGGAGCGAAGAAGTTCGCGCTCGAGATGGGATTCACGGAACAGAACCTCCTCACAGAGCAGAGCCGCCGCGACTGGCTGCGCTGGAAGGCGTGCCTGCATCCGGACGACAACTGGCTCGACAATCCGGGCGTGTCGCGAGATACGACGCGAGCATCGAGCGCGGCAGATCGTCTTCAGGTGAAGTTCACTACCGGTACCATCAACATGAACGCGGTAAACGCGGCCGGCGATCTCTCGTCGGTCACGACCACCAGCGGGCTGTCGTGGAAGATTGCGGGGAGAGTCGGAGACTCGCCGATCATCGGAGCGGGCCAGTACTGCGACAATAGCGTTGGCGCTGCCGGATCGACCGGCCGCGGTGAAGCCGCGATCAAGGCGTGCGGCTCCTTCCTCATCGTCGAGCTGATGCGCCAGGGAATCTCTCCCGAGCAAGCCTGCCTCAAAACGATAGAGCGCGTGATCGCGACTACCGAGCGGCGGTTGCTCGACGCGCGCGGACGCCCCCTTTTCGATCTGGAGTTCTATGCTCTGGCGAAGGACGGCCGTTTCGGCTCGGCGTCAGCATACGAGGGAGGGCGCTTCGCCGTCGCGGATTCTCAGGGAGCGCGGCTCATTCCGACGGCGTTCATGTTCCGGCGGTCGGAGCAACCGGCGATGCCGGGCGTCAGCTGTCGTTCAGTCTGAAACTTCCGACCAACTGGGAAATCCGCTTGGAGGTGTCCTGTAGCGCGCTCGCTGCTGCGGCGATATCGTTGATCTGTTTGCTGTGATCTTCGCGCGACATGGCAACGTGATTCATCGCCCGGGCAAACGCGCCCGTACCCTGCGCCAGGCCGCTGAACTTCCGGGTCATCGAAGTAACCAGCTCGCTCGACTCCATCGCGGTGCCCTGGATTCTGGCGCTCAGGTCTTCGCCTTCCAGCGATCCCTCTTCGACCTTGGCCAGCGACCGGCGCCCTTCACGCGTCGCCTCCAGCACCTGCTCCACGGTAGCGACTGTACGCGCCGTCGACTCACGCGAGTGGCTTACGCGCTCCAGCATTTCCGCGACGAGGGACGTAGTCCGGTTTGCGGCCTCGGCCGAGCTGGAGGCGAGTCTCCGCACCTCGGTAGCGACGACCGCAAAGCCGTGGCCGTGCTCGCCGGCACGCGCCGCTTCCATCGCCGCGTTGAGCGCCAGGATCTTCGACTGGCGTGAAATCTTTTGAACCAGCGTCAGGAACGCCCGAATCTCGTCGACCGCCGAGGAAAGCTCTTCGATCGCTTCCGCGCTGCCGAGTGCGTCGGAGGTAAGGGATTCAAGCGCGCCGGTGGTCTTCTCCAGCCGCGCCCGGTTCTCTTTCGCGAGTGACCGCAGCGCCCTGTCGCGCTTCGATCCCGCCTGGGCGACCTCGCGCAGCGTGTTGGACAGCACGACCAGCCGGTCCGCTTCCGCGGACAGCTGCGTGATGGTCTGCTCACGCGCCACGGCGTCATGGCTGAGCGCGGTGGACATTGTCGCGCCCTCGCGCGCGGCGGATGCGACCGACTCCGAGGCCAGGCGGATCTGTGACGCGAGGAGACTGTTCTCTTCCGCGGAGCTTTGCATGTTGCCGGTGACGGCGCGAAGCTGGGTGAGCATCGTCAGCGTCGATTGCGTGAGCCGGTCGACGACGGCGTTGCTGACCGAAGGCTTGTAGGTAGCGGAAAGGTCTCCCCTCCCAACCGCTTCGTGCATCCGCGCGAGCTCGGCTGCCGGTCCGCTCACCTGACGGCGGATGAAGGCAAGCATCATCCAGGTGGTGGTGACGAGCGCGCCGAGGAGCCAGAGCGCCAAAATCCACAACGCAGTGCGGACTCCCGCGACGGAAAGGACTCCATTTCGCACTTCGGCGGGCATGAGGCCGTATAGCTGCACGACGATCAGTCCGAGCCCGAGGGAAAACACCGCTCCGAACGCGAAGGCCGCGCGAAGCGCGCGCAGCTGAAGGCTGCTGAATACGGGGCTGAGGAGCCCGGTCGCGGAGCGCGGAGCGATCGGAAAGTGCGTTGCGGTCATCTCGAGTTGCTGATTGTGAGCGGAGTGAATCAGGCTGTGGCGGTAGATGAAACTCTGCCGCTGAGCCGCTAGCTTCCAAGGAATGGACAATTCGGCGACAAGTAACGACCCCACCGCCGGCCTCACCTACGATCCGGGCGCGATCGAGCGAAAATGGCAGCGCCTCTGGCAGGAGCGTGGAACGAATTCCACCAACCTCCAGGGCGCCACGAGGCCGTTCTACGCCCTCATGATGTTCCCCTATCCGTCGGCCGAGGGACTCCACGTCGGGAATCTCTTTGCCTTCACTGGGAACGACATCTATGGACGATTTCAGCGCCTCGCGGGACACAATGTCTTCGAGCCGCTGGGCTATGATGCGTTCGGGATACATTCGGAGAACTACGCCCTCAAAGTGGGCAAGCATCCGATGGAGCTGATTCCGCGCAACATCGCCAACTTCCGGCGGCAGCTCGAGCGCGCCGGATTAATGGTCGATTGGCGGTACACGCTGGCGACGACCGACCCGGATTACTACAAGTGGACGCAGTGGATATTCCTGCAGCTGCTCAATCAGGGGCTCGCCTACAGGAAGCAGGCCGCGGTCAACTGGTGTCCCAACTGCAAGACGGTGCTGGCCAACGAGCAGGTGGTCGGGGGAGTGTGCGAGCGGTGCAAGACTCCGGTGGAGCAGCGCTCGCTGGAACAGTGGTTCTTCCGCATCAGCGACTACGCTCCGCGCCTGCTCGCGAATCTTGACCGCATCGACTGGTCCGAGACTACGAAAACAGCCCAGCGGAACTGGATCGGCAAATCCGAGGGGGCCGAGCTCGCGTTCCCCGCGACCGATGCCGGGAGCGGGAGCGCGTGTGAGATCCGGGTTTTCACCACTCGAGCAGACACCATCTTCGGTGCGACCTACCTGGTCGTTGCTCCCGAGCATCCGCTCGTCGAGTCATTCACTCAGTCCGCCGAGCGCAAAAAGGTGGAGGCGTATCGAGAGCGGACGAAAAAGCAGGACATCGTGACGCGAAAGACGAGCACGGAAAAGACGGGCGTCTTTACTGGCTCGTACGCGATCAACCCGGCGACTGAAAAACGGATTCCGATCTGGGTCGCGGATTACGTGCTGATGGAGTATGGAACGGGCGCGATCATGGGAGTGCCCGGCCACGACGCGCGCGACTTCGAGTTCGCCACTGAATTCAGGCTGCCGATCGTGCGCGTCGTCTGTGGCGAGCGCGAAGATGCCGCTACTCCGCTCACCGCCGCACACACCGACTGCGACCTCGGCACGATGGTCAACTCTGGTCCGCTCGACGGACTTGGGGTTGACGCCGCGAAGCGCCGGATCGTGGAGATCCTGGCGGAGCGTGGGGCGGCGAAGGCGGTTGTCCGCTACCGCCTCCACGACTGGTGCATCTCGCGCCAGCGGTACTGGGGACCGCCCATTCCCATCGTCTACTGCGATTCGTGTGGCGTGGTGCAGGTGCCCGAGAAAGACCTCCCGGTGGTGCTCCCGTTCGTGGAAGACTTCAAGCCTGACGATTCCGGCGTGTCCCCGCTCGCGCGCCACGAAGAGTGGTACCGCGTCCCGTGTCCCGAGTGCGGACAGATGGCACGCCGAGAGACCGACGTGTCCGACACGTTCCTCGACAGCGCGTGGTATTTCCTCCGTTATCCGAGCGTCGGTCGGAACGATGTTCCGTTCGATAAGAATCTAACTCTCAAGTGGCTGCCGGTCGATTCATACATCGGCGGGAACGAGCACGCGGTGCTGCACCTGCTTTACTCTCGCTTCATCACCATGGTGCTACACGACGCGGGGCACCTCGAGTTCGAGGAGCCGTACGCCCGCTTCCGCGCCCACGGGCACATCATCCGTGACGGCGCGAAGATGTCGAAGACGCAGGGTAACATCGTGAACCCCGACGAGTACATCGAGCGGTGGGGCGCCGATGCGTTCCGCACCTACCTCATGTTTCTCGGTCCCTACGAACAGGGCGGGGATTTCCGCGACCAGAGCATCTCGGGCACGCGCCGCTTCCTCGACCGGCTGTTCGCATCGGTGCAGGCGATGTCAAGCGAGGGAGACCCGAATGCGGATGTCATGCGCAAGCTGCATCAGACGATCAGGAAAGTCGGCGACGATATCGCGCGCCTCAGCTACAATACGGCGGTCGCCGCGATGATGGAATACATGAACGTGCTACGGAAGGGCGAGCGGACGCCACACCGTGACGAAGTGCTGCCCATGATTTCCCTGGTGTCCCCGTTCGCGCCGCACCTGGCCGAAGAGCTGTGGCAGCAGACAGGAGGTGCGGGAAAAAATGGAAGCGTGTTCGATGCCGGCTGGCCGGCGTTCGATCCCGCGCTCGCCGCCGAGGATTTCATCGAGCTGGTGGTTCAGGTGAACGGCAGGGTGCGCGCGAAGGTCAGGGTTCCGCGCGATATCGGCCAGGATGCTGCCGTTGACGCCGCGAGGGCCGACCCGACTGTCGCGAGGTATGTCTCTGGAGCTCCGACGAAGATCGTTTTCGTTCCTGGACGGCTGCTCAACATCGTG
>JANMTG010000188.1:0-6630 GCA_031390205.1 Gemmatimonadota bacterium
GTGGTACGCTCCTTGACCTGATCGAGCCCGTGAAATCCACCCAGATCTGGCCGGATCTCCTGTACATCGTGCGGCACGGCGAATCCGCCGGCAATGTCGCGCGCGACGCCGCGCTCGATGCCGGCCATCCGATGATCGACATCGAGATCCGTGATGTCGACGTCCCTTTATCTGATCTGGGGCAGAGACAGGCGGAAGCGCTGGGACGCTGGTTGGGCGCACTGCCGACGAAGGAGCGGCCGAACATCGTGCTGACCTCTCCCTACCTGCGCGCGCGTCACACCGCCGGGCTCATCGTCAAGACCGCGGGGATGCGCGAAGACACGTACTCCCTGGTGGTGGACGAGCGGTTTCGCGAGAAGGAGTTCGGCATTCTCGACCGTCTTACCGCGATCGGGGTCGGAGACCGGTTCCCGGACCAGGTGGAGTTCCGGCGACTGCTCGGCAAGTTCTACCACCGTCCGCCGGGCGGTGAAAGCTGGTGCGACGTCATCCTCCGCCTGCGCAGCGCTACCGAGATGATCTCCCGGGAATATTGCGGGCAACGGGTTCTCATCGTTTGTCACGCGGTGGTCGTTCTGTGCATGCGCTACCTGCTCGAGCACATGACGGAGTCCGAGCTTCTGGCGGTCGACAAGAAGGAGGAGATCGCCAACTGCGCGGTGACGCTCTACGAGCACGATCCCAAGCTCGGACCTCGCGGCAACCTGCGGTTGAAACAGTTCAACTTCGTTGCGCCACTGGAGGAGGCCGGAGCTCCCGTCACTTCCCGGCCCGATGCAAATGTCGGCGCGCGCTAAAAAACGTGCGATAGCCGTCACGCCCGCGCTTCTGCGCCGGTGGCCGCTGCCACGGGCGAGTGAAGAGGGCGATAAGCACGAGCGCGGCGTAGCGCTGATCATCGGCGGCGCGACCGAAGCTCCCGGCGCGCTCCTGCTCGCTGGTGTGGCCGCGCTCCGGGCGGGGGCCGGCAAGCTGCAATTGGCAGGTCCGCGCGGAATCGGCGTCGCGCTTGGTGTGGCGGTTCCCGAGGCGCGCGTTTTCGCCCTGCCGGAAACGTCCGCGGGAAATCTCGACCGGCAGGCCGGCCAGCGCGCGGCCGATTACGCGGAAGGCGCCGACGCATTCCTCGTCGGACCTGGCATGCTCGACGAGGATGCGACTCAGAAGATGATGGAGCTGCTGTTGCCGAGAATCTCGAAGGGACCGCTGGTGCTGGATGCGATCGCGTTGAGCGCGCTGCGCGGTGGCAGGTACCGGTTTTCGGCTGACGCCCAGGTTCTCCTCACTCCGAATTCCGGAGAGATGGCGCGACTCACCGGCGATACCCTCGAAGCGGTGGAGCGAGATCCGACGGGAGTCGCAACGACTGTTTCCCGCGCGCTTGACGCCGTCGTCGCGCTCAAGGGACCTGATACTTACATCGCCACACCTGACGGCGAATTGTTCCAGTACTCGAGTGGCAAAGTCGGGTTGGCGACTTCGGGGTCAGGTGATGTGCTCGCCGGAATCGCCGTGGGATTGCTGGCACGCGGAGCGACCGCGGAGCAAGCCGCCGCCTGGGCAGTCTACATCCACGGTGAAGCCGGGAATCGACTCGCGCGCACTGTTGGCGCCGTCGGATTCCTCGCCCGCGAGCTCCTGTCGGAGATTCCCAAGCTCATGAACGCGTTAGCGCGGGGATAACTCAGCGCGGAGTCCGGCGCGGAACGGTGGAATCGCCCGGCACCGCGCGCGGAAACCGCTCGGGCATGTCCGCCGCGACAAAAGCCAGCACCGCCATTGCCGCGACGCACTCGGCCATCTCGCTCGGAGAGAGCTTGTCCATGGTGTCGCCCGCCGAATGGTGAAACCAGAAATACCTGGTACCGTCCACCAGCAGTGACGCCGCCGGGACTCCACGCTCGGCCAACGGAGACACGTCGGCCTGCGGCCCGCCTCTCTGTGCATCGGTCGCGCCAAACGAAGAAAGGAGCGAGGCGATCTGTCTCCCCGTCTCGATCGCCGCATCGTTGCCGGCGATCGAATAGCCGGAGGGCTTGAAGACTCCGTTGTCGGACTCGATGGCGAGCACGTGCTTGTCGATCTCGCTCAGGTGCGCATCACGGTATGCCGTTGCGCCGCGAAGACCGTTCTCCTCGTTGGTCCACAACACCACTCTGATAGTGCGACGCGGGCGAAGTCCGAGCTTCTGAATCAGGCGCACCGCTTCCCAGGCAGCGACGCTTCCGCCGGCATCGTCCATCGCGCCCACCCCGACATCCCACGAGTCAATGTGTCCGCCCATCACCACTATTTCATCGGGCTTCTCGGATCCTCGCAGCTCCGCCACGACGTTCCGCGATTGCGCATCGGGAAGCCAGCGCGCTCCCATCTTGAGCGTCAGCACCACCTCGTCACCGCGCCGCTGCATGCGGTGCAGCATCATGGCGTCTTCGGTACTCAGCGCGGCGGCTGGAATCCGCCTCACAGTGGTGTCGTACCGCATGCTGCCCGTGTGTGGATTCTGGATCGAGTAGGAGCTCACCGATCTGATCAGGCTGGCAACCGCTCCCACCTTGGCCGCTTCGATCGCGCCGATCGAGCGATACCGCACGGTAGCGCCGTAGTTCGTGAACGGCACATCGAACAGCACGATCTTGCCGGGAACTTCGCTCGCCCGCGCAGCGAGATTCTCAAAGCTGTTGACGACGATAACCGGCGCGGTGATTCCTTCGCTCGAAGTGCCGATGCTGCCGCCGAGTCCGATCATGTTCAGCCTGACGGAGCGCGGGCGCATCAGGGTCGCGGATTCTTCGCCCCGCACCCAGTGCGGAACGGTTACCGGCTCGCCGTGCACGTTCTCCAAGCCATCGCGCTTCATCTCCGCCATGATCCAGTCGAGTGCATCCTCGAGAGACTGTGAGCCACTCAGCCTGTGCCCGAACTTGTCGGTGAGCGCGGCGGTGCGGTTCCACGCCGAGCTGTCGGCAAGCGCGGCGGCGATGATTCTGTCGGCGGTTGTCCGGTACGCCGTGGCGAGTGGTGCCGTTCCTGTCGCGGTGTGTTGAACGGTCGTGCACGAGTTGAATACCGCCAACGACAGAACGAAGGAAAAACGACGAATAGAACTGCCAAGCTGCCGGCCAATCGCTGCCAGCTGACAACCGTCGGCTGCTTTGCGAGAGGAAATAATCATCTGAGATTCTGTTGCCAGTCTAGGTCTGGAGGGAAAGCAGCGGCTCTGTCGGCGTGGTGGGTGTATCGCGCCGCCGAATGGGCTCGCCCGCTGGCGCCAGCAGCGGGAGGGTGAGCAGAAATGTCGTCCCCGCGCCCACCCTGCTGGCTACGGTCACGTCGCCACCGAGGAGACGCGCGAGCTTTCGGGTTACGCTCAATCCGAGCCCGGTGCCGCCCGCTTTTCTGGTGGCGGTCTGCTCGACCTGCCAGAAGGCCTCGAACACGTACTCGACATTTTCCGCGTCGATTCCGACGCCGGTGTCGACAATCCGTATCTCGAGCATCCCGTTCCGCACCGAGCTCGTCAGGCGCACTTCTCCCTTCTCCGTGAATTTCACGCCGTTGGAGAGGAGGTTGACCAGCATCTGTCTCAACTTGGTTCCGTCGGTCTGGATCGCCTGATCCTCGTCGAGTAGCTCGATTGCGTATTTCAGCTTCTTCGCCGTTGCCATCGGCTCTACCAGCGACGCGGCGACGCTGAGCATCTGGTTCACCGACATCGACTCCCACCTCACCCGCTCGCGGCCGATGTCCACGCGCGCGAAGGTGAGAATCTCGTCGATGAGGCCGAGCAGGTGGCGCGCGCTGGCGTTTATCCTTCCCAGCTGCTGGCGCTGAAGCTCGGTGACGGGGCCGGTGATCCCGTCGGAGAGCAGCTCCTCGTAGCCCATGATCGCCGTGAGCGGAGTGCGAAGCTCGTGCGACATGACGGCAAGAAAATCGGACTTGATGGTGTTCGCGCGCTCTGCTTCCGCTCGCGCCGCTTCCGCTTCGGCGCGGGCGTGCTCGGCTATTGCCCGGGCGTGCGTCTCCATGGCGAGGAGATCGACCCGCTCCTTGTCGCTCTCGCGCAGAACGCGCGCCGACCACAGGACCAGAACCACGAACGTCACAATGCTCGATACGGTGAAGAGCGAGACGCCGAACTCGGTCTCATAAAGTCCGGCGGTCTCGCCGGCCAGCCGGAAGAGTCCGAGCACGACGGGTGCTATTACAGCGGCGGGAAGCAGCCGTCGGGTGAGAACACCTGCCGCGCCCTCGTCCATCAACAGTGCCGGCACACCCCGTTCTCTGTTGGCGAACAGAATTCCGGCGCCGAAAACGAGATGACCGATCGCCGTGGGAACGGCCATTCCCGTCGAGTGCGAAAGGCTGTACATCCCCTTCACTCCGAACACGTAGCCGAGTATCGCCACAAGGGGAATGAGCATGGCGGGAAGGGCGAACATCTGGGCTCGCAGGTCTCGCCGCCGCCGATCGTGAGGGAGGGAAAGGAGCGCCAGCGCGAGGAGAAGGAGCGTGGCGGCGCTGTTGATCGAGATGCGGCCCGGTGGGTTCCACGGCATGTCGACAAGCTTGTCACCGAACAGGAGCAGATCGATGCCGCTTCCGCTGTCGCGCGCGTACTCGTAGAGCGTGATGAGGGCGATCGTTCCCATGAGCGCCGCGAGCGTCTGCTGAATTGCCTCGGTGGTCGTGTTACGGCGGGGACGAACGGCCGTGATCAGCGACCCGCCACCGAGGACGAAGCAAAGCGCGGTCAGCGGAATCATCGGGAATCCGCGCGCCGCTTTCGTCACGACGTTGAGATCGAGAGCCCAGCCAGCGAGGACGAATGCGCCGAGGACTACGACGGCGCCGCCTGCAATCGAAGGGACCCGCTCGAACAACCCTATCATCGGGCTGGGATTGCCCGGTGGGCTGAGAGCAACTTGCTGAGGATTGGCCATGTTACGAGTCGAACTGAAAAACCTACCCGCGTGGTTGGGCCCGCGCAATTCTCAGAGAGACACCGCGACGTCGCGCAGCCGCTCCTGCGCGGTGGCAATGTCCGTCCGACTCGACAGGTCGAGCACGGGCGCGCGCACCCTGATCACCTTCATCCTGAGTCCATGACTGTCGATCGCCAGTTGAACCGCTCGCGGCAGCTCCAGCTCGCCGCGCGGCGACGGCGCCACTTCCCGGCAGGCGCGAAAGATCCCGCTGTCGAACAGCCAGCAATTCATGCTGCCGTAAATCTCCTCGCCATGACGCATCATGGATTCATCGGGCTTCGCCAGAATTCGTCGCAGAAATCCGTCCTTTCCGATATCGAGCGCGCCGAATCTCGTCACGCGATCCGCGGAAACGTTTCCCAGCTCGATGAGAGCGCTTCGCGCGAATCCTGCCACCGCCGCCTCCTCAAGCCGACTCAACTCGGCGAGCACGGAAACGGGGTAGTAGTTGTCCGAGTTAAGCACGACGAACGTGTCGCCGTTCGCGAAAGGCTCGGCGGCGAGAACCGCATCCGCTGTACCGAGCGGCCGCTGCTGCTCGGCGAACTGCACGGTGAGGCGCGAAAGCCCGGCCTCCCTCTCGTAGTAATTCCGGACCTGCGAGTGCTCGGGGCCGATTACAAGGCAGACCTCTTTGAATCCCGCATCGGCCAGCGCACTGAGGACATAATCGAGAAACGGGCGGCCAATCGGAATCATCGCCTTGACGCCGGTTGCGGCAACGCTGGCCTGGTCGGCACTGAGGGAAACGCCGGGACTGTCCGCGCGCATGCGGGTGCCCAGACCCCGGGCAAGGATCACTGCCTTGTCCGTACCGCTCAATGCCTCACCGACTCGATCCACATCTGCACGCGCTCCATCAATCAGCTCCGTAGGTGGGCGGCGTGCTTGAAGATCAACCGTTACTGAGGTAACGGCAATATCATTGCACTGTTGGTGTGAACGGCGAATCTCCCCGATCCGCTCGCCGCGATGACCCGTTAGCAGAGCGACAAATGCCAGAGCTGCCTGACATCACTGTCTACGTCGAAGCGCTGAATCGCGCGTGGTCGGCCATCGTCTCGAGGACGACCTCTTTCTCGTGATCCATCTGATGATCGCGGGCAGACTTCGCTGGGTTGAATCAGGCGCCAGGGTGCCGGGCAAGACAGGTCTCGCGGCATTCGATTTTCCGAATGGCACCTTGATTCTCACCGAAGCCGGCTCCAAGCGCCGCGCTTCTCTCTGGCTCGTGCGGGGCGAATCTTCACTCGTGCAATTCGAGCGGGGCGGTCTCGAGGTGTTCGAGAGCACTCTCGCTGAATTCGCGGAGCGCCTGGCGCGGGAGAATCACACGCTCAAGAGATCCCTCACCGATCCAAGATTGTTCAGCGGAATCGGCAACGCTTACACGGACGATATCCCGCACCGCGCCAGGCTGTCGCCGGTAAAGCACACGAGGCGGTTGACCGCGGGCAAGCTGCTGGCCGATCGCGCGCTGTCGCGCCTCCTCAAACAGGATTGGCCACGCTCGATCGACGATCTCACCTGGAGCTAGTGTGCTGAGGCTGTGCGGTTTCTCCCCTGACTTTTGCATCTTCGCCGGTGCGTCGGAGGGGGACGGGACTTCGCGGCTACTCGCTTACACGCATCGAGC
>JANMTG010000239.1:0-2235 GCA_031390205.1 Gemmatimonadota bacterium
GCCGCACGTCATCCGCATCGGCACCAGCCAATCCGTTTACGCCAACGGCTCTCAGGCCCGGTTTACCTGGGGGCTCGAGCTCAGAAAAGATCTGAGGCGCGTCTTCAGCCTCGGACAATACGACATCGTCCACGTCCATTCTCCGCTCAGCCCCGTGCTGCCGGTGCTCGCGATCGAAGAAGCCGATTGTCCGGTGGTCGGCACGTTCCACACTTACTTCGATCGCTCACTGGCTTACAGCTTCGGCAAGCGATACTTCCAGAAAAAGCTCAATTCTCTCCACGCCGCGATCGCCGTCTCGCACTCCACCACGATAGCTCTCAACAGATATTTCGAAGCGAACTGGACGATCGTACCGAACGGAATAGACACGGACGTCTTCAACCCCCACGTTCCCCGCCCCGCCGCCGTTCGTACCGATGTTCCCGTCATTCTTTTCCTTGGCAGGTTCGATCCGCGGAACGGCCTCACCACCCTCATTGACTCGTTCCAGAAAGTCCGGGGAAGAAGCCGTGAGGCACAGCTCGTCGTGGTCGGCGATGGACCTCTCCGCAGTCATTACTACCGCGCGGCGGGCGGTGACCCCGACATAACATTCGTCGGCTCCGTGCTCCGCGACCGTCCGGGGTACTACGCCCACAGCGCGATGTACGCCTGCCCAACGACAAAGGCGTCGTTCGGGATCACTCTTCTGGAATCGATGGCGTGCGAGACGCCGGTGGTATGCTCCGACATCTACGGCTTCCGCGACGTGGTGAAGCACGAGCGCGAAGCGCTGATGGTTCATTGTGGAGACACTAACGCCCTTGCGGACGCGCTGGTGAGACTTCTGGACGACGAGACGTTGCGCGCACGCCTGGGAAAGCGCGGCAGACATGAGGCACTGCAGTACTCATGGGCGAACGTCACCGAAGCGGTGCTCGACATCTACACCGCCGTGCTAGGACGCGGGCGGCGCGAATGATCGGATACGCCGCTCTCGGAGCTTCGGTGCTTGGCGGTGCCGTGCACGGGGCGTTCTACCGCAACAGCCCGTTCTTCGGCCCCGCGCTCAGCCGCATTCGAAGTGAGCACAAAGTCGTCGCGCTCACATTCGACGATGGTCCTAATCCGTACGCGACGCCCGTGATTCTCGACACACTGGCCGAGAAAGGTGTGCCGGCAACGTTCTTCGTTCTGGGCAGTCACGCGGAGCGGTGGCCGGATCTCGTGCTGCGAATAGCGCACGAAGGGCACCAGCTGGGCAATCACGGCTATTTTCACCGCAAGCTGCAGTTCCGCAGTCCCTTCTATGTGGCTCGCGACATCCGGCTCGGTATCCGCGCGATCAGGCGAGCGGGTGCGCCCGCTCCCAGATATTTCCGCGCCCCCCATGGGTTTCGTAGCCCGTGGACGACTCCGATCGCCAGCTCCTATGGCGAGCGCACTGTCGGCTGGTCGCTCGGAGTCTGGGACAGCGACCGCCCCGGTGTAGACGAGATCGTGCGTCAAACACTGGAGGGAGTGAATCCGGGATCGATCGTGCTGCTCCACGATGGCGACGGATACAACCCGGACGGCGATCGCCTGCAGACCGCGGAGGCCCTCCCCCGGATTATCGACGGACTTAAAGAAAAGGGGTACGAGTTCGCCGCACTGCCGGCCTGATGAGTCCGGCGATCAAGAAGGGAATACGGTGGGCGCTCTCCGCTGCGATCATCGTCTTCCTCGTGCTGTTCGCGCGCACGATCGATTGGCAGGCCGCGTGGAATTCAATGCGGCACGCATCGCTTCCCCTGTTGGCGGCGGCGATTTTCGTCAACTTCCTTTCCGTCGGCGTCAAAGGCGTGCGGTGGTGGCTGTTTCTCCGGCCGATCGGCATCCCGTCCCTGCCCCTGGCCATGCGCGCCACGATCGCCGGAGCCGGTCTTAACAATGTCCTCGTCGCGAGTGGAGGAGACGCGGCGCGCGTCGTATTCGTCTCGCGCCTGAGCGGGGTATCGAGCTCCACGGTCCTGGCCTCGATGGCTCTGGAGAAATTGTTCGACCCGATCGGGTTCGTGATCCTCCTCGTGTTCGGCGTGTTGGTGTTCGACCTCCCCTCCCAGTTCGAGGCCTGGAAGATTCCCGCCGTCGGCGCGCTCGTCGTGATCATCGCGTTGCTCGCGTTCTTCGTCTACGCGACCCGGAACGCCAAGCCGGGCGACGCGTCAGTGCGGCGAGAACAGCCCGTCGGTCTCGCTGGCAAGGTAAAGG
>JANMTG010000270.1:0-7120 GCA_031390205.1 Gemmatimonadota bacterium
CGACAAGCCAACCCGCCAGCACGGTGTCGAGCGGAGCGCCGGTGACCTTGTTGAAGTTGGTGAGGCCGGTATCAGGCCCCGCTGCGAGGCGACGCGTAAACGCGCGCGGATCCGCGTTGGAGAAGTTGTCCGCGGAGTAGCGGAGCAGCGCCCAGGCAGCGCCTCTTGACGCGAGACTCGAGTCCGCTGCGCTGCTGATTCCGGAAGTCGAATCCGGTGCCTGCATCCAGCGTCTGAATCGAGCCAGATTCTGAAAGAAAAAGGCGTTAAAGTCGTCGCGCCCCGCCTCGTTGGGAAAAATGTCGGAGAACGCGAGGGACTGGAGGTCCCCAAACCCTTTCACCCACCGGCCGACTGCATCTTCGCCCATGTGCGCCAGACCTTCGTCGAGCCAGCTCGTCTCGAAATCCGTCGCTACACCACCAGTGTACCGGCGGCCGGCGTTGATCATGTGCTCGAATTCGTGCGCGATGGTTCCACGGGTTCCCTGGCGGACCGACGCGGTGGTGCGGACATTTCCGTACTTGAGCCCCAGGGGATCGGGCGCGAGCAGGTAGAAGATCTCAGCCTGGTTGCTCTGCGCGCATGCCTGACCCGCCGGGCCCGTGGGCGGGAAGAAGTCGCCCGCGAAAAAAAATCCACCCACAAATCCGCTGCTCGCTGGTGAGCCGGCGGGTGTGAGCTTGTTCACCTGACCGGTGAAAAGGATTATGATCCGGCCGTTCGCGTCCACGTCGGTCGGCGTTCCGAAGTACGCTTCGCCCGTCGAATAGGTGAAGTTGTCGAATTCAGCCGCTATCGCGTCGAAGTCCGCCTGGGTGAAGAGCCCAAGCGGCGGTCCATCGAGCGTATCTACGACGAGGATCGCTTTCTGGCTCACCGACGCGACCACTGCCCGGGTCGCGAAAAAATCCATGCAGAGATTGTTATTCGGGCCGTTGGCATTGGGAACTTTTACGTTGATGGAATCACCCGGAACCGTTACGGCTGAGACCTGCTTGCTCCGCCGCAGAGTGAAACCGGATACTCCGAGTGAAGAGGACCTGCCCCGAAATGCCAGCGCCTTCCGCTCGAATCCGCGGACGCGCTTCTCCAGCAGCCGCTGAGGACCTTCCAGCCGATCCAGCGCTCCAACCCCGCCGATCATCTGCGGTGAAAGCGCCACCCGCTGCTCCGCCCGCAGCGACCCGCCAGTAGAGAGGTCGCCTCTCACGACGTAGGATGCCACCAAGTCTCCGAACGAGCTGGTGTTACCGACGATGATGATGAAATCACGAGGATCGGACACCGATGGGAGATCGATGCCGTTGGGGATATCTGATGGGGCGAGAACTCTGACCTCTCCCGGCTGCAGGGTGCTGATGTCGCTGCGCTTGGGGACAGGCTCGATGGGGTTGTCGCCACCTCCGCCTCCGCAAGCCACGATCACCATCAGAACGAGCGGGAAAAATCGGTTCATCGGATTGAGACTCCTTGGGGGAGAGTGCGTTAAGGTCCCGCATAATACCCGCGAAGGCCGAAACCGGCCGCGGCGTTCCGTCAATCTAGGCGGGTGGCCCCACTTATAGACGGTTCCGACCCCTTCGAGGTAATCCCCCCATCGACGCCACAATCATTTGCTTGCTCCCCAACGTAACCATCCATAGACTCACGCATGACGTCGAAAGACACGCCGACGGACACATTTCACTCCCGCGAGCAACAGGCCGCCCTGGGCCTACTCCGCACGGCCGATGCGATCAAGCGTCATTTCTCCCACATCATCGAGCGCCACGGCATCACGCTCCAGCAGTACAACGTGTTGCGCATCCTTCGCGGGGCAGGACCCGAGGGCCTGCCGACTCTGACGGTCGGCGAGAGGATGATCGAGCAGACGCCGGGCGTCACGCGGCTGGTCGACCGGCTCGAGAAAAAAAGTCTCGTTGACCGCGTGCCCTGCCCCAAGGACCGCCGGCGGGTTTACTGCCGGATCACGCCCCAGGGACTCAAGCTTCTCAGCGAGCTGGACGAACCTATCAACCAGGCCGACGCGCAGGCAGTGTCGGCGCTCCACACCTCAGACCTCGACTCGCTCATCGAAATGCTCGACCGGGTGCGCACGTCGAACGCGTAGCGTGCGTGCCAGCCTAGCGAATCGCCCCGATTCTCCGCCCCGCCTCCTCGACCGCCTTGAAGAGCTGATCGAAGGATTCAGTCACAAAGAGCACATCCTGAAACCGGTCGATCTCGAAATGCTGGTTGAATACCGCGTCGAGTGAGAACGCTCGGCGGTCACACTTGGGCCCAAGCGCGTTCGCTGCATCACCATGAGAAGAGATGAGGCCGCTGCCATAAACCTTGATCTCGCCGTCCTCCCGGATCAGGCCGAACTCGACCGTGAACCAGAACAGCCGCGCCATGCGGGTGGTGTCTTCTTCATTCTCGGCGGCAGCGGCCACCTGGCCGTAGTGCTGGAGAAAATCAGCGAACACCGGATCGGCGTGGAGCGGCACGTGGCCGAACACATCGTGGAAGATGTCGGGCTCGGGCAGGTAATCGAGCTGCTCGCGCTTCCTAAGGGTGATCGTGGTCGGAAACTTTCTGAGCGAGAGGCACTGAAAAAACGTCCTGGCCGGGATGAACCCGGAGACCGGAATGGCCTCCCACCCCGTAGGCGGAGCGAGGCGGCGGTTTACCTCGGCCAGATCGGGCACGGTCGCCCGCTTGAGCCCGATGGTGTCGGCGCCCCTGAGGAAAATCTTGCTACCGTTGGTCCGGAGCTGCTTCATCCGGCGCTCGTAAAGCAGGCCCCAGACGTCGTGGTCATCGGGCGTGTAGGCGCTCCAGTCCTGCTCGATGAAAACCGAGGAGTCTTCGACGAGGTCATGCAGCGCGGCGGTCGATTGCGGCAATGTCATCTCCGGAAGGACGATGCGGGATGCATTCGGAAATTTAACCGCGGGTTCAGGACGCTGAAAGCTTGATGCCGGTCTGGCGCAAGCGCACGGGAAGGGACATCGTGAAAACGGACCCGGTTCCGACAGTGCTCGACGCCTGAACGTCGCCGCCCATGGCGCGGGCGAGGTCGCGGCTGATTGGCAGACCCAGTCCGGTGCCGCCCGCCGGCGGAGATCCCGGTGAGCGGAGCTGCACGAACGGCTCGAAGATCTGCTCGATCATGTCGTCGGGGATGCCGGAACCGGTATCGCGAATGCGCACGAGGAGAATCTCGTTCTCGACTTCCCACTCGAGGCTGACGGCTCCCCCGGGAGCGGTGAACCTCATGGCATTGGCGAGGAGGTTGACGAGTATCTGCTGCACCCTCTCCCGGTCGGCGAACACGGTGATGGAGGGGTCGCCGTCCTTGTGCGAGTATGAAATCCCCTTCTTGGCGAACTGCGGAGCCACCAGCGCTTCCGCCGACCCGATCGTCTCCTCGACCGGAATCTCGGCCATCGCTAGCTCCACCTGACCGCCCTCTATCTTCGCGAAATCGAGAATCATGTTCACCAGAGCCAGCAGATGCTCCTGCGCCTGATGTATGCGCTCGATGTCGCGCCGCTGATCCATCGTCAGCGCGCCATGAATGTTTTGCTGAAGAATCTCGAGGTAGCCGGAGACCGCATGGAGCGGAGTGCGGAACTCGTGGCTCAGGCGGGCGAAGAGCTCTGACTTGATCCTGTTTGCCGCCTCCGCTTCCCGACGTGCCGCCTGCTCGCCTTCCAGAGCGAGCTCCAGCTCGCGCGTGCGCTGGGCTACACGGGCGTTCAAGACCCTGTTGAGCGCCTCCATGCTCTCCTCTGTTTGGCGCTGCCAGGCCAGGCGCTCTGCCTCGAGCCGGCGCTCCGCCGCGGCGAGCGCCTGGGTCTGCGCGCGAACCTGTTCTTCCGTTACGGCGAGCTCGTGCAGCGCCGCCCGCAGCTCCCGCTGAAAATGGGGCGGGTGACCGCTGACATCAGGCGCCTCTCGCCCGCCGTCCCGGAGGAGCGGCGGCGCGGCGGGGGGGATCAAACCGGAGAGTTCAGGGCTGAGCGAGACCGGATCCGTCCTGTTTGGGCGAGGTGGCAATTTCCTGCTGATTGCGTCCTCCGCGGGGAAAGCAGATAGCGCTGGCAGACATCCACAATAATTCAGGAACAGATTTGTGCAATGGGGGATTGCGCCAGCGACGATGGAACGTGCGACGCATGGTGAAGCAAATGGGTCTAACCGTGCGTAGATTCAGAGAGAGTACGAGACGTCGTGCGGAGAAATCGAATGGAATCGGTACGAGCCAATACAATCGTGATAGCCCTGCAGGGTCCGAGTGCCCCAACCCAGACGACTCCGCAGATTCCGCCGGTGCCCGCTGTAATCGTCAGCCCGCTCGACGGAAGAGAGCAAGTTTTCGTTGGGGGCTCGCAATTTCCCTTCAATCCGACGAACGAGATTCCGCCGCAGGCCGTGGATATGGCGATGGCCTTTTTTTTCACGGTCGTAGCAATCGTCATCGGACTGCCGATATCCCGGGCGTTCGCGCGGCGCATGGACCGCAGGGCCGTTCCAGCGCAGATCCCGAGCGAGGTCACCGCTCAACTGGGTCAGCTCGCCCAGGCGGTCGACGCGATCGCCCTCGAGGTCGAGCGCATCTCGGAAGGCCAGCGGTTCACCACGCGCCTCCTCTCTGAGCAGCGGGATACCGCGCGCCAATCACTACCTGCGGGATCTGATCGCTAGACGACCCTGATCCTGCGATCGCGTGGAGAGCACGCACGGGTGAGTACCCGATTCTCGTCGTTTATCGGGATAGCTTCGATCGCGGGCGCGGTAGGCTGCGGAGAAAGCGCGGTCACCCCGCTCGGCGCTCCTCAGCTCGTGCTGTCCGAGATCAGACTCGGCGGCGGCGATCGTGTCGCCACCAGAATCGAATCGGACCTCAGCTTCGGCGAAACCGTGATGGACGGCATCGCTACCGGCGACAGTTTGTGGCTCGAAGTCGCCCGGCATCTGGAGCTCAAGTCGGCCGCGGCAGAAGCGAGCTTCGCCATCGCCCTGGCCGGTGCCCTGCCGCGAAATCCCGACGCGGTACTTGCGCTGATCGGACGAAGGTTGCGAGTCGGGGATGTCTGCGGCATTCCGTTCCTCGAGGCGACTCCGTCGGCGGTGACGGCCTACTACGACAGCGCTGTAGCAGCCCTCGCCCTCGCCCGGCCACCGTCCTTCGCACCTGTCACGAGACAGTGTGCCGTCCTTCTGGACTCCGCACGGGAGCGCAAGCTCGCGCGGATCGATCCATCGTATGTCGTGAAGAACAAACCGGTGGCGCCGAAACCGGCGCCCCGAGGGCGAAGGCCCGCCAGCCGACGGCGTCAGTGATAACTTTCCTTCGGCTACCTTCGCGACCAGCCAATATCAACGGGCAAGCATGCGCATCCTAATCGTCGATGACGATCGCTCTCCGCCCTTGCTCGCATACACGGCCACAACGGAGGGGTCGCCCGAGCGCGCGGGGAATGCCGTTCAGCTCAGCGAGTTGCGCCCGGTTTCCCTGACTCGTCGTTAGGGGACTGGAAGCTCGCGGTACCCGTTAGCGAGCCTCCGCGCACTCGCACAACGTCCGGATTGCGGCCACTTTCGCGCCGTTCACGGGCACGCACTTAACAAGGAGTAATTTTGAAGCGTTCCATCGTTTTCGCGCTTGTCGCCAGCGTCGTGCTCGTCTCGATGCCCGCCAGCGCCCAGCTGTCAGTCATGAAGCCGATCTCGCTTGGTATTGCCGGCGGTGGTTCACTGCCGATGAGCGACTTCTCTGACGTCAGCAACACCGGCTACAACGGCACGCTCGCTCTCGCCATCAAGCTGCCGATGATTCCGGTTGGCCTCCGTTTCGACGGTGCCTACAACCAGTTCGGCGCCAAGGTCGGCAATGGCAAGCTTCACATTACCAGCTTGACCGGTAACGTCACGTACAACCTGCCGAGCATTGGCGTTTCGCCTTATGTGATCGGCGGCGCTGGCATGTACAGCTCGGTCGCGTCGGCTAGCGGCCTGCCGTCGAGCCCGCGCGCGAACGACTTCGGCTGGAACGCCGGAGCCGGCATCAATCTTCCGCTGACCGTTTTCAAGGCTTTCGTCGAGGCGCGCTATAACCGCGTGTCGGTTGCCGGCGGGTCGATGGAGTTTGTGCCACTGACGTTTGGAATCATGTTCTAAAGCAGGATGGCTCGACGGTCGAGCCTGCTGGTGCAGTAACAGACGGGGGAGAGCGATTCGCTCTCCCCCGTCGCACATCCCCCGCATACGGTTCTCCGGCGGATCAGACACTCAACGCTTTTGAAGCGTGTGACGCGGTCTGACTGACATCCGCCGCGGTGTGCGGCCAGATGCCGAGCGGCTGGAGGGCGTGCTGGGAGATGAAGCCGCAGTGCTCGCAGACGATCATGATGGCCGGGATGGTTGTTCTCTCGACGCTGTTTCGATCCATCGTCGACTGGACTTCTATCATCGAGAATTCGCTCACCGTCCATTGGCTGTCCTGGCAGCGCGGGCAGCTTCCCGCGCCGCGACTTTTCAGAGCGGCGACGATTTTGTGCTTGTCGTCCGCGGAAATTCCCTTGTAGTGGTTCACGGCAAACCTCAGTAATGACCTTGATGAATCTAACCCAATCGTCCTTGAGTGGGGTGATAGCCTCGAAGAAGGACGAGGAGCGCGTTGTGCGGTTCCCGTTCATCCGTTTTGCATCCCATTGCGGGTGAACGGGCAACATTGGCTGCATCCTTGCTCTCATTCTCACGCAAAAAATGTCAGTTCCGGAAAAGTCAGGTCGAAGTCGCAAGGACACCAAGTCTGTCCCGCCCGAGCCAGTTGAAGAGCACCCTGAGGGCAGAGAAGATTCTGTCAGCAAGAGCCTCAGGCTGCGGTTGCGGCGCATCTGCGAAAACCTGTCAAGCGCGGAATTCGAAGCGCTGCTCCTGAAAATGACCCGCGAACAACTAAGAGGGGAACGCATTCACGGACGGAACTTTCGGCCGTGATGAGAATTGTTGTCAGGCGGTAGCGGCGTGCTCTGCCTTCTGCACGGCTGGCTACTTCGCCGGTGTGCCTGCGCTCGAAGGAAAGCTCTCCAACAAACTGGAACGGGAGGACAAGCTCGATGCCTAC
>JANMTG010000301.1:0-6883 GCA_031390205.1 Gemmatimonadota bacterium
ATGATGTCTTCGTCGTTGCCGGGAAGAATCGTCGGCATCAGCTCGACTACCGTGACCTTGGCACCGAGCCGGCGCCATACGGAGCCGAGCTCGAGACCGATCACTCCGCCGCCGATGACGACGAGATGCTTGGGCACTTCCGGGATTGTGAGCGCGCCGATGTTGGACAGCACGCGCTTCTCGTCGAACTTGAGGAACGGGAGCTCCACCGGGACTGATCCGGTGGCGATGATCACGCTCTTGGCGCGCCAGGACTCCGTCTTCCCGTCGTCGCCGGCGACATCGACGACGTTCCCCTTCTTCAGGGTGCCACGCCCCTTCGCCCAGGCGACCTTGTTCTTCCTGAACAGGAACTCGATGCCTTTGGTGTTCTGGCCGACGACGCTGTCCTTCCGCTTCATCATCGTGGAGAGGTCGAGCGAGACATCGCCAAGCTTCACGCCGTGCTCCGCCGCGTGGAGCCGCGCGAACTCGTAGTGCTCGGATGATGTGAGGAGCGCCTTCGATGGAATGCAGCCTACGTTCACGCACGTGCCGCCAAGCGTCTTGTCCATCTCGACACAAATTGTATTGAGCCCCAGTTGGGCGGCGCGGATCGCTGCTACGTAACCACCGGGTCCGCCCCCGATGATCGCCACATCACAGTCGGGCATCTACTCGATCAACATCGCGGCCGGATCTTCGATGAGCTCCTTCACGCGTACGAGGAAGAGGACCGCCTGCTGTCCATCGACAATGCGGTGGTCATACGAGAGGGCGATGTACATCATCGGCCGGATCTCGACCTGACCGTTGATCGCTACGGGCCGGTCCTGGGTCTTGTGCAGTCCGAGTATTCCCACCTGAGGATAGTTGATGATTGGCGTCGAAATGAGCGATCCGAACACGCCGCCATTGGTGATGGTGAACGTCCCGCCGGTGAGATCGTCCATCGCGAGTTTCCCATCGCGCGCGCGCTTGGCAACGGATGCAATATCGGCGCTCAGCTCGATGACGCCCTTCCGATCCGCGTCCTTGATGTTGGGAACGACGAGTCCCTGTTCCGACGCGACCGCGATCCCCATGTTGACGTAGTGCTTGTAGATGATCGAATCGCCATCGATCTGCGCGTTGACCATCGGAAACTGTTTGAGCGCGGCGCACGTCGCCTTCACGAAGAGAGGCATGAAGGTGAGCTTGACGCCGTGCTCTTTCTCGACTCTCTCCTTGTGCTTGTCGCGGAGTCCGTTGATCACGGACATGTCGACTTCGTTGAACGTCGTGAGGTGCGCCGTCGAGTGCTGCGACTGGAGCAGATTCTCCGCGATGCGCTTCCGGCGCGTGGTCATCTTCTCGCGCGTCTCGCGTTCGCCGGATGCAGCCGCGCCATTACCATGCTGTGTGTGTGTCAAGACGTCCGGCTTGGACACGACCCCTCCGCGCCCAGTCCCCGCGACAGCAGCGACATCGACGCCCCGCTCGTCCGCGATGCGGCGTGCCGCGGGGGACGATTTCCCTCCACTGGCAGATTGTGGAGGAGGAGTGGCGGGTACCTCCACCGCGACACCCGCAACAGTGCCAGTCGAAGCGGATGCAGACGCCGCAGAAGCTCCAGCAGTAGCCGGAGCAGCGGAATCATCGAGCTCGCCAAGCACTTCGTCGACCTTGACGATGTCGCCCTCGGCCTTGGCCAGCTTGCCGAGCACGCCGGCTTTGAGTGCCGGCACTTCAACCGTGATCTTGTCGGTCTCGAGCTCGACGAGCGTGTCACCGGCGGCGACGGCATCGCCCTCCTTCTTCAGCCACCGCGATACCGTGGCCTCGACGATGGATTCTCCGAGCGGTGGAACCTTGATGGAGAGCATAGGTTAGGTGGCTTGACCGCGAGTTCGTTCAACTGCGCCGTGAAAATCAGCGTTAATGACGGTACAACCGGCAATTAGACGGTAGATTCTGCGTTATGACGGCCGATTCGTCGTTCCGACTGAATATAACGCTCCCATAATAGCGTGCGAGGACTGACCATTTCGGCGCACGGCGGGCTCGATCAGCTCGAGTACCGCACCGATCTGCCGAAGCCCGAACCGAAGCGCGGCGAGATACGCGTCCGCGTCAAAGCGGTCGGGCTCAATCATCTCGACCTCTTCGTTCTGGGCGGAATCCCCAACGTGAAGATCGTCCCACCCTGGATCCTGGGCGCAGATGCAGCCGGGGTTGTCGATGCCATTGGCGATCTGAGCGGTGACACCGTCAGCAACATCAAGATCGGCGATACCGTCATCGTGAATCCGGGCCTCAGCGATCACACCTGCGAGTTCTGCCTGCAGGGAGAACATTCGCTCTGCGTGAAGTTCGGCATCCTCGGAGAACAGCTTCCCGGTACCCTGGCCGAGTACATCACGGTTCCCGCGCGCAACGCGCGGAGCATACCCAGAGACAAGCCGATCGAATCCGCCGGCGCATTCACGCTGTCCACGCTCACCGCCTGGCGGATGGTTGTCACCCGCGCCCGGGTGAAGAAGGGGGACAACGTTCTCATCTGGGGGATCGGCGGCGGCGTGGCGCTCGCCGCGCTGGAGATTGTCCGCCGTATTGGCGGGATCGCGTGGGTGACGTCACACAGCGAAGAGAAGCTCGCGCTCGCCCGCGGCTTGGGCGCCGAGCACGTGATCAACTACACGAATACCGACGTGGGTAAGGAGATTAGGGCTCGCACCGGAAAGAGGGGGGTCGATGTCGTGTTCGACACCGTCGGCGAGGCGACCTGGTCGCAGTCACTCGGCGCGCTTGGAAAACGGGGCAGGCTCGTCACTTGCGGGGCGACATCGGGGCCGGTGGTGCAGACCGATGTGCGCCGACTGTTCTGGAACCAGTGGGACATCATGGGCTCTACGATGGGGAACGAAGGCGAGTTCGACGCGATCGCGACCGAGTTCTCGGCCGGACGCCTAACGCCGCTCATTGATTCAGTGTTCGACATCTCGCAGGCGCGAAAGGCGTTCGAGCGGCTCCAGAGCGGGCAACAATTCGGGAAAGTCGTGGTGCAAATCCCGGAATGAGTGACGCGCGCGCACAGTACACGCAGGTGGAGCTGCAGCGGATACGCGAAGAGTTTGTCGCGGGCAATGGTGCGCAGTGTCCGCGCTGCTCGGTAGCGATGACGCAGCGGCCCATCGGTGGCGGATCGTTCGGGCTCGGTTACGCGCGTCGGCGCGACTGGCTCATTTGCCCCAAATGCCGGCGCAGCGCGATCTACGACATCCAGCGTGGGACCCGAAATTAGGGCAAATGGCAGCGTCGCGCCCTATCTTTGCAGGATCACGTGCGCTCCGGTTTCATAGAGGATATTTGATGCGACGCCCAGCCTTGCTCGGCGCTCTTTTGCTATTCTGTTTCGGATCGGCCGCCAGCGCCCAGGTGATCGAGCGGCCGGTTCCGTTCGACAGTGCAGCGATTGTCATGGTGTTGACGCCGTTGATCGCCGACAGAGCGGGGTTGGGCCCGCCGTCCTGGCCCGTAGCTGGTGATTTCGTCGAAGCCAGATTGTACACAGTCACGGACTCGTCCTACATCCTGACGGTGAGGCGCGGAACTGGAGTGGTCGAGCGCTACGCTCTCGCCGCGGCTGATCGCGAGGCAATCCGTGTGAGCGTGTCTCGCCTGCCGCCCGAGGCTGTCCGCGAGCGGAACGACGCGGGCAACGCGTTCATTCGGAACCAGACGCTGCTCGGAGTTTTTATCTACGGGCCCGCTTTCGCCAATGCGATCGGCGAGAACCCCGCCAGCGCCACGGCGGGATATCTCGTCGTCGCTGGCGGGTCTTTCTTCGCCGCGTCTGAAATCGCGCGGAGAATGTTCATCTCGCGCCCGCAGAACGACCTGTCGTTTAATACTGGACGGAACGGGGCTCTCGCTACGGGCGCGCTCGTCTACATCCTCGGCGGCGAAGACAGGGCGCAGTCCGCGGGAGCATTCGTGGGAGGGCTCGCCGGCACAGCGCTCGGGCTCCGTTTCGGCCGCCGAATGACCGAAGCCGAAGCAGTCGGTGCCGGGTTTGGTGCGGATCTTGGTGCGTTGATAGCTTGGGGGACGACCGAAACGTTCGACGGGGATTCGCGTTGCACCCTCGACGCCAACGGATTCTATACCTGCCGCGACCGCATCAGCGGCAAAGCAAAGGCACTCACCATTCTAGCCGCCGGGCTCGTCGGCTATCCGCTGGGAGTGCTGTACCCGAAGAACTCGAGTTACAACGTGACACCCGGTGACATCCAGACGCTGTGGCCGGCTGCCGCGGTCGGAGTGTTCGCCGGTGTGTCGTTTCTGCCGGAAAGTCCGAAACAGTCGACAGCCTGGGCCGCGGGGACCGCCGGCGGGATCATTGGAGTTCTGGCGGGCGACCGATTCCTCGTTCGTCGAAGGGATCATAGTCGCACTGATGCCAGCCGGCTCACGCTTGGCACCATCGCCGGCGGACTGATGGGCGGGGGCGTTGCGGCGCTGATCGATACCGATTTCGGCAGTCCCCAGTTGGTCTTCGCGCTGGCCACCCTCGGCGGACTGACCGGAATGATTGTTACCGAGCGCACCATCAACCCTCGTCCGGATGCGGGCCGCCAGCGAGTTCGGCTCGGCTTCAATCCGTTCGGACTGGTAATGTTCGCGACCGGGACACAGGGCATGCACTCCCTCTTCACAGTGAGGTTCTAGTGGATACGACCATGACGCTCACGTTCGGCGAGAGGCTACAGGGGAGCTTCGAGCAGCTCTATGGCTACGTCCCTGCCTTGTTCGGCGCGCTCGTCATCCTCTTCGCCGGTTATCTGCTGGCGAGACTGCTGGAGAAGGGAACCGACCGGCTGATGCGCCGCATTCGCTTCAACCAGATCCTCGAGAAGGGCGGCGTGATGCAGGCGGTCGAGAGATCGGGGTCGCACGTCAACCCGACGCGCGTGGCGGGAAGCCTCGTGTTCTGGTTCGTGATGTTCGCGGTGATGCTCGTCGCCGCGAACGCACTCGGGCTCCAGTCGCTGGCGAACGTGTTCTCGGAGCTGGTGAGCTACATCCCCAGCGTCATCGCCTCGATCGTGATAATGATCGTCGGAATAGTGCTGGGCGGTTTCGTCGGAGGTCTCATCATGGCTTCCGCCGGCGGATTGCGCGGTGGCCCGACTCTGGCGCGAGCAGGGAAGGGCGGCGTGATCATGCTCGCGACCTTCATGGCGCTTCAGGAGCTGGGTGTAGCCACCGAGATCGTCACGACGGCGTTCGCCATCCTGTTCGGCGCTATCGCCCTCGCCCTCGCCCTTTCCTTCGGGCTCGGCAACCGCGACCTCGCCGGCGAGGTGTCTCGGGAGTGGTACCGACGCTACAGAGAAGAGCGCGATGCGATCGAGCGGGACAATCTTGAGATTGACCGCGCGGAGGGCATGTCCACGACCGAGGAATACGTGCGGCCCGTGTATTCCACGCCGCGGCGTGATGTGACGCCGCCCCCGCCGGCGCCGCCAGCGCCGCCGAGCGATGCGATACCTGACGATGTCGTTCGCCCGGGTCCTGACGACGTCGCTCGTCCGGAGTGACTGAGGGAGCTGCAGCCGGAGGTCACGGCCAGCTTCTCCGCGCGCTGTCGCTGCGGCAGACGGCAGCACTCGTTATCGGAACCGTTATCGGCACCGGGATATTTCTGAAAGCCGCGCCGATGACACAGCTGCTCGACAAACCGTCGCTCGTGCTGCTTGCGTGGCTCGCCGCGGGTATCCTGTCGCTCGCCGGCGCGCTGACCTATGCGGAGCTGGGCGCGATGATGCCGAAAGCCGGCGGCGACTATGTCTATCTTCGCGAAGCCTACGGCGACCTGCCCGCTTTTTTCAGCGGTTGGACGAGCGTCGCCATCATTGCGACCGGTGCGCTCGCCGCGCTGGGGACGGCATTCGCTTCCTTCCTGTCAGTATTCATCCCCATGGATGCTGTCTGGATCGAGCAAACCTTTCATTTCCTCGGAGAGGATGTCCACTGGCGGCTTGGGATCGCTCAGGTCGTAGCTGTCGGGGTGATCCTTCTCTTCTCGGCCATCAACACTCGCGGCGTCGCTCTCGGCGGTCAGATACAGTGGGTGCTCACTGCCGCCAAGGTCCTTGGCATCACCATCATCGTGGGAGGGGCGTTCCTGCTGTCACGCGAAGGCTCTTGGGCTCATCTGCGCGACCCGGTGACGATTACCGCTGGTGGTACGGCAGGAGAGGCAGCGACAGTCAGCGCGTTCGGGGCAGCGATGCTCGCGGCGCTGTGGGCGTACCAGGGTTGGAGCAACATGACCATGGCTGCGGCGGAGGTCGAGAATCCGGGGCGCAACGTTCCGCGCGCACTGATCTACGGAATGCTGATCGTATTCGGCATGTATCTCCTCACCAATCTCGCTTACTTCTACGCGCTTCCCACTGCGGAGATACTCACGGCCAGCTCGACGGCGCACCGTGATGCGCTCCCGGTCGCAACCAAGGCAGCGAACAGTTTCCTCGGCGCGTCGGGAGGTCGGCTCATATCCGTCCTCTTTCTGTTGTCTGTGATCGGGGCGCTCAACGGAATCGTGCTAATGACTTCGCGAGTGCCGTTTGCCATGGCGCGCGACGGTGTTTTCTTCAAGTCGCTCGGGCACCTCGATCCCCGCAGTCACGTGCCAGCTCGCGCGATCTGGGTGCAGGGAATCTGGGGTTCCCTGCTCGCGCTCTCGGGGACGTTCGATCAGCTCACGACATCGAGCATCTTCGCCCAATGGCTGATATTCGCGGTCTCGGCGGGCGCGGTGTTCGTGCTCAGGCGCAAGATGCCCGATGCAGAGCGACCCTATCGCGTCCTCGGGTACCCGGTGGTACCAGGACTATTCGTGGTCGGAGCGGGATGG
>JANMTG010000303.1:0-4631 GCA_031390205.1 Gemmatimonadota bacterium
CTTCCACACGTCGGCGAGAATCACCGGTATCCACGCCGTCCACGTCTTGATGAACCAGACAATCGGCTCGTCGAGAATGCCGACGTTCACCAGCAGCTCATTGGCAATCCCGCCCTGCGACTCGAAGATGAACCGCCAGAGGAGCGCCGCGACCACGGTCGGGATCGCCCACGGAACCAGCACGGCCGCCCGCACCAATCCGCGTCCACGGAACGCGCGGTTCATCGCCAGCGCCAGGAAAAGTCCGATCAGAAGCTCGAGGGTGATCGACACGACCGTGAAGAACGCGGTGTGCCCGAGCGCCGCCCAGAAGCGTGGATCTCCGGCGATCTCGACGTAGTTGTCAACGCCTACGAAAGGTTTTCCGAGCCACGGCATTCTAAGCTCGTGGAGGTGCAGTGATTCCCAGAAGGTCCAGCCGAGCGGAAAAATCGCGATCAGCGCGATGACGCCGAGCGCGGGCGCGACCAGCATCCACCCAAGCCGCGCTTCTGATTTCACTGGGCGCGGTCTCCGGATGTCGGGGCCATTGACGAGTCCGATCCCACCGACATCAGCTTTCGCATCCCCGTCCGCTCGATCAGAGCCTCGATCCGGGCCGCCGCCGTGTTCAACGCTTCCCTCGGCTCCGCGTGCCGCACCAGCGCGCGATGAAGCTCGATCTGGAGGATGTCGGACAGCTCGGTGTAAATGGGAGTCACCGGTCGTGGCGTCGCGCTCTCGATCGCGCGCTTCGCCTGTGCGAGCGGGATCGCCAGGGCTGTGCGCAGTCGATCGTCGTCGTACAGCGCGGGACGTGTCGGATACTGACCAACCGCCTGCGCGCGCTCGAGCATCTGCTCGGGCGCGGTCAGGTACGCGATGAGCTGGTACGCCGCATCGGGTGACTCGGTGTAGGCGTTGATGGCGAGCTGCCCACCGCCAAGTGTCGCGGTGGAGTGACCGCCCGCTTCACCGGAGCTCGGCATCGGCGACACCGCGAACTTGCCCGCCACGCGCGACTGCACCGGGTCACTCATAGCGCCGAACGCGTAGGGCCAATTGCGCATGAAGACGGCCGTACCGTTCTGGAACGCGAAGCGCCCCTCTTCCTCGTGCCACGTCAGCACATCGAGCGGAGCGATGCGCGATCCGTAGAGCTGGTCGCGCATGAACTCGAGCGCCCGCACCGCTTCGTCCTCGTTCACCACGACCTGCCCCTTCTCGTCAAGGATCCGGCCGCCGAACGCGCCGAGATATTCGACGAAGGTCGTGATCAGCCCCTCGTAGCGCGCGCCCTGCCAGACGATCCCGTGGCGAGGTCCGCCGGGCCGTGACATCGCGGTCTTCGCGTTGGTGACGAGCTGGGCGAGTGTCTGAGGTTCTCGCGGAACGAGGTCCGTGCGGCGATACAGCAGGCCTACGTCCGCGAACCACGGCAAAGCGTAAAGCTTGCCAGCCCATGTGTTCGCCTCGATGGTGGCGGGAAAGAAATCCGCCTTCAACGGGGCATACTGGTCGAGCGGCAACACCCACCCCGCTGCCGCGAACTCGGGAGTCCACACGACATCGAGCTGGAGGATGTCCGGATTTCCAACCCGCGCGTTCAGCCACTGTACGTAGAGCTGGTGTCGCTGGTCTGCGGCGTCCGGCGTGCGCTGAAGCTCCACCCGAACGCCGGGGTTGAGCTCCATGAAGCGCTTGAGCTGCCGCTGAACCAGAGTTCCTTCGGCGCCAAGCGCACTGCCGGAAAACGTGAGGACCGTTCCGCGTTCTTTCGCTGTGCTTCCGCATGCGGTCAAGACAACCGCGGCTGCCAAGCCGGCGAGCACTCCGCCCCACCTCCTCGCGGGACGGATCAATTCGACGGTGTCGGAGCCAGGCGGGCAAGCACAAACTGCACCGCCAGATCGGTGACGTTCCAGAGCTGAATGTCGGTGCTGGCGCCGTAGCGAATTGGCTTGAGCCGCGGAGGTGAACCGTCGATTTCGTAACTCCACAACTCGTTGTGCTTGAGGCCGGATGCTTCTACGGCAGCCGTCGCACGACGCAGAGCGTCGCGCAGCTCCGTCACATACGGTGCGAGCGCTGGATCACGCGCGCGGCCCGCGGCGTCCACCGAGGACGAAATGTGCTTCGCCAGTCCAAGCATGATGAGATTCACCTCCCGCCCCCACACGACCCGCGGAGAGTGATAGAGATCCTTGCGGAACGCCTCCCACACCTCCGGCGAAGCATACGCGTCGTTGGCGACCACCGGACCGAGGCGGTCAATGAGGAGACCGACTGGATACGTGCGCATAAACGCGCGCACATCGCGTATTGCACGCTGGCGCGACGCGGCGGTCGCGGCGCTCCTGTCCGCGAGAAAGAGTCCGGTTGCGGGATCGGTGTTGACCACCGGAATCGGACGACCCGCAGCGTCCAGCGAGATCGCCAGAAACTCGAGCGGCTGCCGATCAGCGCCCGTCGTCGCCACTACGCCCTGCCAAAAAACCCGCTCCGCGCCCCCAAGCGACCCCAACTTCTGTTCCACTTTCGCCCTCACGTCCTCGGCTGCGAGCGTCACCACAAAGTGTCGCTCCGCACCATTCCAGTTCTCGACCGCGCGGAGAAGGAGCGCGGAGTCCCGCGCGTAAGCGGCGAGTGCTGTCTGCGCGGATCCAGACGTCAGCACATTGAGCCTGGCCTGTGTAAAACCGATCGATCTGAGCTGCGACAGAATGTCCGAAACCGATTCCAGCGCCCGCGGCACCCAGATGGCGTTGATGTCCATCGCGAACCGGCCGTTGGCGTAACCCGCGTTGCTGTCACGCCAGCTCACGGATCGCCAGTGCGTTGAGTCCTGCCGCGGGGACGCGACCAGGTTCTCCACCACCGGATTGCGCGCGTAAGGCTCGGCCAGTCTCGCGACCAGGCCCAGCTCGCGCAGCAGTAGCGCGACCCGCGGTCGTCCGCCCTCCGACGAATCCGTCATGAACGCGAGCTTGCGCGATGAAGGGATCGCCGGGTTCGCCAGATACCGCGCCGTCAAAACCGGTAGCTGGAACTCGTCGTCGAGCATGTTGTAGTTCTCGCGAACCTTCTGAAGGTCCGAGAGAATCGAGCGAGCCCGCGCGAGCGGAGTGGCCGCCGCGGCGCGATTACCCCTCTGCACCAGCCGCAGATAGTCCGCGATGAGCCCGTTGTATTCGCTCGCATTTTCGCGGATGGCTTGCCCGCCCAACGCCTCTTCGTGGCTCACATCCCCATTGGGGCCGAGCTTACGCAACACGCTGGCAATGACGTGCTCCGCGATGGACGCCGACGAGATCGGCTCCAGCATCAGGGCCGACATCATCATGTCGCGCCCAAAATACGTCGCGTAGTTCGGGAGGCCCGCCATCAGCTTCTCCCTCGAGCTTAGGAGCTCGAGACCGCGCACATCCCGCTCGAGCCGGCGGTAGCGGGCCACCGTCGCCGACTCGGCCGGGCTCCTCGCGGCCGCCGCGCGCACGCGGGTGATCCGATCCGCCGCGGCGCGAGCGTCGGCGAGAAAGCGGATGAACTCCTCGTTGAATATCTGCTCCCGCGTCAACGGGGTCAGCGCCGGCGCATCGGTCGTGACGCGGACAGTGAAGCGAATGGGGCGCGCGTCTCTCGCGCGGATGGAAATTGTTGGATAAGTGACTACAACCGCCGCGTTCGGTGTATCTCCCAGGTCGAGCTGAAGATTCGTCTTTCCGTCGAGCGCCACCTGCGTCGCGACCGCGGTTCGATTCGGCGCGCCCGGTCCTCCCGCCAACCTGGTGATCAGATCGGGCGCGAGCCTCGCCCGCACATCCGCTACGTAGCCGGCGTTGAGTAGCTGGAGATGCCCATCCCGCTCGGCAGGTTCCAGACGGTCGAGGTTGGCGATCAATTCCTCGAGCTCGCGCTGGCGGAATGTCGGCGCTCCGAACGGCTGGAGGTGGCGATCTGAATACTGTAGGTCCCGCTCCACCCGCATGGAGCCGAGGAGAATCCACCCGATCTCGATGCGGGGCGCGTTCGCGATGAGCTGGTACTCGATCGTGCGGCGGGTACCGGACTCCGAGGTTACCGCGCCAGCGGATCCCCATTCCAGGCGCAACGGACGGCCGGACGCATCGCGAACCGTGAACCCGACGCTCTCGTTCACGGCGTCGCCGAGGAGGTTGACCACCCGCCCGCTACGCGCGTCGAGATAAATCTGGACGACGTTTCCCTTCGCGTCGCGGAAGAAGCGCGTCTGGTACCCCTGATACGAAGCCGGATCGTCGAGGCCCGCTTCGGGGGACGCGAGTACAGGCTCGACTGCCCGCCCCTGCGCCAGACCGATCGCCGGCCCGAGCGCAGTGATCGCAGGCACGATGACGCTCAAACGCAGCACACGGTTCATCGTCTTCATTGCTGAGATCTCCGCTCGAGCGTGGGCAGGAGTCCAACGGGAGCAGACAAGTTGTTCCCCGTCCACCCCTTTGTGAAGACACGCGTGCTAGGATTGTCACGTGCGTCCGTTCCACCTCGACTGGTTTCGTCGCGCGCGTGGTCGGTGAGGGAGTCAGATGGGGTCCTGCGTCAGCGAGTACGCTCGCCGCGCCCGCAAGCGGGCACCCGGGAGCCCTGAACGCTCCTTCGCGCTCCGCGCTCCG
>JANMTG010000169.1:0-2253 GCA_031390205.1 Gemmatimonadota bacterium
ACCTGCACGCTCACGATCGGATTGGAGATCTTCGTCAGATCCTTCGTATAGTTAGGGTCCACATCCACATAGACGTTCATCTTCTGCGTCTTGCAGGTGAAGTCGTGCAATGATGATGTGCCGGAGATGCTCAGCAGGCTCCCCGGCTCGAGCCGGAGGCGGATCGCGCTCGGACCCTGGGCAGAGACGGCGGCATTCGTGGCGATCAGCGCTGAAGCGATGAAAAAGATTTTTCTCATTTGTCGTAACCTCGTTACGTGGCGATTCGGGACGTGGCGAATCCAGGTTGCATTGATTTCGTAACTCAGGATACGACTTTTGGGGGTCTCAACCTGTCGGAGATCGCCTCAACTTTTATGGGAATGTCGCTGGGGCTTCGACCACGATCCCCTAGGCCACCGAAGGGGAAACCCCTACCTAACGTGGCGACCAGGGCGGTATGGGACGCCAGAGGGGAAACTCCGACAATAAATCAGGGCAAGGCTGACTGCTGATTGTCCTGGCGCCGCTGAGATTACAGTCCAGAAGTGCCGTGCGCGCTTCGGCTTCACGCATTCGCCGACATTTGGAGGCACAAGGATGTACAACAAGATCATGGTTCCGACTGATGGGTCGGGCTTCGACCGGGAGGCGATCCGCGTCGCGCTGCGGATAGCCGGCAAGAGCGGCGCGAAGGTCCGACTCGTTAGAGTCGTATCCTCCGCCAGTCTGCTTGGAATGGCAGCCCCATTCGACGGCGTATCGATCTCCGCCGAGGCGCTGCGAAACGAGCGGGACGCCGCGCAGACTGAGCTCGACACGTTGGCGACTGAATGCATGAGCACCAGTGACGCAGACATCGGGGTCGATCTGCTCGACGGGCCGATCGCCGAGGTACTCGAAGGTTATGCCCAGCGGAATAAATTCGACCTCATCGTCATCAGCAGTCATGGGCGCGGTGGAATGTCGCGCCTCTCGCTCGGAAGCGTGACGGATTCGCTCATCAGGCACACCCAGATCCCGGTGTTGGTGGTGAAGCCGACTCCGAGCTACCTAAATCCGCGAGCCGCCGAAGCGTTCAAGCGCATCGTTGTTCCGCTCGATGGATCCATGCTTGCCGAACAGATCCTTCCACGCGTCAGCTCGCTGGCAATGCTCGAGCAATCGGATGTAACGCTCCTCCACGTGCTGGTGCCGCAGAACCATTTCCGCGACGAGAGGCTCGATCCGACGCTTCCATGGTGGGACCGGGACAATGCGGTGTTCCGCACATATCTCGCGCGAATTGCCGGGAGAATGAGGCGCGAAGGGCTTCCAGTAACCACGGAAATCATCGTTGGGGAAAACGTGCCCCAGGCGATCGGCGACTATGCCGGCAGGGAGCGAGCCGATCTTATCGCGATCGCGACCCATGGCAGGGGAGGCCTGGCTCGAATGCTTCGCGGCAGTGTGGCAGACGCAGTGACCCGAGCCTCGAGGACCTCGATGCTGGTGTTCCGTCCCGAGCCGGCTGGAAAGGACGTTTCGACCCCAGAGGAGGGGGAGCTGCACCTGTCGGAGCCGACCCTGATGCCGTCATAACACGCTGACATGAACGCGCCGGCGGTCCCTCTCGACGGCGGTCCCTACTGAATCGGGGGCCGCCGTGAAGCTGGTGCCTGCTCGATACGGCGGAGTGCCTCTGGTCCATTCATCGTCCGCCATATGTTGAGTATGAAAGCGTACGCTCCGAGGGCGCTCAGAACTCCACCCGTCCCCAGAACTGGGATGCTGCGAGTCCCGACATGCGGAGCGAGCAGAAATCCAACCACCATCAGCGCCAGGCCTGCATTGGAAAGCCACCAATGTGCCGCGGGAATTTTTCGATTCCACAGCGGGTGACCGAAGAACCGCGGCACGACGTGATAGGCGACGCCGAATATCATCATCGTGACGAAGCCAAGCATGTTCATGTGAACATGTGCCGGTCTGTAGATGATCCACGGCGGGTGCACCGCCATCGCCACACCGAGCGTAACGCCGAGGCCCAGCCAGACGAGCGCTGCCTGCAAAAACCTCTTGACGAACCAGTCCACGAGTTCTAGTCCTCGACTTCCAGACTTCCCTTCATCCCCAGGGCAGCGTGCGGATCGCACTGGAAGTAGTAGTCGCCCTCCTCAAGGTTGACTACGAGGTCATAGGTTTGGCCGGGCAGCTGGAGCATCTCGCTGGCGACGGGTAGGCCGGTCTTGATCGAATTCGAGTCAGGCAGGAAATTCACGTTGTGCACTCCAA
>JANMTG010000330.1:0-2290 GCA_031390205.1 Gemmatimonadota bacterium
AGGCGATCACGGCTTCTTCATCATGGGGCGTCCCGGCACCTATACGGGCGGCGGCGAAGCGTCACCGGAGATGGCGGCGGTGCGACGCCGTGTGCTCAATGCCTCCAAAGCGGCGGGTGTCAAATTCCTCAATTCCTGCAACGAAAAGAATGTGCTCGACCAGATCAAGGACGGCGTCATGATCTGCACGGGCGGGGACTCGCCTGCCGCGGACGTCGGCCGCGCCTTCAGCAAGCGCACCGATCCGTTCTAATCTGAATCTCTGGTAATCTGAAGAGCAAAAGCCCCCTCGCGCGAAAGCGCGTGGGGGCTTTTTTTGCGTCAGGGTTACTGAACGGCTGTCAGTGCTCGTATCGCTTCGCTCAACTCCGGTAGGCCACGTCAGCATTCGCCCACAACTTCAGGAACCGCTCGTACTCGACACGCGCGCCGTCGCGCCGTTCCTGTCGACCGTGTATGTCGATCGCGTCTGGTCCCGCACGGAGCTGCGCCGCAATGAGACATCGTCGGATTTGTAAGCGCACCGATCGGCAATGAATTGCGACCCGCGGGGTTGCTGACGGGAGCGCGAGCTATCGAGGAGTGTCGCGGCTGACGATTTGGTCTGCCACGTCGCGGAGATTGCTGCCAACGATATCGGGCTTGTCGGCGAGCGGATACAGGGCCTTGCCCGGGCGTGCGACGAACGCGGCGGCACACCCTGCGCGCATGGCGCCAAGCACGTCCCACGCGTGCGCCGCGACGAGCCGCAGCTGGGACGGTTCCACGTGAAGCTCTGCTGCCACGAGGCGGTACACCTCCGCGGCTGGCTTGAACTTGCGGACCGCGTCCACCGAGAAGCTCCGCTCGAAGTACTCGCCGATCCCGGCGTTCTTCAGTTGCTGTTCCACAGCCGCCGGCGCAGAGTTGGTCAGGGTCACCAGGCGAAATCCCGCCTGACGCAGCCTCTGCAGTCCCTCGCGAACATCGGCGTGCGCAGGGAGCGACAACAAGCCGCGCAAGACGGCGTCTCGATCCGTCGACGCCAGTGACACACCGTGGGCGGCTGCCGTCATGTCAAGCGCTGCGCGCGCGATCATGCCGAACTCGGCGTAGGGTCCGGCAATGGTCGTCACCTGCGAATACAGCACGACATTGGAGAACCACTCTTGAGTCACTCCAGCGTTGCCGAAGAGGCGTTCGAAATGGGGCGCCAGCGCGCCGACGTCCAGGAGCGTCTCATTGACGTCGAACACGATGATCCGGGGACGAACTGAGGTGCCTGCCTGGCCTCCCGCGAAAGCCTCTCGCGCGAAGAAACCGGCTGCCGCCGCAAGTATTGTGTCGAGCATCGTTCGTCGGGTGAACGCGGACATCTCGATCCTCCTCCTAAGTTGCGATGGCCCTCGCCGTCACTTCATCGCATACGGATAAGCGTTACCGATCCAGCTGCCTTGGTTGTAGTGAATGTTGGGCTGAGAGATGAGCTGAACGTTGCTGGTCCGCTCGAACACCATCACGAAGTCGGAGCCGCCGAACTGGAAGTAACCCAACTCTTCCCCTTTGTAGAGCGTCGTCCCGACTTCGGCGGTGATCACCACCGATGAGACCTGGGCCATCCCCATGGGGAGACAGGCCACTAACCCGATCGGTGAATCGATCACGACAAGGCCGCGCGTCTGGACGAATTGGTAGCCCGTGCCATCCCGGGCGTCCAGGACGTTCTCCGTCTTGCCGCCCACGATCGCGTTTTTCACGCTGATATCCATGAAGGCCTGGCCCTGGATCACGCGGGCTTCCAGAATCTTGCCCTGCACCGGAGCATGCCAGCGATGATAGTCGAACGTATTCAGGAAGCTGTGCGTGAAGATCCCGCCCCGAAAGCGGTCCGCGTACGCGCTGCCCTCCAGCAGTTGGTGGATGGACCACTGGATGCCCTTGATGTCGAGCTTGTTCTTCTCGACGTAGATCTTCGATTGCTCGCTGATCTGCCACCAGCCGACAAACGTTGAGTCGGCCGGGTTGACCAGGACGTTGTCGTCGCGGAGGCCAGCAATCGGACGCATGCCGGGCTTCACATGGCGGGCGAAAAATTGGTTGAAGGTGAAGTAGCCGCTGGGCGGCGGCATGTACTCATCCCAATTGAACATGGGATTCGTCCGGAACGAGTCGACTTCCTTCGCCGATTCCGCGGTGTCCAGGTAGCTGCCCCAGGCCCGTGCATACTCCTTGATCCATGCGGACAAGGGAGTCAAATTCTGGACCCCTTCACCCGGTCGGATCGGGCTTTGTAGGCCCTTGACGGGCTCTT
>JANMTG010000349.1:0-3861 GCA_031390205.1 Gemmatimonadota bacterium
ACGCGGACAACGCGAGCTGATCATCGGGGACCGCGGAACCGGAAAGACCGCGATCGCCGTCGACACGATTATTAACCAGAAAGGCACCGGCGTCATCTGCGTCTACGTCGCGATCGGCCAGAAGAACTCGACCGTCGCCGCCGTCGTCGAGAGACTCCGTCAGTCCGGTGCAATGGAGTTCACAATCGTCGTCGTCGCCGGCGCGTCCGACCCGGCGCCCATGCAGTACATCGCCCCCTACTCCGGGTGCGCGATGGCCGAATACTTCATGTACAACGAGGGGAAGCCGACGCTTTGCGTCTACGACGATCTGTCGAAGCAGGCCGCGGCGTATCGCCAGCTTTCGCTCGTTCTCCGCCGCCCGCCGGGACGCGAGGCGTTCCCCGGCGACGTGTTCTATCTCCACTCGCGCCTGCTCGAGAGAGCGGCGAAGCTGAGTGAAGACGCGTCGATCGTGGACGGCACGAATATCATGAAGGCAGGGGGCTCTCTGACCGCGCTGCCGATCATTGAAACGCAGGCGGGCGACGTCTCGGCCTACATCCCGACGAACGTGATCTCGATCACCGACGGGCAGATATTCCTTGAGGCGGACCTCTTCTTCTCCGGCGTGCGTCCCGCGGTGAACGTGGGAATCTCCGTGTCACGCGTCGGCGGCTCGGCGCAGGTGAAGGCGATGCGCTCCGTGGCGGGGAGGCTCCGCCTCGATCTCGCCCAATACCGCGAGCTGGAGGCGTTTTCCTCCTTTGCGTCGGACCTCGACGCCGCGACCAAGAAGCAACTCGAGCGCGGTGCCCGCACGGTCGAGATACTGAAGCAGCCGCAGTTCCGTCCGATGGCCGTCGAGCACCAGGTGATGGTGATCTACGCGGTGACGAACGGCCTGCTTGATCAGATCCCGGTCAACGAGCTGAAGGAATGGGAACGCGGATTTCTGGAGCACGTGGAGTCGCAGTTCCCGCAAGTCCCCGATCGGATTCGCACCGAAAAAGTTCTGTCGAAGGAGACTGAGGCCGATCTCCGTCGGGCGATCGAGGCGTTCAACGGATCGCGTCAGACCACTCAGGGTGCCGCGAAACCGGACGCGTCCGCGCAGCAGGCGAAGCGCTAGGAGATGGCGAAGGGACGCGAGCTCAAGGGGCGGATCAAGTCCGTGGAGAACACACGGAAGATCACGCGCACGATGGAGATGGTCGCCACGTCCAAGATGAAGCGCGCCCAGGATCGGGTCGTTGCCGCACGTCCTTACGCGAATTCGCTTTCTGAGGTGATCGCGAACCTGTACACGCCGGATCTCGCCGAGCGCTTTCCGCTTCTCCGCCAGCCGACGTCGACCAAAAAGGCGGCGGTGATCGTGCTCACCTCGAACCGCGGGCTCGCCGGCGCGTTCAACGCCAATCTGCTCAAGGAAGCGCGAAATCTTCTGCGCCGGCTCAAGGACGAGAACGTCGAGGCCGAGCTCCACGTGATCGGCAAGAAGGGAATAGGATACTTTCGCTACGTTGGGCGTGAGGTGGCATCGAGCCGCATCGACATCACCGACCGGCCGACCGCCGACAACGCGGCCGAAATTGTCGATCAACTCATCGTGCGTTTCGCCTCGGGCGAGATCGATGCCGTGCACGTCGTCTACGCGAAGTTTAACTCCGCGCTCTCGACCCCACCGTATACACAGACGATTCTCCCGGTTACGCCGCCGGAGCGCAAAGGCCCGCAACCGGACTACATCCTGCTGCCGTCGGCCGAAGCAATCCTTACCCAGCTCCTGCCGTCCTACGTGCGGAATTCCGTGTATCGCGCCTTGGTGGAGACGGCGGCCGGGGAGCAAAGCTCCCGCCGCACCGCGATGAAGAACGCGACCGACAACGCTGGTGAAATGCTCAACACGTTACGCCGCACATTCAACCGCGCCCGCCAGGCGCAGATCACTCAGGAAATCGCCGAGATAGTCGGCGGTGCCGCTGCGTTACAGGGGTAATTGCATGGCTACAGTCGTCCGAACCGAGCGAAAGAAAGTGCCGGCCACTGAGGCGAAGAAAAAGAACTTCGGGAGAATCGTACAGGTGATCGGGCCTGTGCTCGACGTCGAGTTCGAGTCCGAGAACCTTCCCGAGCTCTACAACGCTCTACGCATCCGCGGAACGGCCGACTCAGGCGCAGTAATTGACGTCGTGGTCGAGGTCCAGCAGCACATTGGCCGCAATCAGGTGCGCGCGGTGGCCATGTCGTCCACGGATTCAGTGATTCGCGGAATGGAAGTCGAGGACACCGGCTCGGCGATCACAGTCCCGGTCGGCGCCGCCGCCCTTGGAAGAATCCTCAACGTGCTCGGCAACCCCGTCGACAACGGCCCGCCGATTCCCGAGGATGTCGAGCGCTGGCCGATTCACCGGCCCCCGCCCGAGTTCGCGAACCTCGAGCCGAAGACCGAAGTGTTCGAGACGGGCATCAAGGTCATCGACCTGATCGCGCCGTTCGTGAAGGGCGGAAAGATCGGGCTCTTCGGCGGCGCCGGCGTCGGCAAGACCGTCATCATCATGGAGCTGATCAACAACGTACAGAAGGGACATGGCGGAAAGTCCGTGTTCTGCGGAGTGGGCGAGCGCACGCGCGAAGGAAACGACCTCTATCTCGAGATGAAGGAATCAGGGGTCTTGAAGTCCACGGCTCTGATTTATGGACAGATGAACGAGCCTCCTGGCGCGAGACTGCGGGTAGGCCTTTCGGGTCTCACGGTCGCCGAGTACTTCCGCGACGTCGAGAACGCGGACGTGCTCGTCTTCATCGATAACATCTTCCGCTTCACGCAGGCCGGCTCGGAAGTATCGGCGCTGCTCGGACGCATGCCGAGCGCGGTGGGATATCAGCCGACGCTGGCGACGGAGATGGGCGACCTCCAGGAGCGCATCACGTCCACCAAGAACGGGTCGATCACTTCGGTGCAGGCGATCTACGTCCCCGCCGACGACATCACCGACCCGGCGCCGGCGACGGCGTTCGCGCACCTTGACGCGACCGTCGTGCTGTCGCGTGCGATCACTGAGCTCGGGATCTATCCCGCCGTCGATCCCCTCGCGTCATCCTCCAGAATCCTCGATGCGCAGTACCTCGGCGACCGCCACTACAAAGTCGCGACCGACGTGCAGCGCATTCTCCAGCGCTACAAGGAGCTCCAGGATATCATCGCCATTCTCGGGATGGACGAGCTGTCTGAAGACGACAAGCTCGTCGTGGGACGTGCGCGCCGCATTCAGCGCTTCATGTCGCAGCCCTTCGCTGTGGCCGAGCAGTTCACCGGCTACCCGGGCCAGTACGTGAAGCTCGAGGAGACGATCTCCTCGTTCGAGCGACTGGTCGCGGGCGAGTTCGACCAGTATCCCGAGCAGGCGTTCTTCATGCAGGGCGGCATCGACGGTGTGGTCGAGACCGCGCAGCGGCTCATGAACGCGTAGCCGATGCTCAAGGTCTCGGTGATCTCGCCGGAGGCGGTGTTGTTCGAGGGGGCGGTGGACTCCGTCGTCGCGCCCGCTTATGACGGCGAGGTCGGCATTCTCACCGGGCACGCGCCGCTCATGGCGCTCCTGGGCGACGGCGAGCTCAGGCTGGGTGGTGGTTCGGGACAGCGCTTTACGGTGAGCGGCGGGTTCATGCAGGTGTTGAACAACGACGTGCGGATCGTTACGGAGAAGGCTACCGCGAGCTAGTCGATCGTCGTCCAGGCTAGCCGGCGGGTGGCCAGCGCTCAGCCCGACCAGGCGACCCCTCCCGTCCTGGTGATTGACAAGGTTTCGCCCCCAGTCTTACGTTACTGTTACAAATCAGGCATCCCGGAATCGCTCCGTCCTCTGCGATTCCGCGTTC
>JANMTG010000008.1:0-1857 GCA_031390205.1 Gemmatimonadota bacterium
GCGATCGCGGTACCGCTCACTCCCGAGCCGCGCGGCGGCTACGAATGCCGTGAGATCGGCGCTCACGCTCTGCGTCGAGTGTGCGACGTGATGCTCCTGCGCCTCGACATTTACTGTCAGAGTTGCGGCACCGAGTGCCGAGGTTAGAACCCTCATCCGAACCGACACCGACTTATTGCTGGTAGACCGTGAGCAGCTTTGCCTCGATCTCAGGCGTGATGCCCTGCGGGAAATGACTCACCCGGCGAAGCCTCGCCATCGATTCCGGATTGGGACGCTTCTGGCCGCTGATGCGGTAATCACGCCCGAGCTCGGAGCTGCGCGCATCCCGAATCTCGACGAACGGAATGGTCACGATTCGCTTCCCTTCCAGCACGACGAGAGCATCCTCGGTCACGGCGAGGAGCTCTCCGTTCACTACGCCCGAGACTCTTGTCACCTGCATCATCGTTCCGCGCGGAGTCCTGGCGAGACTGACATCTTCGAGTTTCGGACCGAAGCGGCAGCCGGAAACCAACGAAACCGCAATCACCGCCGCTGCAAGGAATTGCCTCATGGCTACCTCGTCGGAATGGCGGTGGAGTAGAACTGGCGCTCGAGATCTGCCTGCTTCGAACGCCATCTGCCGATCGCTCGCGCAATCGACGCCTTTGACGCGACGAAAGGCTCAGCTCGCGCAGTCCGCTTTTCGATCCAGCTTCCGCGCACCCATTCCGTGTAATAGCCCTGGGACGCGAGCATGAAGGTGCGGACAGAATCCGGACTGATCGGGCCGGGTGAGAATTGAGCGGAGAAGCGCTGGCCCGGCGTGGTGGTGAGGTATCGGTCGTCCGCCGCGGAAAGGCTGCCGAAGGCTGCCGTGTCGGCGGCTCCATCGGATCCGATCACGCTCGTCAGAGGAATCGTTCGAACCGGCGCGTGTGTGAAAGCGTTCGCGATGCTCACCCGGTCGATCCTCCAATCGTCGGCGACAAACGACAGGCGGACGCGGACGCTGTCGCCGGCAGGTGCCGGCACCACCACGGCCACATCGTGAAACGCGATCGGACCCTTGTCGGTGAAACGTGCAACCTGGCGGTATTCGCCTCCATCACGAACGGAGATGCGCATCCCCATGTGCTTGCTGTACCACCGGCCAAGGTCGACCGCGTTGGTGATTTTCTGCATGTCGCGTCCCAGCCAGTCGAGAGAGGCCGCACCGGGATCGGCGAGGATTCCCTCGTAAAGCAGAACGGTGTTGAGCAGGCTGTTCCTCAGACGAAAGACGATCGCGACGCTGTCCCCGCTCACCGGACGAGGGACGGTGATGTCCAGGTAATCATAAAGGTCAGTCGAGTCGGCGGCCGCCAGGGTCGTTGCAGCCGTGGAGAATATCTCGCCGTCCGATTTCGCCAGCACGCGCAAGACGTCGCGCCCCGCGCGGTCGCGCGCGGTCACCGGCGATGAAAGAGCTCCGAGCACCAGCGGAAAACCCGTTTGATCGGGGACTACCGTTTCTCCGGCGCGATGCCGCGTCTCGATCAGCTCGAGGTGGTTGAGATAGTGGGTTTCGAGCGCTTCGTTGCGCACCTCGAGGCGAATCGATCCGTCGGGCGCGACGCCGGTCCGCAAGCGATCGACATCGCGCTGCTCGAAGAGGGGCGCAATGCTGTAGGAAAATCCTTCCGCCTCCAGTACATGCGTGCCGGAGCTGTCGGAGTAAAACGTAGGACATGATCCGAAGAGCGCCTTCAGGATGGCGACCGTGCCTACGGTCGCTACCAGCACCGTCCCCGTAGTCGCAAGGGTCGTCGTCCCGCGCTTGACGCCGATCTGGTAGCTCTCCATGCCGACGACGCTGTCGAGAGGAACACCCGC
>JANMTG010000009.1:0-17355 GCA_031390205.1 Gemmatimonadota bacterium
TCATCCCACCAAACGACTGGCGCCCACATGGTGGTAGGGCTCGACGTCATGCTGCCACCGCCGAACATCGAGGAGAGGTCGGGCGAGAACTGGATACCGGCCTGAACGCGAACGTCGAAGTTGCTTGGCTCGGGGAAGTAATCGCCGAGAACATCGAAGCGCAGCGCGAATCCGCCGAACCCGATGTTGACACCCGCCAGACCCTCAGCTCCGAAATTGTACGTGCCGGTCTTGGGCGCGTCGGAAAGGCGGATGTTCTTAAGCACTGCGCCACCACCGATGTGGAAGGAGGGCAGGTTGCCGAGGGGGAAGTGGTACACGAGGCGGGCACCGAGGGCCGAGTACTTCTCTTCCGGTCCGCCCTCAGTACGAGCGATCGGGGCGTACATGCCGTCGGCTTCGAGGTTCAGCTGCGGCGTGATGAACGCGCCAATGCGCCCGCCGTAACCGAGCCTGTCAAACTCGAAGTTGTTTTCCCTGCCTTGATCGTTGAAATACTGGTACTGCCCGAAGCCGCCTACCAACAACGTACCTGGCGACTGTGCTGCCGCCGTTCCGCCGAGGAGCAAGGCCGTCATCGAACAGACGGTCAAACTTCTTCTCAACATGGTTAATTCCTCTTAAAAGAGTGGAACATCTTTAGCCAGCGGTTACCGCGGTCGCGCGCTGTGTCGTTAGGCAGGATGCATCCCCAGCAAGCGCAAAGCACGCTCTCGGGCGATCCCCTCACTCCCCGCAAAACCTAGCAAATCTTTTTGGTGGCGCCAGTGTCACTGCCCATTTTGTGACAGGCGGAAACATGTATCGCGCCAGGTCGAAATGTCACCACGGTAGTCCGGTCTGGTCGTGGGGTCGGCTTGCAAGTGCCACGCCAGCCAACCCCAGCGCAACAAGTTACCCGGCCTTTGGCCGGATAGCCAGTGTTTAACGCGACCTGGACCCGGCGGATCCGCTGTTTTCGTGCGCCGGATCGGGTCTCCGGCTACGGAATCACCCGCCGCCACCAGCCGCCGCGCTCACGCGCCAGAACTTTCGCCGTGGCCGCCTTCCAGGCTGCACGCATCGCCTCTCCATCCGCGAAGCGGTCCTCGGGCCGGGGCGACAGGGCCGTCCGGAACCAGTTGCAAAGGATGGTGGGAAACGAGGCCAGATCGGCCCCCTCTCCGAGCTGTCGCGCGAGAATTCTCTTCGCATCGTCGTCGCCGAACGGCGGCTCGCCGGTGAGCGCAAAGATCACGATTGCGGCGAGCGCGAAATAATCGGCCGCCGGACCCTGAGCTTCACCCAGGAGCTGTTCGGGCGCCGCGAATGCGGGCGTGCCCGTAGTGCCGGCGATGTCCTCGCCGATGACGTTGGCGATGCCGAAATCGGTGATGCGCCACCGATTGTATCTGTCGATCAGAATGTTCTCGGGCTTCAGGTCGCGGTGCAAAATGCCGTGAGCGTGCGCGACGATGAGCGCGTCCAGCACCTGCTCGAGCTGAGGGGCCACCTCCGAAAGCGGACGCGGGCCGCTTCGCGCGACGAGGCTCGCCACCGACCCTTCCTCCGCCAGCTCCATCGTGTACCATGACAAGTCACCGCTGGAATCCCAGTCATAGATCGGGACGATCGCGGGGTGAGCCAGTTGAGCGGCGAGCTTCGCCTCGCGCCAGAACGACCGCACCGCGCGGTCATCGCGGGCAACCGATGGATGGAGGGCCTTGAGCGCGACTTCACGCTCGAGTGACAGATCGCGCGCCCGCCACACCGTTCCGAAGGCACCGCTCCCGAGCGGTGAAAGTATTTCGTAATCGTCTCCCACCGCCCAGCGCACGCGCGCTTCGGGCGACTCCTTCGTCGAGCGATCGGGCTCCCCACGAACCATCGCCACGGTTCGAGATGGATCCCCTCGATCGATGGCCCGGAGCAATTCGGCGAGGGAGGGAAAGCGCTCCTCCGGATCCAGGGCCAGAGCGCGGTCGAGCGCGGCCGCTACCAGCTCCGGAGCTTCCGGACGCAGCCATTTGACGGGAGGTATCTCGCGCGCCGGAGGGGCCTCGCCCGCGAGCGCGGCATAGCACAGCGCCGCGAGCTGCCACTGATCGCTCGCCGCGGTGGGAATCCATTCCCTGCCTTCCCATTCCGGAGGCATCGGAAGCTCGGAGCGCACGATACGCGGAGCGTCGAGGGCAGGCACTTCGATGGAGCCGTTCCCCGGGCGAACGCCGGGTGGGATGTACTGCCTGGGCACCGCCCACTGCCACTCCAGCATCCACAATCGTCCGGTCGGAGTGATCCAGAGTGCATCGCCGTTCAATCCGCCATGGGCGATGCCGCTGTCGTGCAGGTACGCCAGCGTCGAACACGCGCCGCGAAGGAGCTGCAGGACATAGGGAATGTCGGCCGGGCCCAGTCGGGCGAGGCGTGAGCGCACGGTTTCGCCGGTGACCCAACGCCGCAGGTATCCCGGACCCCGGCCTCCCTCGCGATACGACGTCCAGTAGTGGTACGTGGTGGGAATCGACGGGTGGCTGCGCCGCGCAAGCTGTTGAGCCTCGGCAAAAAGCCACGTGGTATGCGCCGGGTCTGGGGCCGTTACCAGCGAGAGGGAGCGGTCGAACCCGTCGATGACCTCCTGGTAATGCCGGTAATCGCCCGCCATTCCGCCCTGACCCCAGGCCCAGTCCGGCGGGAGCTGCCAGTCATGGATATGTGGCGGAATAATCCTCGTTGCGCGGGGCGTGACAACGCCACGATCTGGAGCGCTCATGCGCCGGCCGCGCCCCCCACTCTCGCCAGCGCGATCAATACTTTCGTGCCCTTGCCTGCTTCACTGGTGATCGCGATCTCGCCCCCCCAGGCCTCGATCAATCTGCGGGTGACCGCCAGCCCGAGCCCGCTACCCGTCGTGCGCGTCGAGAAGTGCGGCTCGAAGATACGCGGCAGCACGGCGGGTGCGATGCCAGCACCATCGTCAACGGTCTCTATCGTCACGCGGCGATCATCTTCGCGAACGGTCACGTCAACGTGGCGCGCCCCTGCGAGCCGGGCGTTCTCGAAGACGTTGAGTAACACATCGCGCATCTCGTCCTTCCTCCCCATTGCCCAGGCGGGGCGGTCGGCGCCGTGCACCCGCCATTTGACCTCCCGATCGCCCATCGTCTCCAGATCGACAACGCCGCGCACGACCGAGGCGACATCGATCGGAGTCGCCGGGGGAAGGTCCGCGGGTGCGCTGCCATACCGGCTGAATGACCTTGCTATCTCATCGAGGCGATCGATCTCGGCGAGAATGAGCCCCACATTGTCGTTCAACACCTGGTCGAAATCAACGCGCGAGTCGGTGCGCGCGCGACGCAGGTGCTGCACGCCCAGTCGAATCGGCGTCAGCGGATTCTTGATCTCGTGGGCCACCTGCCGCGCCATCTCCCCCCACGCCAGCACGCGCTCCGCGCGCGCTACTTCGATTCGGCTCAGCTCGAGGTCCCGCGCGAGCCGCTTCGCCGCGATCCCGCTCAACCAGAGCGCGGCGAGAGCGCCCGCGGCGGTGGCGAAGAGAACGAGCATTCCGAGATCACGCCGCCGCCGGTCGAGGACGAGGTCGTCGCTTCTCGCCGGAGCGGAGAGGACAAACCGCTCACGCGCCGAGCCAATCGAGGCGCTGTATCCGAACAGCATTTTCGCCTCACCCAGCTTCTCGATTGAGGCGGCAGAAAGCTCCCCCGCCGTCGAGAGCCGGAATTGCACCGCCGGCGGAAGCGACCGCCCCGCCGGAGCCAAGGCGTCGAGCAGAACGTCGCTCGTTCTCTCCAGGAACCCATTGCTGTAGAGAAAGAGCGGGGTGTCGAACCGTTCCGCCGCGGCTGGAAGCTGTCCGTACTCGTTCCCTGACGCGACGGCATTGAGAGTCTCGCGCACGAGGACTTCGCGAGTCTGCTCGTCATCACTGCGGAGTCGCTGATATGACCACAGGGCGAACGCGACAGCTGGAATCATGAAGAATGTAAAAAGAGCGAGGGTGAGTCTCGCTCTGTAGGTGTAGATCCAGCGCGAAGCTCGTACCCTCACCCAGCGGACGAATCCGCGTTCCGCCGCCGCCCCGATCAGCCAGAGCGCACCGGCGATGAGAATGTTCGACAGCAACAGGAGCAATCCCCTCTCGGCGCGCGCCCACCACGAACGAAGATCGATCTCGACGTGCGCGCGCATCGCGCCGCTGGACGTCGGAACGATGCGGTCGCCATGCAGCTCGTTTCCGATCCGGTGCCACAGCAACCGATCCGTGCTGGCGGAGATCATCGGCGACACATCGGTCAGGGCGACCGCGTACGGCGGATCGCCGCCGGAAGCGCGGCTCATCCCGAGCAGGGCGGAATAAGGATTCTGGGTCAGGAGCTGAGTGCGCGGCAGCACGAGGATTGAAGTCGCGCCGCCGTCGGGATGCGCGACAGCGGAGAGAATCTGCACGCCCGTTGGTCCGAGAATACTCCGCGTCACTGTCTGGCCGGTGGCAAGCACTTCGCGGACCGCCCTCAGCACGACCTGGGAATCGGGTTCGGTTGCCGTGATGGCGAACTCCGCTAGTCGCGCACCGCCGGCGTCCCAGGCGCTGAGCGTCGCCGGAAGCTCGGCCGACCGCAAATCCGATGTGGCGTAACGCTGGAGCAGAGTGGCGCGAGTCAGCGGCCGCGCCGACTCCGCGAGCGAAGACGCAAATCGGCGGGTGAGGAGCAGCGCGTAGTCGTCAACTTCTGCCAGTCGCGCGACGTCTTCCTCGGCGAGATGCGCGCGCTGCCGGGACGTGGTGGACCAGAGCGCCGCGATCGCCGCCGTGCCGGCGAACGCCGCCAGAAGGAGCGCCGCACGAAACGAAACCCTGGCCTGCCTGCCGAAGGATACGCGCAGCATGCAGTACGCGAGCAGCAGGACCGCGAACAGGAACATGAAAAGGGGGATCTCCCACGACAGCCAGAGACCCGGGGTGGAGCCCCAGGGAGGCTGCCCGATTCCCCGCACGATGTTGGACGCGAGCGGGAGTCCGAGACCCAGACTCAAAACCGCACCAGCTACTCCATAGACGCGAGGCCACTGTGTACGCCGCCACGCGCGCAGAATCGCGTATACCGCCATCAGCACCAGCGTCGTGCTGATGAGCAGGGCAGCGGCGTTGGCGGTCAGCGGCCCCGCGAGTCGCGAGAAGTAAAACGCCGGGTCGAAGAGCCTCGATGTGTTCGAGAACGCATTCCACGGCACGAGCGCCGTGATAGCGAGGGCGACGCCTATGGCGACCAATCGCTCGGGAAGCGCACGCCGGTCCTTCCACACATAACCGAGCAGGACGAGGACGAACACCACCAGCACAATCGTGACTCTGCCTCGCCAGGTGGCCATCTTCCGGAATCGAACCTCTTCGCCCGGAGCGAGGCGCGGCGTCGCACGGAGGAGCGGGGCCCCATCCGCTGCAAGAACCACCGGCCCCCCGAGCGCTTCGGTGCCGGGAGCGAGCACGTACGAGTCGACCTCACCTGAAAGCGCGAGGCGCGAGGTGAGCGACTGCGTCAGGTTGTCGGCGGGAGGAACAGCCTGAATGACCGCCGAAGCCACAGCACGCCGGTTGCCGCGCTCCCTGACGACGTTGAGCGTCGAATAGAACACACCGAAGGCGATACTTGCCCGACGGCGCAGGGAGTCCGGATCGAGCCGGACCAGTCCGGCCCACGCCAATGGTCGCTCCCGCTCGTAGAGCACGACGGATTCGCCATCCCGCTGCGGCGACCGGGAGGCGAGAAATTTGAACGCCCCATCAGGATCCGCAGGAGCGTCGAGGGCGGCCGTCGCCCGCGCATCGAGACGCTCGATCGCCTCGGCAAGCGCGCGCTCAAGCGCGCGTATCGCCCCGTCCGCCGCGCTGGCGCGCTCATCCGTGCCTTGGGGCGATCCGGCAATACGGGGCAGGATCGGCGCCCGCACCCACATCGCCATCAGAAACAGGGGGACCGAGGCAAGCGCGAGGATTGCGCGCCGTCTCAGCGCTCCGCTTCTTACATTGATATTACCCGCTGATACGATGACCCTTCCCTCCTCCCTTCCCGAATCCGGCCCGCTGCGGGTCAAGGAGCTCAACCCGTCGCAGATCGCGACGATCCTGGGCCACGATCCGCGGCTCATCGTTCCAATCGGAACGTGTGAGCAGCACGGGCCTCACCTGCCCCTCGGCTGCGATACGATCATCGTCGAGCACATGGCCGACGATCTCTCGGCGGAATATGGCGTGCTGCGCGCGCCAACGGTCGAGTACGGGGTAAATGTGGATACCGAGAAGGGGTTCACCGGAAACGCATCGCTGCGCAAGAAGACCCTGCATCGTCTGCTCAACGATCTCATCGACTCGTGGGAAGCGACGGGCATCCGTGAGTTCATTCTCCTCACCGCGCACGGTCACGACCCGCACCAGGAAGCGCTGGCAACCGTCATCACGGCTGGTGCCCGCGTCCGCGTGGTGGACATCTTCGGGGTGAATCTCTCCGACCTGCTCGAGGGACAGAAGGAGGCGATGCACGGCGACGAGGTGGATACCTCGATCATGCTCTTCCTCGCCCCCCAAATGGTGAAGCCGGGACTCGCGCAGGACTACATGATGTCGCGCGAACAGCTCCGGCGGTACAGACGCGGCACTCTCAAGGTGCCGAGCGGCAGCGCTGGCTCGATAGGCCGGCCTTCCCTGGCGTCCGCTGAAAAGGGCAAGCGGTTGTACGAGCGGATATACGAGAAGATCAGTGACCGGATTTTTCTGGCGCCGGCGCCCGCGGAATAGCGCCTTCCGCTCCAGAAGAGCAAACTCGCTGTTTTCCTCTCTGAAACTCGGTTGTATAGTTGGACGTACGTGTCCGAAAAGTCACCCACCCATACAATAAATGCGACCTCTGCTTCTCATAGCTCTGGCTGCGGCTGCCGTTCCGGCTGCTGGACAGATCCTTCCGCGTGATTCGGCGGCACAGACCACCCTCACCATCGAGCAGGCCATTGACCAGGCCCGCCGCAACAATCCCGATCTCCAACAGATACTCAACAATCGCGTTTCGGCGCGGGCAGGTGTCCGGACCGGGTATGGCGCGCTCCTGCCGAGAGCGGATGCTTCGGTGGCCGTCCAGCGGCAGCAGGGCGGTCAGCAGATATTCAGCGGCGCGAGCTTGGGCGCGAGCTCGGATGTCTACCAGTCCAGCTACCTGATCGGCTTCGACTACCGGATCAACAGCGCCTCGTTGATCACGCGGAGCCTCCCGCGCGCCAACCGCGACGCCGTCGAGGCCGACATCACGGGCGCCACCGAAATCCTGCGGAGCAACGTCGCGCGGCAGTACCTGCAGGCGCTCCAGGCCGAAGCCAGTGCCGATCTCCAGGACTCGCTCGTCGTAGCGTCCCAGACCGAGCTGGTGCTGGCACAGGCGCGCGAGATCGTGGGCTCCGGCACGCAGCTCGACGTGCAGCGGGCAGAAGTCGCGCTTGGGCTGCAACAGGTACAGGTGCTCAAGGCGAGAAATCAGGTCGAGATCGAAAAGCTGAGGCTGTTTCAGCTGATGGGAATCAGCCAGCCACCCAACGTCAAGCTCGTGAGCAAGTTCACGGTCACGCCGACGAACTTGCGTCTGGAAGACCTGCTCGACGCCGCGCACCGGCAGAATCCGGTGGTGCTCGCCCTCCGCTCGCGGGAGCGGGTCGCAAATATCAACGTGCGGCTCGAGAAGGGAGAGTATTCGCCGACGTTGTCCCTGAGCACGGGCATCGGCGGCTATACCTATGGCTACACAAACTCCAATTTCCCGGTCCAGCAGGCGATGGCGCAGACCGAAGCGTCCCGCCTCGGCTGCATTCGCACCGAAGAAGTCCGTGCCGCGCTGAATCTCTCCAACAATCTGGCGCAGTGCAGCTCGTTCACGTTCACGGACGCGCAAGCGCAGGCAATACGCCAGGACAACTCGAGGTTTCCGTTCAACTTTACCAGGCAACCGCGTTCGTTCACGGCGGTGCTGTCAATGCCGCTCTTCGATGGATTTGCCCGCGAGCAGCGCGTCCAGGAAGCGATGGCCAGCCGCTCCGACGCACGATACGGCGTCAGATCGCGCGAGCTCGCGCTTACCGCCGATGTGACGGCCGCGTATCTCACTCTGGTGACCGCCGAGAAGACGGTGGCACTCCAGGAGCAGAACTCGGCCAAGGCCCGGCAGGAGCTCAAGCTGATGCAGGACCGATACAGAATCGGAGCCACGACGTTCGTGGATCTGGCCCAGTCGCGCGCCACCTACGAGCGCGCGGAAAGTGATCGCATCAACGCGATTTACGACTACCACAAGGCCTTCGCCGTTCTGGAGAGCGCCGTCGGCAAACCCCTTCGTTAATCGGATCGATATGATATGAAGAAACGCACTAAATGGTCGATTGCCGGAGTCATCGTACTCGCCATCGTGATAATCGGCGTGACGAGCGCCATGAAGGGCCGCAACAAGGCGACCGAAGTTCGCATCGAGAAGGTGCAGCGGCGCGACCTTGTTGCATCGGTGACCGCGAGCGGGCAGGTGGAGCCGCACACCAAGGTCGACGTCAGCGCCGATATCACAGGGCGCGTCGTCCGTCTGGCGGTGCGTGAAGGTCAGATGGTCACGCGCGGCCAGTTCCTCCTGGAAGTAGACCCGTCGCAATACGTGGCAAACGCCGAGCGCGCGACGGCCGGCGTAGCGTCGGCGCGTTCGCAGGTCGCGCAATCGAGGCCCGCGCTCGCGCAGACGACCCGCAACTATGAGAGGCTCCTCGCGCTCAAGAAAGCGAACCCGACGCTCGTCTCCGACGAGCAGATCGAGCAGCTGCGCACACAGGTGGAAGTGGCACAGGCGCAGCTCCAGGCCTCGATTCACGCGGTCGATCAGGCGACGGCATCCATGCGCGATGCGCGGAGCAGCCTCGGAAAAACCACCATCGTCGCGCCGATGAGCGGCCGGATCACCCGGCTCAACGTCGAGGAGGGCGAGACCGCGATCATGGGCACGCTGAACAAGGATGCCGCGACGCTGCTCACGATCAGCGACATGAGCCTGTTGGAGACCAGGGTCAAGGTCGACGAGACCGACGTTTCCCGCGTCAAGATCGGGGACTCGACGGTTGTTCAGCTCGATGCGTTCCCGGATACGACTTTCATCGGTCGAGTCTCCGAGATTTCCAACAGCTCCGTAAAAGGGGCGAGCACCGGCGGCATGCAAGCCGCCGCTGACCAGGCGATCGACTACGAGGTGACGATCCAGCTCCTCAACGCCCCGCCTGAGACGCGCCCTGACTTCTCGGCGACGGCGAAGATCATCACCCAGACACGAAAGGGCGTCCTCTCGATACCGATCATCGCGCTCACCGTGCGTGAGGACGAACAGGTCGCCAAGGAAGACAGCGGCGCGCTCACTCTGGGCCGCAAGGCTCCGGCGAAGGAGGTGGGGAAGCGCGATGTCGAGGGCGTATTCGTCGTCGGCAAGAACAACAAAGTCACCTTTCGGCCCGTAAGGGTCGGTATAGCCGGCGAGAAATACTTCGAGGTGTTGACCGGCCTCAAGGAAGGCGAGGACATCGTGGGTGGAACATATCAGGCAATTCGTGAGCTCAAGGACAGCGCCGTCGTACGGGCACAGAAGGTAGACCCGAAGAAACCGGGTGCGGCGCCGGCGAAATCCTGATGCCGGCCACGGACGAGATACCGCTCAGCACGACTGCCGAGCGACAGGCGGTCACTTCGGTACCGGGCGTCGCGCCGGAAAAAGACTGGATCATCGTTGCGCGAGGCTTGAAGCGCGAGTACGACATGGGCAGCGAGATCGTGCACGCGCTGCAGGGTGTCGATATCGCGATCCGGCGTAACGAGTACGTCGCCATCATGGGCCCGTCGGGTTCGGGCAAGTCGACGCTCATGAATCTCATCGGCTGCCTCGACACTCCCGATGCCGGCGAGTACTGGCTTAACGGAATGCTGGTGTCGGAAAAGGACGAGGACGAGCTCGCGCGGGTGCGAAACCGCGAGATCGGATTCGTATTCCAGACGTTCAACCTGCTGCCCCGCGCCAGCGCCCTGCACAACGTCGAGCTTCCGCTGGTTTACGCCGGCGTCGCATCGGACGAGCGAAAGAGGCGCGCCACCGAAGCGCTAGAGCGAGTGCAGCTCGGCGACAGAATCCATCACCGGCCCAACGAGCTCTCCGGCGGTCAGCGTCAACGCGTGGCCATCGCCCGGGCGCTCGTCAACCGCCCGTCGATTCTGCTGGCCGACGAGCCGACGGGAAACCTCGATTCCACCACCTCAGAAGAGATCATGAGGGTGTTCGAAGGTGTTTCCTCCGAGGGACAGACGGTGATCATGGTGACGCACGAGGCGGACATCGCGGCGCATGCCAAGCGGGTCGTCGTTCTCAAGGACGGTCTCATCGCCAGTGACGACCGCGCCGAGCGCTTCGCCGCCATCCAGAAGGCAACGGGACACCTGGTTTCACCGCGGGCCTAGCGTGCCTTTCGTCGAGGCAATCTGGCTCGCTCTGGCGCAAATCCGCGTGCAGAAGCTGAAGAGCTTCTTCACTCTGTTGGGCGTGACGATCGGCGTGATGTTCCTCATCGCCGTCATCTCCATTGTGCAGGGCATGAGCAGCTACATGGAGAACGACTTCGCCGCGAAAATGCTTGGCGTCAACACCTTCACGCTGCGGCGCTTCCCATGGTTCGGAGACGGCGCGGCCTCGGAAGAAGAGTGGAGGCAGTGGCAGCGCAGGCCCCGCATCTATCACTCCGAGCTGCCCCTGGTCGCGAGCGTGCTCCCACCCGGGGCGCGCTACGCGGTCGAGAGCCAGGAGTACCTCCAGGCATCCTCGCAATACGCACGTCCCAAGCAGGTCGAGGCGCACGCGGTAGATGGCGACTACTTCACGATCAAGAAGTACGACGTCAGCAAGGGCCGCCTCTTTACGCCGCAGGAAGCGACTGCCGGGGCACCCGTGGTCGTGATCGGTGACGAAGTCGCCAGTTATTTCTTTCGCGATCTTGACCCCGTCGGCAGATCACTGCGCATCAGGGGGATGCCGTATCAGGTGGTAGGCGTGCTCGAGAAGCAGGGCTCGGTTTTCGGGCTGTCGCTCGACCGCGTCGCGATCGCTCCCTACAACTCGCCCCTCCATCACCACACCAACCCGCGCGGAGACGTGGACGGCATCATGGTGCAGGCTCCTTCCGCGCTGACGATGGGAGACGCGATGGAGTCCGTGCGCGAGGTGATGCGCGGGCGCCGCAAGCTCCGCCCCGGACAGCCCGACAATTTCTTCATGGAGACGTCCGCGAGCGCGCTGGCGTTCATGGACAAGCTGAAGAAGATCATGACGATGGCCGGCACCGCCTTCCCGGCAATCGGACTCATTGTCGGTGGACTCGTCATCATGAACATCATGCTGGTAGCCGTGGCCGAGCGCACCCGTGAAATCGGGATCCGGAAATCGCTCGGCGCCCGGCGCCGCGACATCCTCCGGCAGTTCCTCGTCGAAGCCGCAACGTTGAGCACGCTCGGCGCTCTCGTCGGCATCGCCCTGGGAGTTGTGATTGCGAAGATCATCGAGTGGAAGACTCCGCTGCCCGCCGATGTCGCGCCGTGGTCGATAGTCGTGGCAACGCTCCTCGGCACCGTCGTCGGAATCGTATCAGGCGTGTATCCGGCGCGGCGCGCGGCATCGCTCGACCCAATCGAAGCGCTGAGGAAGGAGTAGCGATGTTTCTACAGCGCATAACGAGCGCGTTCGAGGGTGTCGGTATGGCAATCGACGCGATGCGCTCGAACAAGGTTCGGGCCGCCCTTACCATCATGGGTGTGGCCATCGGCGTCTTCGTGGTCGTCGCGATGTCGTCGGTGGTGCGTGGCATCAACGAGAGCTTCGCCAAGGATCTCGAAGCCGCGGGACCAACGTCGTTCTACATCTACCGCCGGCCGATCGGCGGATTCCACGCCTGCGATGGCTCGGACGAGACTTGCCCCGAGCGCCGGAACCCCGCCCTCACCACGGAGGATGCGATCGCAATCGAGCGGCTGCCGACGATCAAGGCCGTGACCGCGCACGTCGGGTCGGGCGCGAAGTTTACCTACAAGGACAAGCAGGTGAGCACCGGGATGGAGGTGTACACGCCAAGCTGGGTGGATGTCGACGGCGGAGACATCTATCCGGGGCGCAGCTTCACCTACGCCGAAAACATGACGGGTGCGCGCGTGATCATCGTGAACGCGAAGCTGGCGGAGCGGCTTTTCGGCAGCTCGGATCCGATCGACAAGGTGGTCAACGTCGATGGAGGCGGCTTCCAGGTCATCGGTGTCTATCACTACACCGCGAGCCCGATGGGCACTCCTACGTCAGCCGGCGGGGGCGATCAGGCCAAGGCGATCGTGCCGTACGAATCGGCGCGGCGCAGCCTCAATCTCTGGATCCGCGGCACCGATCTCATCGTCAAGCCCGAGCCCGGCATCACCACCGCCGAGGCGACTGACGATGTCACCGCGCTCCTGCGCGGGAGGCGCGGTCTCAAGGCAACCGCCAAGAACAACTTCGAGATCATCACGCAGGATCGGCTGATGGGGATCTACAACCAGCTGTTCGGCACTTTTTTCGTGGTCGGCCTGGCGCTGTCTTCAGTCGGCTTGCTCGTGGGCGGCGTCGGAGTGGTGGCGATCATGATGATCAGCGTCACCGAGCGCACCCGGGAGATCGGCGTCCGCAAGGCGTTGGGCGCGACGAAGAGCGCAATCCTCTGGCAGTTCCTGGTCGAGGCAGCGACGCTCACGAGTATAGGCGCAGCGATCGGGCTGGTGCTGGGGATACTCGTCGCTTTCGCGATCAAGACGGCGTTCCCCGCCATTCCCGCTTCGACTCCGCTGTCAGCCGTGATCGCGGCACTCGCCACGAGCGCGTTCACGGGGATTCTCTTCGGCATCCTGCCCGCCGCACGCGCGGCGCGACTCGATCCTGTCGAGGCGCTTAGATACGAGTAGCGCCCTGCTTACGGGATCGCTCCGCCGCCGCTAAACTCTCGGCATGAACGGAACTGGAGCGGGTCAGCGTCCTGACGCACTGCGCGTCGCGGCGCTGGTTGTCGGAATTTCGGTCGCAGTGCTGCTGCTCTGGCACACGCGCACCCTCGTCCTGACGGTGTTTCTCGGAGTGCTGTTCGCGCTCGCGGTGAGCTCCGGAGCCGACCGGCTACAGCGATACCGCATCCCGCGCGGTGTCGCCGCTCCCCTTCTCGTTTTCGCCTTCCTCGGGGTTCTGGGCGTGTTTGGAAGCTGGATCGGCCCGACCGTCCGCACTCAGACGAGAGAGCTGAAAACAAAGCTCCCCGAGGCGTTGGGCAAGCTGGAGGCGTGGGTCCAATCCCGAGGCGGTGGAGTCATCGCCACCATTACCGGGCTCGATGAGGACGCCACCCCGCCGCCCGCCCCCGCGGCTGGTTCGGATTCCATTACGGTGGTAGTCCCCGAGGACTCTCGCGGCGAAACCACGAGTCTTCGCGACCGCCTCCTCGCCCAGCTCGGCGGTGCCAAACGCTTTTTCCTGCCCGTTCTGAGCTCCACCCTCGCCGTCGCGGCGGGAATCGTTCTCATTCTCTTTCTGGCGATCTATCTGGCGATCGACCCGGGACTGTATCGCCGGGGAATGCTGCGACTCGTCCCAACACGGACGAGACCGCGGGCGGAGAAGATGCTGAGCGCAATCGCCGTCACTCTCAGGAAATGGCTCGTCACCCAGCTCATCGCGATGGTCGTGATAGGCGTGGTCACGACTCTCGTGCTTCTCGCGCTCAACGTGCGGGCGGCGGTGCCGCTGGGGATTCTTGCCGGCCTGCTCGAGTTCGTGCCGACACTTGGCCCGATACTCAGCGCGCTCCCGGCGATCGCGATGGGGTTCGTTGATTCCCCGGAGAAGGCGCTTGCCGTCACGCTCGCCTACGTCGGCATCCAGTTCCTCGAGAATCACCTGCTGATTCCGATACTGATGAAGGAGGGGATCGACGTCCCGCCGGCGCTGACGATCGTGATGCAGGCGCTGATGGCGATCGTGTTCGGGTTCCTAGGGCTTCTCGTGGCAGTGCCGCTGCTCGCGACCGTGATGATCGCGGCGCGCATGGCCACGGAAGAGGACACGGCCTAGCGCGCGCGCATGCGCTACCTCGATGTCCTGACTACCGCGATCGAGCAGATTCGCGTCAACAAGCTGCGCTCCTTTTTCACGCTGCTCGGAATAATCGTATCCGTCGCGTTCCTGGTTGCCGTCGTGGCCATCATCTCCGGCATGAACGCGTACGTGAAGGAGAATCTCGCCGGCGCGCTTATAGGGCAAAATGTTTTCCAGGTTCGTCGCTCGCCGATCCAGATCGGACTCTTCGACGACGAAGAGTGGCGCCGCATCCAGAAGCGTCCGCGCATAACTGAATCCGACGCCGGGGCCGTGATGGCGGCCGTTCCCGAAGCGATCGCCGTAAGCCTTCAGTCCGGGTGGCCGACTCCGACGTCCGACGTAATCTGGCGCAACAAGACGCTGGGCGATGTCATCATTTTCGGCATCACCGCTCCGTACCAGGTGGTTCAGGACTACGTGTTCGAGGGCGGACGCCCTATCAGCGATGTCGATGTCAGTGAACGACGGCCCGTCGCTGTCATCGGCGCCGATGTCGCGGAGAAACTCTTCGAGCAGGTGGATCCCATCGGGCAGGACGTGCGCATCATGGGCCACCGCTTCACGGTCATCGGGACGATCGCCAAAAAGGGCCGCGTGCTCGGACAGTCCTTCGACGGATTCGTCCTCATGCCGCTGACGAACTTCGAGACGCTCTATGGCCGGCGCAAAACGAACACTGTATCGGTCAAGATGGCGACGGCTGAGGAAGTTGCGGGTGGGATGGGCAAGGCGGATGAGGCCATGCGCATCGCACACCGCCTGCGGCCGGGCGAGGAGCCGGATTATTCCGTCGAGACGGCGGACGCGCTCGTTCAGTTCTGGAAGAGCCTCACCCGAATTCTGTTCTCGGTGATTCCCGCCATCGTGGCAATCGGCGTCGTCGTCGGAGGGATCGTCATCATGAACATCATGCTCATGTCAGTGACCGAGCGGACGCGGGAGATCGGCGTCCGCAAGGCGCTGGGCGCGAAGCCGTCGGACATCCGGAAGCAGTTCCTGGTCGAGTCAATCGTCCTCGCCACCATCGGCGGGCTCCTCGGTGTCGCGATGGGCTGGGGGCTGGCCGGTCTGGTCAGCCTCGCATCACCTCTTCCCGCCCGCGTCAGCCTCTGGTCGATCAGTCTGGCACTCGCGCTCGGCGCGAGTGTCGGAGTCATCTTCGGAGTCTACCCCGCCTCACGCGCGGCACAGCTCGATCCCATTACCGCGCTCCGCGCCGAATGACGATGATGTTTGCACAGAGAGGTCAGCGTTGATCGTCACGGAAAGCATCAGGAGCAACGTTCAGATCGCGCTGGATACCATCCGCGCGAACAAGCTTCGCTCGGCCCTCACCATACTTGGCGTGGTGATCGGAGTGTCCACGGTCATGACCATGGCGGCGATAGTTCAGGGCATCAAGGATCAGATCGTGCGCACGATCGAGATTGCCGGACCGACGACGTTCTATGTGATGAAGGTTTTCTCACAGACTCCGGTGAATCCCGACCGGCTTCCCGTATGGATTCGGGTGAGACCGGATCTCCATGAGCGAGAGGCCGAGCGGATAGCGACGCTGCCCGAAGTCGGCTATGCGGCGATCTGGGCGCAAGCAACCGGTCGCCTGTCATTCGGGCCGCAGCGAACACAGCAGATGCTCCTGGTGGGAGCAGACGACCGATACATGGAAATTCAGGGTGGGGAGCTGCTCGACGGCAGGTGGTTCACACACGCCGAGCTGGCTTCGGGGGCCAGTGTCGTCGTGCTCGACGAGAACGCGGCACGCCGCCTGTTCGGGAGGGAGAGCGCGCTCGAGAAAACGATTCGCGTCGGTGGGATTCCTTCACGCGTAATCGGCCTGTACGCCCAGCCGGGCAACATTTTCTCTCCACCTGGGCAGACTATCGGCGCCGTACTGCCCTATTTGATGGTTGACCGCCACTTCGCGATTGACAAGACCAACGCGCTCTACATACCGGTGAAGCCCAAAATGGGCGTCAGCACCGCGGCTGCGCAGGAAGCGGTGACGATTGCGCTCCGCGAGATGCGGGGTCTCAGGCCAGCCGACAAGAACAACTTCGATTTCATTTCCCAGGACCAGATACTCGACACCTTCAACAAGATCACGGGGGTGTTCTTTCTGGTCATGATCGTTTTGTCGAGCGTGGGGCTGCTCGTGGGCGGAATCGGCGTGATGGCGGTCATGATGGTGTCGGTGACGAGCCGTACCCGCGAGATCGGGATTCGTAAAGCGATGGGAGCGACCAAGCGCGAGATCCTCTTTCAGTTCCTGGTGGAGGCCGCCACTCTCACGGGCTTCGGCGGGCTAATAGGAATTCTGGTGGGACTGACCTTTGGACGCATCGTAACAATGCTGATGAACATCGATGCGGGAGTGCCCGTCGGACTCACAGTGATCGCGGTGGTGGTCTCCGTCGGAATCGGGCTGATCTTCGGGATGCTTCCCGCGCAGCGCGCGGCCAAGCTCGATCCCATCGACGCGCTGCGTTACGAATGACGTGAAACATTAGAAAGGGTGCGAACTGAACACTACCGGCGTCCAGCCACTCGCTTCCAGCCTCAAGCTGGCAGCTATGACCGCTTCGATTGATATCACTGTAAGAGGAGGCGAGGGTATCCTCTTCGGCGGCGCAACGCGCTGCATCCCCGCCCGCGGCCGGACGTTCGACCACTTGCGTAGGCGTGCGCGACACGGCCCGACCGACTAAGCACGGGGATGCCGACCTTCGCTCGGCCGCTCCCGCGCGGCGCCACTAGGAAGTGTTCCTCGCTCCTGAACCACGAGGGAAGTCGGAGGGGGGCGGGACGCAGCGGCGTCGCGCGTAGCAAGAGACTCGCGCGCTTTGCCCGCGACAGCGGGCAGCGAGGCTCGATGCGTGTAAGCGAGTACGCCGACGAAGTGAGCTGAGTCCCCCACTCCACTCACATATCAATGGAACGACCGGACCTTCGCAATCGGTTTCGCGCAGGCTGGGCTTGGCTGCGAGGGGGACCCAGGACGCCGGGGTATCCGTTTACGGCCAATTGGACGCTCTTCAGTCAGTTCGTGTACGCGGTACAAACAACATTCAATCACTGGTTTCGTGCTCGAAATAAATGATCTGCACGCCGGCATCGGCGACAAGGCAATACTCAGGGGCATCAA
>JANMTG010000064.1:0-21436 GCA_031390205.1 Gemmatimonadota bacterium
GTTCGGTCCGAGTGTGTCGCGCATGGTCACCCGCGGCGGAAGGTCCGACACGTGGGCGGGATGCAGCGCGTTGCGCTGCCGCGGTTACGAAACTGTACAAGGGAGGTGAGGGTGTCCTCGCAGGCGGCGTCTCGCGTAGCAAGAGACTCGCCCGACACTGACCTCTACGCGGCGTATTGGGCGAGGCTCGCAGCGTGTAAGCGAGCAGCCGCCGAAGAGGATATCCTCACCTCCCCTGGTAGAGATCTCAGTCGAAGCGGACAGGTCTACGCGGAAATTTTCCCCTTCGATACGAACGGGTTTTTGTCGACGACGAACCGCATCGGCCAGTCGGCTGCACGGGTGATGCCGATCCTGGTCGTAACGCGGACCCGGCTGTCAGGGATTCGCTCGCCTTCACGGACGAGGAGCGGCCTTCGCTGCAGACTCCGGCCGCCCATTGAGCCTACGATACCGAGGGCGGTGCACAGCTTGCCGGGACCGTTCGTCAGGTTCACGATTGACTTCGAATGCGGGCGGCGCCGATGCATGAGTGGGATGCCATCGAGCGGCTCGAGCGCGCGCACCAGGACCGCGCTGGGCAGGCCCTCGTCGCGCGTCACGGCGTTGAAGCACCAGTACATCCCGTAGATGAAGTAGACGTAGGAGTTGCCAGGTGGCCCGTACAGCGGCTCGGTACGCGCGGTCCGGCCCACCACCGCGTGACACGCTTCATCGTGCTCGCCGAGGTAGGCCTCGGTCTCGACGATGATGCCGCTGGCGGAGCCTTCGTCCGTCTCGCACTCGAGGACGGTGCCGAGCATCTCGCGCGCGACCAGCTCGGTCTCGCGCGCGTAGAAATCGCGTGGCAGCGCCGCGCGCCTCACGCTATTCGGCTGACGACTTGCTGCGGGTTTTTCTGGCCGCGCGACGCGCCGCGGGGGTATCGCCGTCGTCCGCGGACGCGGTCTTTCTGCCACGGCGTGGCCTGGCGGCGTCTACCGCGTCCGCGGCGCCAGCTCTCTTGCGTCCCGTCCGCGCCTTGGGCTTGTCCTCGGAGAGCGCGTCTTCTCCGATCGCCGGAAAGTCGGGGACGGCCGCCTCTTCAAATACTGGAGCGCCCATGCCTGTCTCGACTACCCCGACGGATAACAGGTGAGCCGGGGGTGCTCCAACCCTGGCGCCGATCGCGCCGCGCCCACGACCGCGAGCCGTTCCGCCACCCCGCGCGCCCATACCCATAGGTGCGGCGGCCACCACGGGGATAACCGGGAGCGGCTCCGCGGCGGCGAGCTGGTCGCTGAGCGGGACAACGGCCGCGGCCGGCGCGACCTCGTAATCGGAGCCACGGCGACGCAGATCCACCATGTCGGCGTCGTGCGCGTCCTGGAGAATGCGCAGAAAATTGCGCTCACTCAGGCTCTCGCTGTCGCGTCCGAGCATTTCCCGCGCGGTCGCACGCACCTGGCTCGCTCGCACAGTGGCGCTTCCACCCGCCGCCACCGCGCGACGAACGAGGCTGAACGCTTCGTCGCGCGTGAGCCGAAGACCACTGGTGCCGATATCATCGCCGTTCGAGGCAGCGGGCGGTGTGGGGCGCGCAGTCTCGACTGCTGGCGCGGGCGCCTCCGGAGTTGCCTCTTCCGGCGGAATCACACGCGCGGTTGCGGCGACGCGTGGCTCACGCGGTCCCCGCCCTTCGCGGTCCCGACCCCGTCCACCGCGCCGGCCGCGACGGGCGCGGTCGCCCGACTCCGCTTCCTGACCGGCGGGCAGCGTTGTCACCTGTGATTCAGCGCCGACGCCGCCGGCACGCGGAGGTGCGACCTCGAACTGCCCGTTCTCGAGCTTGGTGAGAGTGAGCAGATTGCGGTGCGCGGCTTCCGAGACGAAGCGCGAGAACTTGGACATGCCCAGGTTCTTCTCGTCGAACGAGCTGTCGATCTGCTGCATCACCTGCTTGAGTCGGTCGGCGCGCATCACGTCGCCGTTGCGCTTCATGCGCGCTATGGCGTCCGACACCAGCTCCCACGGATCGCGCTTCACCACTTCGTCCTCGCCTGTCTTCACGAGCCCGGCAAGCGCGTTGTAGCTGTAATACTCGTCGCAGTTCATCACCAGCAGATCACTCGACGATTCACGGATTCCCACGCCGATGACGTACTTGCCGTATTCCTTGAGCTTGGTGACGAGGCTGGCGAAGTCGGAATCGCCGGAGAGGAGAATGAACGTCCCGATCTCGGGCCGGGTGAACACCAGCTCCATCGCATCGACGGCCAGCCTGATGTCGGTCGCGTTCTTCTTCGCCGATCCGTAAGCGGTCGCCATGATCATGTCGATCGACGATTCCGCGAGAGGGACGATGTACTGGGGATACCGCCGCCAGTCAGCATAAGCGCGCTGGACGGAGACTTTGCCCTTCACGATGTCGGAGGAGAGGAGATTCTTGAGCTCGGTTTGCAGCTCCGAGCGGATACCCATCGTTACGTTGTCGAAGTCGATGAGGAGAGCTGCGTTCGGCGCGTGGTGAACGGGGGCGCCCAATTGGTTGTGTGGAACTGCCTGCGGGCCGCGATGTACCGGGGCGATCTGGCGGTGCGCGGAAGACGGCGCAGACCGCTGTGGTCGAGAATTCATCAATTGTGGGATTCCATGTACTGGGGCGGCAGACCCGCGGAGACCGCGTGGCGGCTGCGCGCCGTGTTGATCCTGCGACGAATGCCGCAGGCGGTGCGTCTTCAGGTCCATGCGATTCGATCAACCCCTGGTTGACCGCTCGCCGGATCCTCGAAGTCGCGCTGTATGGGTGTAATTTATAGAGGAATTCCCATGAATCAACTACGGTTCCGTACCCGACTGGTTCTGATCCTCTCGTTATTTGCGATCATACCGGCGGTTGTACTCACGCTACTATGGAGCGGAACCGTGAGCACCGCGCTGCCGTTCGTGAGCGGGCGGACCGCCTGGGACAGCGCCGCAGCCAGTGGTGAGCGGGCCATCGCGGCAGCCCGGCAGGCCCGGCTCAGCCCGGCTCAGCGGGTCGCCATCGATGCGCACGAGCGGGAGCTCAGGACCTCCGTCGAGCAGGCGCGCCGCTACAACTTTCTGGCGACGCGGACGGTGCGGATCATCGCGATCGCGGGAATTCTCGCCCTGCTCGTGCTCACCGGCGCGGCGTCCCGGGTGGCGGGACACCTCAGCCGCCAATTGAGTCGGCCGCTCGACGAGCTTGTGCGCTGGACCGAGCTGATCGGGCATGGCCAGCCACTGCCTCCGCCGGCCGAACCCACGGTGACACCAGTACAGCGGAATGGCGACGAGAGCGCGACCACGATGCAGGTTACCATGAGCCGCGTGCGCGGTGCCCCTGAATTCGAGACGCTCCGCCGCAGCATGCGGGAGATGGTGTCGGAGCTGGAGGCGCGGCGCGAGCAGGCGGTCGAGTCCGAGCGATTGAGGGCGTTTCGCGAGAGCGCGCGCAGAGTGGCGCACGAGATCAAGAATCCACTGACGCCGATCCGGATCGCCCTCTCCCGGCTCCGTCAGGATGCGCCGGAGGAGCTCCAGGAAAACCTTCACGTCATCCAGATGGAATCGGACCGTTTGGATCGGATGGCCAAGAGCTTCGCCGAATTCGGGAGACTCCCGGAGGGCCCGCCGGCGGAAGTGGACATCGCGGATCTGGTGCGCTACACCGCGCGCAGCTGTCTCCCGCCGAACTTCGCGCTCGACATCCAGATCGAGGACAATCTTCCCCGCGTTCACGGCCACAATGGCGCGCTGGCTGGGGCGCTCAGTAACGTTCTTCTCAACGCGGTCGACGCGTCCGGTGAAACAGGTCGGATCACCGTGCGCGCGAATGCGACGAAGCTTTGGGGGCGAGAGGCAGTTCGCATCACCGTGGCGGACAATGGAGCCGGGATCGCTCCCGAGCAGCTGGAGGCCATCTGGGAGCCGTATGTCACGAGCAAGCCAGGCGGAACCGGGCTTGGCCTCGCCATCGCCCGCCAGGCGATCTGGGCACACGATGGAACCGTGGAAGCGACGAGCACGTTGGGAAAAGGAACAGAGATACAGTTCACGATACCCGCTAACGGCACCGGCGCCGAAAGGAAGAGTTGACAATGGGACCAGGGATCATAATTCCAATTGCCGCTTTCGTGATGTCGATCATCCTGGCCATCGGCATCCCCCTCGCCAAGGCGTATGCGCGACGGATTGATGCCGATTCCCGACAGCCGCGGATTCCCAACGAAGTCGCGCAGAGACTCGAGCGGATGGAGCATGCGCTGGAAGCGGTTGCGATCGAAGTAGAGCGCATCTCCGAAGGCCAGCGGTTCACCACCAAGCTCGTTTCCGAGGGAGCGGGTCGCGGCGAGGCGCGCCAGGTCGGCAAGGCCAACGCCGCGCAGGATCGCATCACGTAAGTGCCGATAGTTCTCATCGCCGACGACGAGCCGAACATACGGCGCATGGTCGGCGCGCTCCTCACGGCTGAGGGATACGAGGTCACCGAAGCGGAGAGCGGAGCCGACGCGCTTGCCAAGGTGAAGGAAGGTGAGCCCGATATTGCGCTCGTCGATCTGATGATGCCGGGCGCGCTGGACGGGATGGCCACTCTCGCCAGGCTGCGCGAAGCTTCCCCCGATCTTCCGGTAATCATGATGAGCGGCCGCGCCGGCCTCGCCGACGCGGTGAACGCAACCAAGCTGGGGGCGTTCAATTTCCTGGAGAAGCCCCTCACCCCTGAGGGTGTTATCCTCGCCGTGGCGTCGGCGCTCGAGCTGCGGCAGACAAGGCGCGTCGCGCGGTCGCTCCGCGCGCAGCTCGGGTTCACCGGCAGTATGGTTGGCAAGAGCAGCCAGATGGCGGCGGTACGCCAGTTGATAGCGCGCGTCGCGCCTACCGACGCCCGGGTTCTCATCTCGGGAGAGTCCGGCACCGGAAAAGAACTGGTTGCCAGTGCGATTCATGACGCGAGCCCGCGCCGCGAAAAGCCATTCGTGCGGGTGAACTGCGCGGCGATTCCACGCGACTTGGTCGAGAGCGAGATGTTCGGACACGAGCGTGGCGCGTTCACCGGCGCTACGCAGACGCGCATTGGCAGATTCGAGCTCGCGCACCACGGCACCCTGTTCCTCGACGAGGTGGGAGACCTTGGCCCCGATGCCCAGGCGAAGCTGCTGCGCGCGATCGAGGCAAAGGAGATTCAACGCGTCGGCGGGAACAAGATCATCCGCACCGACGTGCGCATAATCTCCGCGACGAACCACGATCTGTTGCGGGGGGTGAGAGCGGGAGCGTTCCGGGAGGATCTATTCTTCCGTCTCAACGTGATTCCCCTCGCCATTCCTCCGTTGCGCGACAGAGGCGATGACATCCTCGAGCTGGTCGAGCATTTTTCCGAGCAGTTTCTGCAGCGCACCGGACAGGCCAAGCCGCGCTGGCGCGGCGACGCGCTGATGCTTCTCCGCGATTACCCTTGGCCGGGCAACGTGCGCGAGCTCGCGAACATAATCGAGCGACTTGCGATTCTTCATCCAGGCGCCGAGATGACGGGACAGCAGGTGGAAGATGTCCTGATTGTCGAGCGCGACGACGTCGATCCAGTCGCGCCGTTTGGGCCGTCGTCGGAGCGTGTTCGACCTTCCGCCCGGCCGGAATCCGTAGGGCGCGGATCTTCGGAATCGGGCGACTCGGCCTCTCTGGCAGACAGACTGGATACCTTTGAGCGCTCGGTGATCGCGCGCGCGCTGGCCGAGTCTGGCGGCAACGTCGCCGACGCCGCCAGGCGGCTGCAGACCGATCGGCCCAACCTCTACCGGCGCATGAAGCGACTCGGAATTTCCGCGACCAGGGTATAAGGCCGACATGAAGACACTTACCGCATCCGGACCGGCGCTGTTCGCGCTGCTGTCGTGCTTTCTGACGGCGGCGTCACACGCACAGGGAGGAGATCGAGCAGCGGGTTCATCCGCCACGTTGGCAAGTCGCGCCGACACGACGATAAGCGAGGCGGACACGGTCGCCACTGACAGCACCGCGGAACGGCTCGGATTGTGGGCTCGCCGAACCCGGAGCAGCGGGTTGATCCTCACCTCCGGCAAGACCTACAACCGCGTGGAAGGACTTCCGGTGCAGCTCGGTCCGGTCTTTCGGGACAGCGCCGGCAGCGCGGCGTTCAACATTCAGGTGCTGGGCATCCTCCGGAGCGCCGAAACCTTTCACTGGGATTCCGAAAACCTCGGCCATCGGATCACTGCCGACGTGCGCGTTGGCCGGGGCCGCGGCTATTCGCTTGGCCTCACCGCCTACGACGTGGTCACACCTGTCGAGCCCTGGCAGCTCGGCGAGCCCGACGCGAGCCTGGCTACCTTTTTCGGCCACCGGGATTTCCGCGACTACTTCGGACGACATGGCGCTAAGGCGAGCGCGACGTTCCACATGAGTGCCAGCAGCAGCTTCGGAGTCGACTGGAGTGACGAGCGCTGGCAATCGCGACGTGAGCGGGACGTGTTCTCCGTGTTCGGGAACGGCAAGAGCTGGCGCGCGAATCCGGACGTCGACGCAGGCAGGTTCCACATTGTTGTCGGGCGCGCGAACCTCGATACCCGCAACGACGAGCTGGGTCCGGCAACGGGCTGGCTCATTCTCGCGGAATACGAGCGCGGGTCGGGATCTTACACGGACGTGGGGCCGACTTCGCCTTCTGCCCGGCAAACCATCACTCCCCGCGTCAGTTATGGACGCACACTGCTCGACCTCCGTCGCTATAATCGCATTTCGCCCAGCACCCAGCTCAACGCGCGACTGGTGTTGGGAGGCTGGCTCCACGGCGACGAGCTCCCGCTCGAGCGGCGTTTTTCGGTTGGAGGTATCGGCACGCTTCCGGGATTCGATTTCAGAAGAATCGATCCGGGCGGGGGCATTGTCGATGTCGCGCAATGCAGTGATGGGGGGGTCGTACCCTCGGGCAACCCCGCGCAGTGTGAGCGCGTCGCGCTGATCCAGCTGGAGTACCGTACCGAGATCCGGTCTCCGATCTTCGATTTTCTCAACTCCAGACCTTTGCGTCTGCGTGGAATCGGATTCACTGTCGAGCCGACGGCGGTCGCATTCGTGGATGCGGGTCGAGGCTGGCTGGTGGGACCGCCGAGCGGCACGCTCCAGTATCCGAGCGGCAGCATCCCCGCCTTCGGAACGTTCAGAACCGATGTCGGGCTCGGACTCGATCTTGGCATAATCGGCATCTACGCAGCGAAAGCGGTGTCCGACGCAAGCCAGCCCGCGAACTTCTTCCTGCGGGTTCGGCGCCGCTTCTAGATGTTGACCGCCAGGCTGCTAGCCGCCGGCTCTCTGCTATTCGCGTCGCCGCTCCTGGGGCAGAAGGTACGGGTGGAAGTGAACGCACCCCCGCAACGGGCGTGGACCGGGCAGGCGCCAAGCGTGTCGTCGGCAGGACTGCTGACCGATGCGGCGATGCGCGATCTGCTCGCCAACGGATTTCCGGCGCGCCTGCATTACCGTCTCGAGCGGTGGAAGGCCGGGCGGTGGTTCGATGATATTCAGGCTGCGTCCGAGTGGGATGTCATTCTCAAGTACGACGTGCTCGGCAAGCGTTACCAGGTCGCGCGCGTAGTGAACAGGAAAGCCGAGTCACTCGGGGACCATGCGAGCCTCGAGGCTGCCGCGGACGCGGCGGAAGCGCCCTACGAGACGACGATTTCGCTGCCGAGGAAGGGCCAGCGTGGGTATTACAACCTGCTGCTCGACGTCGAGATGCTCTCTCTGAGCGATCTCGACGAAGTGGAGCGTTGGCTGCGCGGAGAGTTCAAGCCCGCGGTACGAGGCGAAAAGAACCCCGGAACGGCTCTCACCCGCGGCGTTCGCACGATCGTCGTGCGGCTGCTCGGGGGCCAGAAGCGCCATTACGAGGCGCGCTCGGGCACGTTTCGACTCTAGCCACCGCGTTGACGATGCACGCGCGGAGGATCTCTGGCCACGACTGGCATCTCTGTATTGGTCGGCGAGGGTGTCCTCTTCGGCGGCGACGCTCGCTCGGGCGGAGCCGAACTACGCTCGCGCCAGCTCCGCTAGCACTCGCCCGTCTCCTTGGTCGCTCGCTGAACGCCTCCTACGAGGACACCCTCACCGCCCTACATGGAATCGCAACCGCAGCACCGCTTCGCGCTGCATCGTCCTGCGGTTGGTAGGAAGTCGCTCGTCGCTCGTGTCGCGCGGCCCGCATGGGGGCACTCGCAGCGAGCAGAGCTCGACGCGCGAGCGAGAGAGGCGCCACGAGGAGAGTGTTCCTTCAGCGCTGAACTACGTGGGGAGTCGGAGGGGGGGCGGGACGCAGCGGCGTCTCGTGTAGCAAGAGACTCGCGCGCTTTGCCCGCGCCAGCGGGCAGCGAGGCTCGATGCGTGTAAGCGAGCAGCCGCTGCTTCCCGTTCCCCTCCGACGCACTGGCGCATAATACAAAGAGCCAGAGGAGAAATATCTCCTCTGGCTCTTAGTGGTCAGCGCGACGGACTAATGCGCGGCGTGTGAGTGCGCGTGGTGCGGGTGGCGGTGCTCGAGGTCTTCCAGGTGGTGGAGGGTCTCTTCGCCGTAGAACAGCTTGATGTAGCGCGCCTGCGTGGGTGTCAGCCTGCGCACCGCCCAGCTCAGATGCACGAAGTGCGGCTCTACCGGCGCGTGCATCGGGTGCATCCCGATCTCGCTCGGCAGATTGTTCGCCTTGCGGGTGTTGCAGGGGCTGCAAGCGGTCACCACGTTGGTCCAGTCGTTCGCGCCGCCTCTCGACAGCGGCACCAGATGGTCGCGGGTCAGCGACTCACGCGGCTTGAGCTCGATCTGCAGGCGCCCGCAGAACTGGCAGCGGTAACGGTCGCGCGCGAACAGGAACGTGTTCGTCACCTGACGCCGGAACCGGCGCGGGACGTGGATGAAGCGCATCAGGCGAATCACCGCCGGACGAGGGAGCGTCAGGCGCTCCGAGCGAACGACCCGGTCGGAATCCGCCTCGACGATCTCCGCTTTTCCATCGATCACCAGCCGCAGCGCGCGCCGGAGCGGAACCATCGTCAGGGGCTCGAACGAAGCATTCAGTGCGAGACAACCAACTACCAAGCACTCCTCCTTGACAATAATCCGGGCAGCACGAGAGCATAAGGTCACTCTCCACGCCCGTGGGGACTAACTCACAAAATATACAGCGCGGAGCGCCGGTCGGACCCACGATGCCACTACTATTTCGACGACGTTCGCGATTGCCGGTAACAGGAAAACGCGTCGGCTAGATGCCTGCGCTCACTGCAGCCGGCACGTGCGTGAGCCACCCGTAACGATCCGGCCGACTGCCGTTGGCGATTCCCATGTACTCGCGCTGGATCTCCAGCGTGAGCGGCCCCGGCTTCCCATCGGCGATCGGTATCCGGTCCACCGACCGGATCGGCGTGATCTCCGCCGCCGTCCCGGTGAAGAACAGCTCGTCGGCGATGTACAGCATCTCGCGCGGCACTGACTGCTCCACCACCTCGAGCCCCATGTCGCGTGCGATGTGGATCACTGAGTCACGCGTGATGCCGTTCAAAATCGCAGAGCTGATGGTCGACGTGAGGAGCTTTCCGTCGCGGACGATGAAGAGATTCTCGCCGCTGCCCTCGGACACCAGTCCGAACGAGTCGAGCATTATCCCTTCGACGTAGCCATCGACCCGCGCCTGCATCTTCGACAACTGTCCGTTGAGATAATTTCCACCCGCCTTCGCCAGTGACGGAAAAGTGTCCGGAGCCGCACGCCTCCAGCTCGACACGCAGACGTCGGCTCCATTCTTCAGAGCGTCGGCGCCCAGGTAGGTGCCCCACGTCCACGGAATGATGAAGACCTCGAGCGGCGTCTCGCTCGGCAGCACGCCCATCTGCTCGCCGGCGCGGAGCGCTATCGGACGCAGGTAGCAGCTCGGCAACCCGCTCTCTGCCACGGTGTCGACGGCCGCTCTCGACAATTCGTCGACCGAATACGTGAGCGGCATCCGGTAGATCTTGCACGAGTCGGCAAAGCGCCGCATGTGGGCGCCGACTCTGAAGATCGCGGGGCCGTCGGGCGTTTCGTAGCACCGAATGCCCTCGAAAACACTCGACCCGTAGTGGACGACGTGACTCATCACGTGAATGGTGGCGTCCTCCCAATTCACGAACTGCCCATCGCGCCAAATACGGTGGTGATTGTTTGCTGCCGCCATTGATCCGGGATTCCTTCGGTGGGGAGAGTTGAAGATATCCAACGACTGAAGATATCCAACGACTGATGAAGTACGCTACTGGACTCCGCTCATAACCGGGTTGCGCGCCCTGGCCCATGAAGCGAGAGCAGTGCCAGCGGCGTTGACGCGCTCTACGAGCGCAGTATCGGCAGCCACCACCCGCCCGCGACCGACGAGGACCCTGCCCCGCACCGTCACCAGCTCCGCGGAGCGCCCCGGGAGGGCGAAAACCGCCGCGGCAGAGGGATCGCCGATCGGGGTCGTCCGCGCGCCGTCGGTGCGAAACGCGGCGAGATCCGCGTCCTTTCCGACTTCGAGCGATCCTACGCGGGCCTCCAGCCCCAGGGCGCGGGCCCCGCCCATCGTGGCGAGCTCCAGGGCTTCATCGGCGCCAAACGCGTCGTGCCGGCGAGTGGCGGCACGATGAAGGAGGACGGCCAGCCGCGCTTCGTCGAGAATGTCCATGCGATTGTTGCTGGCAACCGAGTCCGAGCCGATTCCAACCCTCACACCCGCCGCGATCATTGGAAGTATCGGTGCGATTCCATGACCGAATTTCGCGTTCGACGCCGGACAGTGCGCGACCGAGCAGCGGTGACGCGCCATGATCGCGATGTCATCGTCATCCACCCGAACGCAATGAATGAGCAGCGGCCCACGCTCGAGAGCTCCCCGTTCCTCGAGCAGTGCGATCGGAGACCGTGCCCGCGCCGCGCTGGTGATTCCGCGCTCTCGGAGAGGGTGCGAGAAGTCGCCGGTGCCTTCGACGACGATTCTCTGCTCGGCCTCGCTTTCAGCGACGTGCATTGCCAGCGGCAGCTCCCGCTGGTTGGCGAAGCGCGCGGCGCCGGAGTACAGCGGGTCGGAAACCGTATACGGAGCGTGCGGCGAGACTCCGAGCTTCACCAGGTCGGTCTGCCCGGTCGCGAGCCCCATGATGCGATCCTCGAGGCCGCGCATGGCTGCCTCTGCGTAGGACGGATCGGGCCCGAACACCTCCTGGTACATGATCCCGCGCACACCCTGCTCGCGCATCGCGCGCATCACCACTCCGCTGGAGCAGGTGTCCGCATAGGTGGTGACGCCTGCTTCGAGACCCTCGACGATGCCCAATCGCGCGGAGTCGAGAAGCATGTCCTCGGTGAGGGCTTCGGTCCGGCTCTGGCGGAGCTTGTCGATCCACGCCGTGAACCGGCAATCCTCGAGAAAGCCGCGCATGACGGTGAGCTCGAGGTGGGTGTGTGCGTTGACCAGTCCGGGGAGCAAAATTGCATCGCCCAGCTCGGTGTCATCTCCACTCGGAGCCGTCTCTCGCGGGCCGACATAGGTGATGATGCCCGCGCTCTCGACGACAGTTCCGTTTTCGATCGGCGGCTGGGTGATGGGCAGGACCCAGCGCGCGTGGTAGCGCATCAGCGCGGCGCGCCGGGCCGCATTGGGGGAGGCGGTATCACCCGCGCAGCGGAATCGGCGGGGCGTCTGACCGAGTCCCGCGGCGCCGCCTCGCGGACTATTGGAGCGGGATTAGGCGCCCGGATGACGGGCGGACTGCGCCGCGTGGTGTCGAACACCGTCGGACGCCTCTGCGTCGACGGGACGGGCTCGTAGCCGGGCTGGATCACGGGCGACGTCACGCGTATCGGCGGCTCAAGCCCGCCAGTCGGGGGTGTCACCGGAGGCAGTCCGAAACTGTCGAGGGGCATCAGCCCGGGCGAGCCATAGGCGAGGTGCTTGTCGCAATCCCGGGTGGGCTCGGTGCCTGAGATGTAAAACTCACTCGTCACCAGTTCGCGCGGACAATAGGCTGTCTGCAGCAATCCGCTCGTTCTGTCGATCTCGCGGGTCACGATCGAGATCGGCTTCGGCCAGTCGGGCGATTGCGGCTTCCTCCGATAAACCTCGTTCATAAACACCGTCCACGCGGGGGCAGCGAGCACTCCGCCCTGCGCGTTGCTCTTGATCTTCTGGGGACGATCGAGTCCCATCCAGACACCGGCAACGAGATCGGCCGTAAAGCCGACGAACCAGACATTGGTGCCGTCGTTGGTCGTGCCGGTCTTTCCCCCCGCGGGAATGTGAAATCCAGAGGCCCATACTCCCGCCGCGGTTCCACGGCGCACGACATCCTTCATGATGTCCACCATCAGCCAGGCTTCTTCCGGGGACAACACCTGCGTGCGGGTGGGAGTCGGCTGCCACAGTATCTCGCCCTTTTGATTCTCGACGCGGACGATTGCGTTTGGTGTCGCCCTCACGCCCAGGTTTGCGAAGGCGGTGAAGGCGGAAATGAGCTCGATCGGATAAACGTCGGCGGCGCCGATATGGATGGATGGATACGGCGGAATTGGAGTGGTGATGCCGAAATTGCGCGCTTCGCCAATGACGGTTTGCTCGCCGAGCTCCATGCCGAGCCGAATGGCGGCAAGGTTGCGTGACAGGTAAAGCGCCTGGCGCAGGGGAATCTCGCCCATGAAGGCGAGGTCGTAGTTCTGCGGCGCCCACGTCTCCTGCCCCGGGACGTTGAGCACCAGCGGGCTGTCGTTCACGATGTACGACGCCGGGCGCCCGTTCTGAATCGCGGCGGAATAGACGATCGGCTTGAACGTCGACCCGGGTTGGCGCAGTGCCTGCACGGCGCGATTGAACTTGGAGTCGTAGAAATCGCGCCCGCCGATCATTACGCGAACCGCCCCATTTCGCGGGTCGAGCGCGAGGAACGCACCCTGGAGGTACGGCGAGGTCCCGCTTCCCACATCTCCTTCCCGGCGCGCGATGTAGTGCTCGTAGGTCTGGTGCGTGTACGGGCCGAAGCGACCCGCCTCGATCGCGCGAATCTGGCGCTCGAGCGCGCGCTCCGCCGCGCTCTGCATCTCGATATCGAGCGTGGTAAACACCTTCAGGCCCTGCTGGTACAGCTGCCTGCCGAACTGCGCATCGAGCTGCTGCCGCACCCATTCGACGAAGTAGGGGGCGGTCTCGCCCGCCTCCGTCGTCGTCGCGAGCCGCAACGGATAGGCCCTCGCCTGGCTGGCATCGGCCTCGCTGATTTTCCCGGCGTCGCGCATCAATCCGAGGACGGTGTTGCGTCGCTGAATGGCGCGCTCGGGATAGCGAACCGGGTTGTAGCGCGACGGCGCCTTCGGCAAGGCGGCAAGCGTCGCGGCTTCGGCGAGATTCAGGTCGCGAACCGACTTGCCGAAGTAGCGCTGCGACGCGGTCTCGACTCCATAGGCGCCGTGTCCCAGATCGATCTGATTGAAGTACAGCTCGAGGATTCGCTTCTTGTCGTACTTCGCCTCGATCTGTCGCGCGACCTTCGCTTCTTTGAGCTTTCTGACGATGTTCTTTTCGCGCGATATCTGATCGGGGAAGACGTTTCTCGCCAGCTGCATCGTGATCGTCGAGAAACCCTGGGAGAAGCCGTTGACCGGCGACTTGAGAATCACCCCGGCGGCGCGGTACCAGTCGATGCCGGCATGCGTGAAGAAGCGCTTGTCCTCGGTGGAAAGGAACGCGTCGATTACGACCGCCGGAATCTCATCGAATCTGACGAGAGTTCGACGCTCAATGCCCAGCTCGGCGATGAAGCGTCCGTCCACCGCATACAGCTTGGACGTCTGGTTGGGCGTGTATTCCGCCAGCGACTCGATGGTCGGGCACTGGTTTCCGCGACAGATCAGCGCCCAGCTGGCATAAAAGAGCCCGGCGCCAAGCGAAATCAGGAAGGTCGTGCCGAGCAGCAGGGACCGCACCAGCGTCGGATGACGCTTGCGGAATGGGAGCTTCGCGGGACCTGTAGAGTTGGTGGGCGCTTCGGCGGAGCCGGAGGGGCCGGGAGTTCGTGGGGTGGCTGGTGACATTCGATGTGAAAAGTAACCGTCATACACCGAAGGTGACACAGTGGACGGCCCGCCCTATCTTCCCCGCATGAACGCCCAAGCGTCGCTGCTCGACGAGCTCTCCTGGCGAGGACTTGTCTATCAGCACACTGATGGACTGGCCGACGCTCTCAAAGCGGGGGAAGTGAGCGCCTATGCCGGCTTCGATCCGACTGGTCCGAGCCTGCACGTCGGACATCTCGTGCCGGTGATGGGGCTGGCGCATTTGCAGCGTGCCGGTCATCGGCCGATTGCGCTGGTTGGTGGTGGAACGGGGATGATCGGCGACCCGAGCGGCAAGACTGCGGAGCGTCAACTGACCTCCGCCGAGGAAGTAGCGCGGAACTCCCGTGCGATCGAGGAGCAGCTCAGGCTCTTTCTCGATTTCACCGGTCCCAACGCCGCCCGCATGCGGGACAACGCGGTCTGGCTGTGCAAGCTCGGCGCAGTGGACTTCATGCGCGACGTCGGTAAGCACTTCACGGTGAATTACATGCTCGCCAAGGAGTCGGTGCAGTCGCGCATCGAGGGTGGCATCTCCTTCACGGAGTTCTCCTACATGCTGCTCCAGGCCTACGATTTTCTCGAGCTGCACCGGCGCGAGGGCGTGACGCTCCAGATTGGCGGTAGCGATCAGTGGGGAAACATCACGGCGGGGCTCGAGCTGATACGAAGAGTCGAGGGCACGACGGCGCACGCCCTCACAATGCCGCTCGTGACGACGGCCAGCGGCTCCAAGTTCGGCAAGACCGAGTCGGGCGCGGTGTGGCTCGATCCCACGATGACCACGCCGTACAAGTTCTATCAGTTCTGGATCAACGTCGACGACCGCGATGTCTGCAAATATCTGCGATACTTCACCCTGCTTGCTCGACAACGCGTGGAGGAGCTCGACAAGGCGGTTGCCAAGGCACCGGAGAAACGTGAGGCACAACAAGCGCTCGCTCGCGATGTGACGTCGCGAGTACACGGAGACGAAGCCGCGAGCGTGGCGGAGGAGGTTTCCCGGGTGCTGTTCGGCAAAGCTGATCCCTCGGCTCTCACCGAGCCGGTGCTGAGCGCCCTGAGTGGGGAGGTGCCGTTCGCTCGTGCGACGGAGACGCCCAGTCTGGCCGACGCTCTGGTGACTCTCAAGCTCGTGGCGTCGAAGAGTGCCGCGCGCCGGCTTGTCGAGCAGGGCGGAGTCTATCTGAACGGCGGGCGAGCGACAGCGGATACCGATCTTGCATCGACTACACCGTTGGCGGGCGGGTACCATTTGCTTCGCAAGGGAGCGCGCGACTATGGGCTAATCCGCATCATCGCTCGGTGATCTCGATCCATCGCCTTGATTCCCCGTCACAGGCCGGGCCGGCAGTACCGGACGTTGCCGGTGACGAGCACATTTCAGATGCGGCCGCGACGTTTCCGCCCCGACCGATAGTTCACAGCACGACAACAGAGGCTTGTCCCATGCGTCTATTCCTCGCCCTTGCCGCTTCTCTTCTCCTCGCCTCTGGCGTCGCCTCGCAAACGCCAGCCGTGATTGCTCCCGCCGAGAACCTGGTGGTCGATGGGATTCCCGCGATTCCGGCAAATCTGGCGGTGGATGTCCGGCGGTACACCGAGTCACGCTCCGCGGGGATCGCCGACTGGCACCCCACCCGCCGCGAGCTGCTGATCAGCACCCGCTTCGGCAACACGGCGCAAATCCATCGCGTCGCGACTCCGCTCGGCGCGCGCACGCAGCTCACATTCTTCGACGAACCGATCAATGGCGCCTCATACGAGCCCAGGCAGGGACGCTATTTCCTGTTCACGAGAGACATCGGCGGAAACGAGTTCGGACAGATATACCGCTACGATCTCGCCAGCGGCGCTGTAACGCTCCTGACTGATGGCGGCCGCTCGCAGAATGGCGGCATGCGCTGGAGCACGCGCGGCGATCGCGTCGCGTACGCCAGCACGCGGCGCAATGGCACCGATCGCGACATCTACGTAATGGACCCGCTCAATCCGGCGAGCGGCCGGCGGCTCCTCGAAGTAAAGGGCGGCGGGTGGGGTGTCAGTGATTGGTCGCCCGACGACCGCGAGGTGCTCGTCGGTGAGTACCTGTCGGTAAACCAGAGCCGCTACCACGTGGTCAATGTCTCGAGCGGAAGTCGTGCACTCCTCGTTCCGGACGGGCGAGACACGGTCGCGTACGGGGACGCACGCTTCAGCCGCGATGGGCGTGGTGTCTATCTCACGACCGATGCCGGCTCCGAGTTTCAGCGGCTCGCGTATCTCGACCTTGGCACACGGCGCATCACACCGCTGACGGCGTCGATCAACTGGGACGTTGAGGGCTTCGTTCTCTCAGCGGACGGGCGGACCATTGCTTTCGTTGCCAACGAGGCGGGCATCTCACACCTATACCTGATGGATACCCGGTCGCGCCGGATTCGTCCGGTGTCCAGAATTCCGATCGGAAATATTGGCGGCGCCCGCTGGCATCCGCGCCTGCCCCTGCTCGCGTTCACCGTTTCTTCCGCTCGGAGCCCGAGCGACGTTTACTCGCTCGATGCTTTGGCGGGCACCGTTACCCGCTGGACGGAAAGCGAGCTCGGTGGGCTCGTGGCATCGGATCTGGCGGAGCCCTCGCTAATCCGCTGGCGAAGCTTCGACGGGCGCGAGATCACTGGCTTCTACTACGGGCCTCCACGCCGCTTCGCGGGTAAGCGCCCCGTCATCGTCAACATTCATGGGGGACCGGAAGGACAGTACCAGCCCGGGTTTCTCGGTCGCAGCAACTACTATCTCAACGAGCTCGGTGTGGCTTTGATCTTTCCGAACGTGCGCGGGTCGACCGGTTACGGCAAGGAGTTCGTCAAGCTCGATAACGGGCTGAAGAGAGAGGACTCGGTACGGGACATCGGCGCGCTGTTCGACTGGATCGCTCAGCAGCCGGAGCTCGACGCGAGCCGGGTGATGGTTACGGGAGGAAGCTACGGTGGCTACATGACGCTGGCCGTGGCGACCAACTACAACGAGCGGATCTGCTGTGCGCTCGACGTCGTCGGAATCTCCAACTTCAATACCTTCCTGAAGAACACGGAGTCGTACCGGCGCGATTTGCGGCGGGTCGAGTATGGTGACGAGCGCGACCCGCAGATGTACGCGTTCTTCGAACGCATTGCCCCACTGAACAACGCCGGCAAGATTTCCCGGCCGCTGTTCGTGGTGCAGGGAGGCAACGACCCGCGAGTACCCTACACCGAGGCCGAGCAGATGGTGGCTCGTGTAAAGCAGAACGGGAACCCGGTGTGGTACCTGAAGGCGAAGGATGAAGGGCACGGATTCCGAAAGAAGAACAACGTGGATTTTCAGTTCTACTCGACGGTGGAGTTCGTGCGGAGATTTCTTCTCGGCGGGACTTCGGCCGGCCTGGCTCCGTAACGTCGGACGAGAGCGCGGGAAACCCCGACGCGACGACGCAAAATGGCCCCCAAACCGGGGGCCATTTTGTTTTACCGCGGGCGTCCGCCGCTACTGGTCCTCGGCCGCCCGCGCGCGTTTCGCCTTCGGCTTCGCGTCCTGGGCCTGCTGGTACCAATTGTCGAGTGAGCGCTGCGCCAGATCACGGCCGCCCATCCCGAAAGCCAGACCCGCTGCCAACGCGAGTGCACCGACGAAGCCCGTAAATAGGGTGTTGATCAGGTTGGACGCGATCCCGAGCTGATTCACCGCAATTACGATCGCGAACGCCCACACGGCCGTTCTCGCCACGTTGGATAGCGTCTCCGGGTTCCTGAATCCGCCCTCCGCCGTCGCGCCGCGAACTACGTTGCCCAAGGCGCGCGCGGCAATTCCCCCGATGAAGAGGATCACCATTGCGACGACGAGGTTTGGCAGCCAGAGCAGGAACTCTCCCATCACGTCGGACACCGCGGGAAGTCCCAGCGTATCGAACGCAACCAGGAGCACTACGATGCGGATGAGCCACTTCACCAACGACGCCACCATCGTGGCCGGATCCGTTCCCGTTCCCATCTTTGCCAGGAAGTCCCCCAGTCCCGATCGCTGCATCAGCTCGTCGAAGCGGATTGCGCGAAGCAGTCCCAACACCCCGCGCGCCAGGAGCGACGACACGAACCAGCCGATCGCGACGATGACGATGAAGCCGAGGATGCGCGGGATCGCGCCAAGGATCATCGTGAACGCATCGCGGAACGAAGCCATGAGCGTATCGCCGAAGGACGCGTCTGCCGGAACCGTTTGCACCGGGACCGTCTGAACGGGCGGGTTCTGAGCTGGAACCGTCTGGTATGTAGTCTGAAGCAGCATGTTCATCCTCCGTGGAGGTAATGGCAGTCAGTACCGCAACAATGGTGCGGCTGCCGCCGACGGCCGACCCGCTACTCGGTGACTCCGAGCTGGCCTTTCAACGATACGAGCCCTTCGCGAGCGCGTGCAGCAACATCGGTGTTCGGGTATGTATCTATCACTCGCCGCAGCTCGCGCAACCCTTTGGTCTCGTTCCCGGGCCACGTCCGGTACAGGTCGACGAGACGGTGCGAAGCGTAGATGTCGTCTTTCGCCGCGACGTGCGGCAACCGTTGCACGCCACGAAAGAGCTACTCCGCTTTCTCGTTCATCTTCGATTTGAGGCAAACTTCGGCCGCCCGCAGGCGGGGCTGCGCTTGATCCGGCGCATCGGCGATGACTCGTTCGTAGGACGCCAGCGCGCCCGCGACGTCCCCACGCATTAGCAACGAATCCTCGAGAGAATATTGCCGTTCGTAACTCCCGCTGCCGCTCGGCTGGAGGAACGACCCAAAGGCGCCGCCCGCGCCCCGCGAAATCGAGACGACGAAAAGGGCGGCGCTCGCGCCTCCAAGTATAGCGCCGACGAGCGTGGCGAGCACGACCGCGGGAGTCACGAGGCCGGCCTTGATCGCCGTTCCGGCGCCGATGAACGCACCCGCCGTCACCGGAACGATCATCCAGCTGCCAATCCTGTAAAGATCGGCCGCTTCCGGGCCAAGCTTGTCGAAGAGAGTTCGCCGGTACTCGCTCAAAAAGTGGTCACGTGTCCTTTACCGCCCGGTAATGTTGCCGCGGATCGAGCGCATCACGCAACGCGTCGCCCAGCAGATTGAAGCCGAGCACCGCCGCGCCGATCGCGACGCCGGGGAAAACCGAGGTCCACGGCGCGCGTCGAAGTTGGTCGAGATCGCGCCCGTCTGCAATCATGGAGCCCCAGCTCGGAGCCGGCGGTGGCACGCCGAGACCGAGAAAGGAAAGCGCCGCTTCGGCCATGATCGCGCCGGCGACTCCAAGCGTCGCGGCGATCACCACCGGGGCGATCACGTTGGGAAGCACGTGCTGGGTCATGATGCGCATATCCCCCGCGCCGAGCGCGCGTATGGCCTGGATGTACTCGAGCTGGCGCACCACCAGCACCTGGCCGCGCACCAGTCTCGCCATTCCCGCCCAGCCGACGATTCCTATTGTCACGAAGACCACCCCCATGGATGGCTCGAGCGCCGCCACCATGGCGATGAGCAACAGGAGCGTTGGGAAAGCGAGAGTGACATCCGCGAGCCTCATTACAACCTCATCGACCCACTTGCCGTAGAACCCGGCCACGAGCCCGAGCGACACGCCGAGCACGAGGGCAATGCCCTGCGAGATCAGGCCAACGGTAAGCGAAACCCGCGCGCCATAGACAAGACGCGACCATACGTCCCGCCCCTGGATGTCGGTGCCCAGCCAATGGTCGGCGGAGGGCTTCTCGAGCAGATGAAGCAGGTCGATCGTGATCGGGCTCTGTCTGGCAATGACCGGCGCCAGCAGTGCCGCCAGGCTCATGATGACGACGATGACGATCCCGATTCGAGCGCGGTTGTCGCGCAGAAACCTCATTCGCTGTGCGGGATCGAGCATCACCTGTCTCCGATTGGACTTCTCACGCCGATGGATCTCTCAGCTCGCTCGGCGTGTCGGGCGGCTGGCGTCTCCACCTGCGGTGCTGCCAGAAGTACTGCGCCGGAACTACCCGCACCCACTTTTCCAGAAGCTGGGTGTACCGCGTGACGATCGCATCGACGTCCTTGTCCTTGTCGCCGGTCCCCGCAATCTCCACGCGCTCGACCACAATTCTATAGCGTCCGTTCGGCTGGCGGAGCGCGACGACGAACAGCACCGGCACCTCAAAACGCAAGGCGAATACCGCCGCACCGCGCGGAGTCTTGGCGGGCCGCCCGAAAAAAGGGACGAATGTGGAAGCGAGGCCGAGAACTCCCTGGTCGGCGACGAACGCAACGGCTCTCCCCGCGCGAAGAGATCGCGGCGTGCGTCGGACGGCCTCCGAATCGTGAACGACCGTCATTCCCATCTCCTCGCGCGTGCGATTGAGCCACGTGTCGAAGAGCGGATTGGCCATTCCCCGCACGATCGCATCGAGTGGAACTCCGCGAGCCGCGACGTAAGCTCCCGCCAGCTCCCAGTTGCCGATGTGTCCCGTGACGAGAACCGCTCCTTTTCCCCGCGCCATCACCTCTTCGATCAGGTCCCAGCCTTCCACCGTCTCGACCAGCCTCTGGAGGCCATCCCTGCCGATCGATCCAAGCAGCGCGGTCTCGATCGCCGAGCGCCCGAGGTGACGGTATGACTCCCTGGCAAGACTCACGACTCTTGCGGGTGACAGCTCGGGAAAAGCGGCAGCGATCTGGCTCTCGACTACGCGCTTGCGGATGCCGAGAGGACGATAGCCGAGCTCGCCGAGCTTCTCACCGATGGCGCCGGCCCGGTGCCAGCTCAGCGCGCGCAGAGCCTCGATCGTTCCGCGCATCGCGTAGTACTCGACGCGGTGCGCCAGCGTCGCCCTGCGCTCCTTCTTCTTCGATTTGGTGGCGCGTGCACCGGCAGTCATCGCGCGCGGTGAGCCTTTCGCCTGGCCACGACGTCGTAGGTGAACTCACGTGTATCGCGCGCGACGCGATCCCAGTTGTAGTGTGTCTCGACCGCGTGGCGCGCTGCGCGTCCCATCTGCGCGCGCCGGTCGGGGTTGAGCAGCAGCGAGCGGATCGCGCCCGCTACCGCTTCCGCGTCAGTGGGCGGAACGAGAATGCCGGTTTCACCATCGCGAACGGCCGAGCGGACGCCACCCGAATCGCCGGCGACCGAAGGCACGCCGCATGCCCCCGCCTCGAGGAACGAGATGCCGAATCCTTCGACGTTGATCTCCTTGTCCACCCTCGACGCGCCGAGATAGATCGTGGAGGTCGCGTATGCTTCCGGAAGCTCGTCGTCGCGCATCGGCCCCACGAATCCGACCCGCGCAGCTAC
>JANMTG010000072.1:0-2344 GCA_031390205.1 Gemmatimonadota bacterium
CGGAAAGATTCTGCGCCAACCTGGCTCCGAACCATGCTCCGACGAGGAGCCCGAGGGCGATCCAGAGGGCGGCGGTGATATTGAGATTACCGCGCCGGTAGTACTCCCACGCCCCCAATACGCCGACCGGGAGGATGAGAGCGCCCAGCGAAGTGCCCGTCGCGATCTTCGGAGCGAAACCCGCCAGGAGAATTAGGGCGGGTCCAATCACGATTCCGCCGCCGATTCCAAACAGGCCGGCCAGAACTCCGGCAGCAAGGCCGATGGCGATGAAGAGAATCACGTTGTCAGCTCGTTGTTGGAGAATTTGGGATGCCCTTTTTGATTGCTTCCAGAACCTTGTCGGCAAAGACGTCTATCTCGTCTATAGTCGTGTAGACGTTTGGAGTGATGCGAATCCCGCGGAATTCGGGATGGACGATCGGCGTGTTGACGATCCGGTGCTTCGCCATGAGCCATTCGCCAAGCTTCACGTTGTCGAGACCTTCGACCTGAAAAAGCGCGATCGCACCCGACTGCCTGTCGTCGAGAGGTGTCAGTACCGAGACGCGTGAACTCTCCGCCAGGAGCCGTTTGGCCCAGCGGTCACGCAGATAGCGGAGACGCGCGACCTTTCGATCCGATCCAATGCCGCGGTGGAACGCAAGCGCGGCGGAAATGGCGTTGTGATTGGCGGCGGGGTGCGTCCCGATCTCCTCGTACTTCCGGATGTCGTTGTCCTGCGCCGGAACGGCGGCCATCAGTGGCCAGAGGCTCTTCTGCTTGTCTTTTCTCACGTAGAGAAATCCGGTGCCGATTGGAGCGAGCAGCCATTTGTGAAGGCTTGTCCCGTAGTAATCGCAGCCGAGCTCGCTCCGCTTGAATGGAAAGTGCGCGAACGCGTGCGCTCCGTCGACGAACACTTCGATCCCGCGCGGCCGTGCCAGCTCCACTATTCGCCGCACCGGCATTATCTGCCCGGTGAGATTGGTGATGTGGGTGACCTCGATGACTTTGGTTCTCGGAGTGAGCGCCGCGCGGAACCGCTCGACGATGTAGTCGTCCGACGGCGGGGGCACCTGAAAGGAGATCTGCTTTAGCACGATGCCATCGCGCCGCACGCGCTGCTCCCAGGCGTTGATCATCCGCCCGTAGTTCTGATTCGTGATCACGACTTCATCCCCGCGCTTGAGATCGAGTCCGAAGATCATGATCTCGTTCGCCTCGGACGCGTTGCGGGTGATCGCCATCTCCTCGATGTCGCAGCCGAACTCGCTGGCGAGATCCCGGCGCACGCTCTCGATACGGGGCTCGAGCACTCGCCACATGTGCTCCACGGGAAGCTCGTTGGTGAAGCGCAGGTCGCGGATCATCGCTTCCAGCACGTGGCTGGGCGTCGGACTGACACCGCCGTTGTTGAGATTGATCATCGTGCGGTCGGTGTCGAACGCGCGCTGTATCTCGGCCCAGTACGACTCGTCGCTGGCGACTGCGGCCGCTTCGCGATCTCCCGCGATCGCGCTTGCCTTGAAGAGCGACGTCATCGCCCGCTCGCGGAACACGGGCTGCGCCGCGAAACCCGCCGCGGCCATGCTGGAGAGAAAGTCCCGCCTCGTAGTCATGTCACCGCCGGTGCTACTGGTACTGGATGTAGACGGGCTTGGGATGCAGGTGAAGAAGTTCTGGCGGCGTGATGATCGGGTCCCCTTTCTTCGTGTCGTTCTTATAGAAGATCTTGAATCCGGTGAACTGTACCGGCTCGTCCGCGACGTAGTCGCGATATGAATCGTACTTGAGCCAGGGCTGACCCCAGCCATCCATGTGGATCACGACCTGCACACGGGGGTCGAGGCGAATCTTCTTGTATCCCGTGATCATGGGTCGCGTGAAGCGATGAAGAACGAGGACCTTGGGCGGCAGATTGTTCTGCGTCACCAGGTCGGACAGCACCCCGATTGCGTAGTTGACGTCGGAGGAGCTCATGGTTCCGATCTTCGTTCCCGGTTTGGCGCCGGTCTTCATTGAGAACTCGGGGTCGAGCCCCAGGTGGAAGTTGGGACGCTTCAGAAACGAGATGAGGCGTGGAATCTCTTCCTGTACCGTGCTCAACGCCACCTGCAGATCGAGAAAGACGATCGCGTTTCTTCGCGCCGCCACGTCGCGACGGTCTCGATGAGACTGTCGGTCATACGCAGGCGATACTTGCCGTCCCGGCCCGGAGATCCCTGCGCCACGACCGCGACGAGGTGCAGCGCCGGCTGCACTGGAGTCGAAGGATCGGCGCGCTGCCAGCCCTCGATCTCCTTGTCGAGCTTGGCGAGCATCTGGTCGGGAGGCAGCTCTCCCAGGATTCCCATTCGCTTGG
>JANMTG010000081.1:0-1552 GCA_031390205.1 Gemmatimonadota bacterium
TCAGTTGTATCCGCGACGCCACACGGTACGGTTCACATAGTCGATGTAGCTCAGAACGACGCGAACGACTTGCTTGGAGACTGGCCCCGCCTGATAGTCCGGCACTACCGGAATGACGCGCCGGGTGCGGTCGTGCTGTCCGGTCACGACACGGATCGCGTCGACAACATGCGCGGCCGTAAGCCCGCTCATGATAAGCGTGCCGACGTCCAACCCCTCCGGTCGCTCGTGCGCGTCACGGATGGTGACGGCCGGGAGGTTGAGTAGCGACGCCTCCTCAGTAATCGTTCCGCTGTCCGACAGCACACAGAAGCTCTCCATCTGCAGCTTGATGTAGTCATTGAAGCCGAATGCCGGCATGAAGCGGACGAAAGGGTCTTCCAACCTTTCGCCGAGCGCCTCGATTCGCTTCCGGGTCCGTGGGTGCGTCGAGAAGATGATCGGCATCTTCCACTCGTCTCCCACAGCGCGCAGGGTGCGCAGCAGCTCGCGAAGCCGATCCGGCGTGTCCACTGTCTCCTCGCGGTGCGCGCTCACAATGAAGAAGCTTCGCGGCGTCAGTCCAGATCGCGCTACAACGTCCGACGCCTGAATGCGCGGCATCGCGTAGGCGAGCACTTCCTCCATGTGCGACCCAGTCTTGATGATCGTCTCGGGGCGGATCCCCTCGGCGATCAGGTATCGGCGCGCGTGCTCACTGAGCACCATGTTGATGTCGCTCAGGTGATCGAGGACTTTCCGATTCAACTCTTCGGGCACCCGCTGATCGAAGCAACGATTCCCCGCCTCCATGTGGAAGACGGGAATCTTACGTCGCTTGGCGGCGATGACGGCAAGGCCGGTATTGGTGTCACCGTAAATGAGGAGCGCCTCTGGACGCTCCGCATCCAGCACATCATCCGCGCGCGAGATCACCTCGGCGATCGTTTTCGCCGCGGTTTCGGCCGCCACACCGAGGAAATGGTCCGGTTTGCGAATTCCGAGGTCGTCGAAAAAGACCTGATTGAGCTCGAAGTCGTAGTTCTGCCCCGAGTGAACGAGCACGTGCTGCACCTGCTTATCGAGCTCGGCGATGACGCGGCTCATCTTGATCAGCTCCGGCCTGGTGCCGACCAGCGTCATCACCTTACGCATCGAGTTCAGCCGTTATGTAGTCCAGCTTCGACAGCAGCTCTTTGATCGCCGGGACATCGAGCTGATGGGTGTTGTGGGAGGTGTAATCGTCCAGATCAGAGATCTTCTTCTCGCCCTCCACGAAGTACTTCTTGTAGTTCAGGTCCCGATCGTCCGCGCGTACGCGAAAATATCGTTCGCGGTCCTCCGATCTCGCCCTCTCCTCGCGCGAAACGAGCGTCTCGTGGAGTTTTTCCCCATGACGGGTTCCAATGACCCGAACCTTGCCATCGCGGTTGAAGAGCTCTTTGAGCGCGGTTGCGAGATCGCCGACCGTCGAGGCGGGAGCCTTCTGGATGAAAATGTCTCCCTGACGACCGTGCTCGAATGCGTGGAGGACCAGGTCAACCGAATCCTCCAGTGACATCAGAAAGCGCGT
>JANMTG010000106.1:0-7869 GCA_031390205.1 Gemmatimonadota bacterium
CCGCGGACAGCTCCGGTGGATGTCTGCGCGAGCAGGTAACCCGCACTCGCCGTCGCGAGACCGAGGAGCGCGATCACAAACCCGATCGTCCGATAAAATCGCTCGTAATTCAACTTGATGCTTTTCATGTGGCTCTCCATATGTGGTTTGACGTTGCTGCCGGTGCGCAGTGAATTGCGCGTTCTGACGAGGATCTTCAGTGAATGCTCGAGGTTAGGGTTGAAGGGGCGGGGGTGGGGGTGGCCGTCCCACTAATTGAGCTCCGCACGACTGGCGGATGACGAGCTCGGTCTGCACGCGCTCGCGCTTGCGCGGGTGACCGTTCTTGTGGGTGACGCCGTGCAACAGCATCTCGACCGCGCGCGCGCCCAGATCGCAGATAGGAACTCTCACCGACGAGAGCTGCGGGTCCATGTACCGCGCCAACGGTATGTCGTCGAACCCCGCGACCGCCATCTCTTCCGGGATCTGCACCCCCGATTCACGGAGCGCGCTCAGCGCGCCGATCGCCATCGAGTCGTTGGCCGCGAACACTGCCGTCGGCCGCGAATCCATCTCCAGGATCTTGAGCACGGCGGCATATCCTCCCGCCTCGGTGAATCCGCCCTCGAGCTCCAGCGACCTCTCGGGCACGAGCCCCGCATCCCTGAGCGCCAGCCGATAACCGCGCAACCGCTCCGCCGCGTCGTAGTTCCGCGGCGCGCCCTTGATGATCGCTATCCGCTTGTGACCGAGACCGATCAGGTGCTTCACCATCGCCCTGGCGCCACGACAGTTGTCGATGGTGAGCGAGTCGAGCTCGTTGCCGCGCGACACCGAGCAGAGCAGCACCACCGGTAACGTCGACGGGACGTTCAACAGCGACTCGGCGTCCAGGTCGGGGGACATCGCGACGACGCCATCGACGCGCCCGCGCATCGCCCGCATCGCGGTCTCGATGCCGTGCTTCGTCGCGTGCGAGCGGCTGATGATGAGATGAAAGCCGTTGCGCTGCGCGGTGTCATCCATTCCTCTGATCACTTCCGAGAAGAATTCTCCATAGAGATCGGGTAACAGAACTCCGAGCGTTTCGGTCCTGCTGGTGATGTGACTGCGCGCCCCACCGTGCGGGACGTACCTGAGGCGTCCGGCGACTTCCCGGATGCGGTGCTGCGTGTCGGCGCTGGCCGGACCGCTTCCGTTGAGAACGCGGGAGACGGTGGCAACGGAGACGTTGGCTTCGCGGGCTACGTCCTTGATCGTGACCATGCTCTGCCGCGAATGTAATCGTTTACACCGAGGGCGCCAGACCTCTTTTCCGGGAAGCTCATCCGTGATACCGCTTCGCCGAACTTGCTGCTCGGCGCGGGTATGGTGCCAATGCGTTCTTGTCCGAAGCCCGTATCCACACACCGCGCCGCCCTGTACTTTGGAGGCCATCCCGTCGCCCTCCCCCAAGGCCCAACCCAAAGCCATGGCGCAGTACAAGATGGACCCGCTCGAGTCCGTGGACGTCGACATCAGAGCCGATACGCCCTCGGTGTTTCGATTCATCGCCCAGAAGCGGGTGCCGGGCCGCGATTTCAGGGACTTCGCTTCGTCAAAGGACTGGGGGCTGGAAAGCCTGAGCAGGTATTCCTTCAAGCTCCTTCCGCCCGTTCGCCCCTACACCGATCTCCGTATCTATTTTCTCATGGACGGAGCGGCGGATCGCCCGACCCGGATCAAGGTTGGATTCTCACAAAACAGGCAGCCCCTCGGGGATCCGATCGTCCGGGAAGGGAAAATCGGCAGCGACGGCGGCATGGCGTTCTTGACCGCCGAGGCAACGCTCATTGCCAGCGAGGGCACTCTCAGATGATGATGCGGCCGGTGATCGTGAGACGCGGCGCGTTACATTCGGGTCTAATCATCCTCGGACTCGGCGCCTTTGCAATATCCCGGTCGCTGTCGGCCCAGCTCCCCGCCTACAACGTCCCCGACGATCCGGCTTTCGTCTTTCTGGATGTCTCGCCCAAGCGGATCGCCAGTCCGGGAACCCTCCCGGCACTGGGACTTGCCCTGGCCGATGGGATCGACATCGATGGCCACGTGAACGCGGGCGTGGCGATCTCGTTCCTTCCGTCCAACCTGATTCGCTACACCCTGACACCGGAAGGATACCGGAACGGTAGCCCAGGCTTCTGGTTCTATAACACTCTAATTTCTGTCGGAACGGTGCGTAAGAGCGGCGACACGGCCGCCACAGACCTCGCGTTCGGGTTTCGCACCATCCTGCGTGGGCCTGAACCGTACTCTGATCCCGCCTTCCGCAACCACGTCGCTGGGTTGTTAGATCGTTGTCTAACTGAGGCACGGCGGGTCGACACCTCTACCGTGGTCGTGCAACGACGAGCTGGCGTGCGAGCGGTTTCGGTGCGCGATTCGGCCAATCCGACGCGTGTTCTGCGGGCGAACGACGGCGTCCCCGCTCCCACGGATACCATCGAGATCACCTACCTCGATGCGCGTGGCAATCCGATCCGAACCGAGCGCGCCGTCACGCAAAGAATCCGCAGCGGCAGTCCCCTCACCGAAGACACGGTGCGGATGTGGAAGTCGGGCCCCAACGACCTCAACCGCGAGGCGGCGCTCGAGTGCGGCGGGACGGGCAAGTCCCGGTTGCTCAAAGCCTGGATGAAGGACCACTGGAACGATGCGACCCTCGCCATCTCGGCCGCAACCGGAACCCGCTTGGCTGGGTCGGCGATAACCCGCCGCACCGCGCTCGGCAGCTCGCTTTGGCTTCTCGGCGCGGTTCCGATCAGATGGACGAGAACGAATGGCGACGTCGCCGAGCGAATGAGCCTGGGACAGATCGCGGCGCAGCTGCACTACATCTCGACCCCAGGCGGCATCGGAGGCATCAACGACAACTCATGGGAAGGCGGAATCCGCGCAATGGCCGGCAGATCGACCGTCAACGGCTTTGTCGAGGCGACACGCAATCTGAAAAAGAGCTCGGCCCGTGAAGACAGGAGCTCGTGGGCCACCGGCGTCGAGTTCATGGTCGCCGAAAGTCTCTGGATCTCAGCCGGTGTCGGCGAGCGCTACTCCACGTTACTCGACGACAACAGGGATTTCGTGTTCCTCAATCTCAAGTGGGCCCTGGCCCGCGAGGCGCGGCTCGGTCGCTAACTTTCGCGTGTGAAAAATCCCGCGGTCCGTTTTGCCTTTCTCGCGCTCGCTCTCTCAGGCCTGGCCTGCCGAGGGGCCGCGCCGGCCTTCGGGCCTAATCTCGCCGCCGCGCGCGCCAACGCCGACGAGTTCCTCTACGCGATAGGATCGCGCTTCACCAACATCCAGCGCCCGGCCCGGCTCATTCATGCCCGGCAACAGTTCGGGCACTACGCCCTCACTCCGTCGGGCGTCTTCAACGACACCAGCATCTGGCTCGCGACTGGCCCCGACAGCTCCAGGCTGTTCGGCAACGAAGGAGAATTCCTCATCGATCGCTACGTCGTCCGGGCAACGCTCTCCAACACTTCGCCAAACGCGCTCACCGAGTCGCGCGAGATCGTCCGCCTCAAAAAACTCAGCGGCAGCGAGTACGAGTGGTACACCAATGTGGACGTGGCGCTGGGAAGGATCCGCGCGCAGGACTTGAGCAACGTCATCGCCCGCGCCCTCGCCGCGGGCGAAGGGAAATCACCGGTCGCCATCCGCGCCGACTACAACGCCAGCTTCCCGCGCACCGCCGCCACGCTCGGCAGGCTTTTCACCATGGACACCATCAAAACCACGCACGATACACAGGGCGCGACCACCTACGACATCGCCATCCGCCTCACGCCCGAGACGCTCAAGGCGACGATGCCGAATTACTCGGCCTACATCGACAAGTACATCAGCAAGGGCCGTTACCGCCTGACGCTCACCGACCGAGCCGGCGGGCGTTGGTTGGAGGCCTGGGCCGCCGACTACTACGTCCACTTCAAGGTGCGGAGCAAGGACGGGCACTTCGCGCCGCTCGACGGACCGCTCCGCGAGATGCCCGCCGCGCTCACGATCCGGCTCGACATGTCGATGCGCATTCTCCTGTTCCGGGTGGGTTGGACGAACATGATCGGCGAGTTCAACATCATAGACACTCCCCGTGAGCGCGGTTGGGCGATGCGCTTCGCGAAGGAGCCCGAGTGGCGGCTTCCTCCGTCGGTCGGGTACCTGCTCAAGTCGCCGCTCCGGCGCCCGTTCCAGGGGAACGGAATTCCAATCCGCATCTCGATCCAGGACAACCCCGGCGCGCAAACGCTCCTCAACCGGCGACTGAGTCTCGTGGTGAGGGAAAGCGGGATTCTTCGATTCCTCAATCGGCTGAGTGGGACGGCGGTGGGAGATTTTCTGGGCCCGTCTGAGCGAGAGGCGAATCGGTTCAATGCCGATGCGTTCCGGGCGTTGAGGGCGGATGTTTCCGCGCTTCTACAATGACAGACGGCTTAAGAAATTCGCGTTATGCGTTTACTGGCGTCATCGCCTCGCATCGCGCACGATCGGCACGAGGAGGTCGCGCCAGAGAGCGTAGCCCCGCGCGCTCATGTGCAGCCGATCCTCGACGAACAGCTCCTCGCGCGGCAGGCCGTCCGGCCCGAGCATCGGCGTGAACACGTCCACGTACAGGAGCCGGGGATCGGTGGCGGCGTAGCGGCGAATCATCGCATTCGCCTCCCGCATCTGCTCGACCAACGCCCACCGCGCCCCGCTCGGTTTGATCGCGATGAAGGCGATCCGGGTCTCGGGCAGCGCGCGCCGCACGAGCGCGACGAACGCCTGGTATTCGCGGAACACTGCCGTCGGGGATTTCCCCGCCGCCAGATCGTTGTCGCCGGCGTAGAGCACGATGAGCCGCGGCTGATACGGCACCACGATGCGCGGCGCGTAGTACACCACGTCACTCAACTCCGAGCCGCCGAACCCGCGCTGCAGGACGTCGACACTCGGAAAGTCCGCCTCGAGCGCGGGCCAGAGCCGGATCGAGGAGCTGCCGACGAAAAGCACACCACCAGGCCGAGTGGGAGCGAGTCGGTCGGCTGCCTCGAACCGTGCGATGTCCTCGGCAAAGACCGCGGGTGACCGAGTCGCAACCGGTGCCGGCGGAGGGGCGGGCACCTCGCGAGCGGTCGGTACGCACGCTGCGACGGCGAGCGCCGCAAGGAAGAGTAGAGCCGATCGCATGGACCAACGATACAAGGAGAAGGGTCTGGGAAGGAGCAAGCCCAGTCCCCTCACTACGGATGAGGTGAAGCTACCGGGTACGGGTCGTCATTATCTCTGATTCGTGGTAGTAACCCCTCGAACCACAGGCCGATCATGGGCGTGACGCTGATTGCGACCGACAATCTCGAAATAGCACGCCGGTATCTCGAGGCACTGGAGAGCGGGGCGGCGGGCAACGCGCTCGCGGAGTTCTTCACCAAGGACGTGATCCAGGAAGAATTCCCGAACCGGCTCTCGCCGATCGGGGTTCACCGCGACCTGAGCGCAATTCTCGACGCCGCGCGGAAGGGCAGGAAGATGCTGCGCGCGCAGAAGTTCGAGATCATGAATTCGATCGTGGACGGCGACCGCGTGGCCCTCGAGGTATTCTGGAGTGGGCTCCTCGCCGCGCCCGTTGATACCCTGCCCGCCGATACGCAGATGCGCGCGCACTTCTCGATGTGGCTCGAGTTCAAGGACGGCAGGATCGCCCGCCAGCACAACTACGACTGCTTCGATCCCTGGTGGGTCTAGTTCTTCCACTGGTCAGTTTAGTTCTTCGCTCAACACAACTTTGGAGGCGTCATGATTCCCGATAAGACTTCCCGGCTCGTGCTCGGAACGGCGTCGCTTATCGCGGGAGCAGCGTTACTCGCCCTGACGATGCGGGCGAAGTCTGCCAACCGCACGGCTTCGATCGCCTAGCATTCCAGTCGAGAGTACCACAGCACAATCGAATGCGCGCCCGGTAAGAAATCCCCTGAAAACACAAACGCCGCAATCTCTATTGAGGTTGCGGCGAATCTATTTGGCGGTTTCCCGCCCAATCGTGCCACGCACGCCGTCATTGGAACTCTACGTCCTACCGATCGGCGGCGGGCAACTAATCAATTGTCAAAAACCAGTGGAGCTGAGGGGGATCGAACCCCTGACCTCTGCAGTGCGATTGCAGCGCTCTCCCAGCTGAGCTACAGCCCCGCGCGAACGCGACGGACTATCCCTACAGCTGGTCGGGCCGACCCGTCGCACCGGATCAAAGCAAAAGCCCCGCGGAACAACGCGGGGCCGCTCTTCATCTAACTTAGCGAATCCGCGCCCAAAGTCAAGACCCAACAAACGTCTCAGGCCTGTAACTCTTTGCCCGGCTTCACGATAGAATCCGGACTTACAGAATCAGACGCCCAGCCTGATCGAAGGTAACACAATACCACTATGGGCAAAGCTGATTTGTCGGCAGAAATTCAGCCTGGAACGCGTGCTGAACGCGGCCGCTCGCAAAAGTGAGATCGGCCCAGCCCTCGATCGAGTTATCAGGAGCCACGACTGTGACGATCGCCGATGCCAGTGGAGTCGCAGGCGACGGCAACAACGGCGATCATCCATATGCTTGTCAAACCAGGCAGGGACATGATTCCTCCAATGTGGGTTGCGCTTTCATCGCCTTCAAAGATTGGGATTGGTCTCTTCGATTCATAGGCAGGCCGCGTTCCCCCGGTTTCGAGGCCACCGATATATTACGCCCGCATGTCGCTGACCCTCCGCTTTCTCGGGACTTCCGCGTCGCGCCCGACGGTGGAGCGCAACGTCTCGTCGGTCGCGCTCATCCGCGAAGGAGAGACGCTGATGTTCGACTGCGGCGAGGGAACCCAGCGCCAGATGATGCGCTACGGAATCAGCTTCTCCCTTTCGGACATCTTCTTCACCCACATGCACGCCGACCACATTCTTGGCGTCACCGGATTGTTGCGCACCTTAGCACTCCAAGGCCGCACCGAGACCATGAACTTATATGGACCACCGGGCGCGGAAAAGATGCTGTGGCGCGCCATCACTCTCGGTAGTGAAAAACAGCATTTTCCGATCAATGTGTTCGAGCTGACGCCCGAGACGCCGCTCAAGCGACAAGGATACTCGGTGATTCCCTTCACCGTCGAGCACGGCGACCGCACCGCCCTGGGTTTCCATATCGCCGAGGAGACACGGCTGGGGCGGTTCAATCCGGACAAGGCGAGAGCGTTGGGAATTCCCGAAGGCCCGCTCTGGGGAAAGATCCACAAGGGAGAAGCGGTGACGCTGGAGAGTGGCCGTCTGGTCCAGCCCTCCGAGCTCGTTGGCCCAACACGTCCGGGCCGGCGCATCGTGATGACGGGGGATTCGCGACCGTCGGAGGCGACGGTTGCCGCGGCAACAGGCGCCGACATCCTCGTCCACGAAGCGACGTTCGCCGAAGAGGAAGTACAGCGCGCGCTGGAAACAGGGCACTCGACCGCGCGCGAGGCCGCCGAGGTCGCGGCGAAGGCGTCGGTGAAGCGTCTGGTACTGACACACGTCTCCGCGCGCTACTCGCGTGATACGTCCGATCTCGAGCGCGAGGCGCGAGCGATTTTCCCCGCGACGGTGATCGCGCGCGACGGAATGGAAATCGATATCCCGTTCGCGGCAGCGGACGGCTCCTAGCCCGGACACGACGCCGAGATCAACGCGCGGCGCTGGTTTCCGACTGGCTTTGTCGCGCGTGAACGCGGGTTGTCGAGGACTTGACCTGCTGTGACGTCTGTTGGGGAGTCGGAGGGGTCCTGCGTAAGCGAGTTTCAGCGAGCGACCAGGAGACCAGCGATTCGTCCGCGGAGCGGACCATCGCCGCTTTGGGCTCCGCCC
>JANMTG010000113.1:0-13956 GCA_031390205.1 Gemmatimonadota bacterium
CCAAGAACCGACGACTACCCCACGCCACAGGGTGTGTTCACGATCGAGAAGATCATCTGAAATCCGAGTTGGCGGCCGCCACCCAACTCCGACTGGGCGAAGGGCAAGCAAGCCCGGGGGCCCGGTGACCCGGGTTCTTGCGGCTCATTCATTGGCGGCGCGAGGAAAAACCAATTTATCTGAGGAACCCGGTCTCCATAACCGTCGACGGTTAGCAGGCGGCCATCAGCATCGCCGTCGGCGACATCCAAAAGGATGGGGCGACCCCGTACCTGAGATGTCTGGCTGGTCCCGCGTGGGGAGCGTATGTTTTCGCTGCCTTCGTCCGGATGGAGCCGTGTCGATCCGTTGGTCGGTCTGCCCCTGTGAAAACCCGCTGAATCCCTCGCAACGGGTGGCGAGGTATAGGCGGTGACTGCGCCTGCACCGCGAGCCGGCCTCGCCGCGCTGCGCGCTGCCCTGGCGGGCCGTTACGAGATTGGGCGCGAGATCGGCCAGGGTGCCTTCGCCACGGTATATCTGGCGCGCGACTCGCGCCACGAGCGACAGGTTGCACTCAAGGTCCTGAACGCCGACCCCAGCTCCGAGTCCGGAGAGCTGCGCTTCATCCGCGAGATTCGGCTGCTCGCGCGCCTGCAGCATCCCAACATTCTTCCCCTCCACGACTCGGGACACGTCGAAGCGCTTCTCTACTATCTGATGCCGTACGTGGCCGGAGAGACGCTGCGTGCGCGGATGAGCCGGGAGCGGCAGCTGCCGGTGGATGTTGCCGTCCGCATCGCGTGCGAAGTCGCCGACGCCCTCGCCTACGCGCACGGCCAGGGTGTGATCCACCGCGACATCAAGCCCGAAAACGTCCTCATCTCCGGGGGCCACGCGGTCGTCGCGGACTTCGGTATCGCTCGCGCGATCGACGTGAGCGGAGTGCAGCAGCTGACCCGCACAGGGATGGGCGGCCCCGGCACTCCCGCGTACATGAGTCCGGAGCAGCTGCTGGGGGATCATCAGCTCGATGGAAGGAGCGATATCTACAGTCTCGGCTGCGTGCTCTACGAAATGCTGACGGGCAAGCCACCGTTCGCGGGCAAGGAGGGCTTCGTCAAACGGTTCACCGAGCCGCCGCCCCGCCCCTCCAGCGTCCGCAAGGAGATTCCGGGTTGGCTGGACTCGGTGGTGATGCGGACGCTCGCGCGCGAGCCGGGCGAACGTTACGGGGGAGCGGAGGATCTGGTCCGGGCCCTGTCGCCAAAGGGAACCGCCGAGTCGGGGCCACCCGCGGCATCGATTTCCGAGCGGGCCCCTTCGACCCAGCGCGAGCCATTTCGCTACCGCTCCGGGCCCTACGCGACGACCGGACGCGTGCGTGAAGTCGAGCCCCCGTCGATCGGCGTACTTCCGTTTTCGAACATGAGTGCGGACGCCGACAATGAATATTTCTCCGACGGGATCTCCGAGGAGATCCTCAATGCCCTGTCGCGGATTCCGACGATCAAGGTTGCGTCTCGGACTTCGTCGTTCGCGCTCAAGGGAAAATCGCTGAGCATTGCGGAAGTCGGCCAGCTCCTCAACGTCCGCACGGTGCTCGAGGGAAGCGTGCGTCGGATGGGACAGCAGGTCCGCATCGGCACGCAGCTCGTAAGCACCGCCGACGGCTACCACATCTGGTCGGAGCGCTACGACCGCGAGCTCAAGGACGTGTTCGAGATCCAGGACGAGATCGCCCGCTCCATCGTGGAGCGGCTGAAGGTGAAGCTGACCGCGGCGCAGGACGAAGCCTTGGCAATGCGACACACGGAGAACGTAGAGGCGTACGAGCTTTATCTGCGTGGACGGCATTGCTGGTATCGCTGGAACATCCCGGGGATGACGCAGAAGGCGATGCTCTATTTCGAACAGGCGCTCGCTCTGGACCCGGAGTACGCGCTCGCGTATCACGGGCTCGCCGATGGCTACAGCATCCCTGGGCTCTACGCAATGCTGCCGCCGTCGATGGTCGTTCCCAAAGCGCTCGCTGCCGTCACCCGCGCGGTGGAGCTGGCGCCGGAGCTCGCTGAAGCGCGCACGTCGCTCGGAGTGGTGCAGCTGTTGGGATGGAACTGGGAGCAGGCGCACGCGTCGTTCCTCCACGCGATCGATCTGAATCCACGCTATTCTCTGGGGCATACGTATCACTCGTGGCTTCTGAGCACACTCGGACGACAGCGCGAAGCGGCAGCGGCGGCAAATCTCGGCCAGGAGCTTGACCCACTCAATCCCGCGACCAACGGAATTGCCGCGCTGGTGTCGTATCACGGGCGGGAGTACGACAAGGCCATCGGCGAGTGTGAGAAAACTCTCGAGCGTGACCCAGCTTCTTTCCTTGGCTTGCTGGGCATCACCCTGTCCTACTCGGCCAAGGGAATGCACAAGGAGGCGATAGGTCACGCCGAGCGCGGACTAGCGCTCTCGCCGGAAGTGAATTTTCTGCGCGCGCTCCTGGGCGCGGTTTACGCGATGGCCGGCCAGACGGATTCTGCGCGCGCGGTGCTCGACGATCTGATCGAGCGCGCGAAGCGATCGTACGTCGGCCCGACACTGGTCGCGTGGATCTACTCCAATCTCGACGAGCCCGACCTCGCATTCGAGTGGCTGGACAAGGCCTGTGAAGAGCGCGCATGCACGCTCGGGCTGGGTATCAGGTTCCCGCTTTACGACAGAATCAGTGGGGATCCGCGCTTCGCGAAGCTCCTTGACTGTCTCGGGCTTGGCGACGGCGCAGGGGCGAGGACGGCGTAGATCGCCGCGGCCACAGCGAAACGGAGCACACCGTACGAACGGGAGGCACGAATGGCTTTGGTTATCCCTCTCAAGATTGGCACTAGTTGCTTGGTCCTCCTCGCGGCCTGCAGCACTACTTATATCGTTGGGTCACCGCTGGAATCGCGCCCCCGCTCCGTAGGGTGCGTGCCCGGCGATTGCGGTGATCTTTCTCAACAGATCGCGGTAACCTACCTCGGCGTTTCAGGTATTCTGATCGAGCATCAGGGTCACGCACTGCTGACCGCGCCCTTCTTCACTAACCCCCCGCTGCCCCTGGTGGCGCGGAGCCCGCGTCGGCTCTTTCTCAGTAGTGCGCGCATCTCTCCGGACGCACGCGCCATCGAGCGATTGCTTCCGAAGGCAGCCGACGGTGCATCCGCGATTCTTGTGGGACATGGTCACTATGATCATCTAATGGACGTCCCCTACATCGCCAATCACCGCGCCAAAGTCGCAGTCATTTACGGCGGCCCATCGATTCGCCATATGCTGATGGGGGATTCCGCGCTCCGCTCGCAGTCGGAAAGGCTGGTGCCAATTCCTGTCGAGGCATCGGCGACCCGTGACCGAAACGGTGAGTGGTTTTACACGAGTGACAGCGCCTTTCGGTTCATGGCACTCTTCTCCGGGCACGCACCCAACTTCAGTTTTCTTCGCAGGGATTACACGTTCGCGGCGGGCGTAGTGACGAGCGACATGGACAGCCTCCCACCCACGGCCGGCGATTGGAAGCTCGGCGAACCGTATTCGTACATCATCGATGTACTTGGAGGCGTTGGACGCGGGACAATATTCAGAATTTACTTTCAGGACGCTCCCAGTGAGCCACCGCTGGGATTCCCACCCCAAGAACTTCTCACGGAGCATCCGGTCGATCTCGCCATTTTGTGCGCCGCAACCTCATCGAACGTGAGAGCAGCACCGGACAGCCTATTGGGTGTACTTCAGCCTCCGAGCGTTCTCGTCACGCACTGGGAATCCTTTTTTCGATCACAGACCTTGCCCGAGGAGCTAGGCCGGGGGACCAACGTCGACGCCTTCATGTTAAGTCTAGGCAGGTCCCTGCCAATCGCGGCAACGTGGGCAATGCCTCGCCCTCAGGCGACGTTTCGTTTTCGTGCTGTAGTACGAGAGTAGACGACTCCGGCGAGAGCTCGCACCTCAAACTTGAGGGCGGGACCGAGACCCCTATAAGCCGTCACGACCAGAACAATCACTGCGATCGGCGGAATCGCGGAAGGAAAGGCTGCGCCCTTCCGCCGTCCGTTTCCCGAACGAACCAAAAAATGGGGGTCGCTTTCGCGACCCCCATTTCGTCCTAGAACCCGCGTTCGTTAGGCTAGTACATGCCTCCCATGCCGCCACCCGGAGCCCCGCCCTGCGCGCCCGAGCCGGCCGGCTCCTTCTTCTCAACGATCAGCGCTTCGGTCGTGAGGAGAAGGCCCGCGATCGAGGCTGCGTTCTGCAGCGCGGTGCGGGTAACCTTGGTCGGGTCAATTACGCCCGCGGCCACCAGATCTTCGTACTCATCGGTGAGCGCGTTGTAGCCGTAATTGTTCTCCTTCGAGTTGCGGATCTTCTCGACGACGATCGATCCCTCGCCACCCGCGTTCTGCACGATAATGCGCATCGGCTCCTCGATGGCGCGACGGATGATGTCGACACCGATCTGCTCGTCGGGCTCGGAGAGCTTGAGTCCCTTGAGCGCCTTCTGAGCACGAATGAACGCAACGCCGCCGCCGGGGACGATTCCCTCTTCCACCGCTGCGCGCGTGGCATGGAGCGCATCCTCGACTCTCGCCTTCTTCTCCTTCATCTCGCTCTCGGTCGCGGCACCGACGTTGATCACCGCTACACCGCCGGCGAGCTTGGCCAGACGCTCCTGGAGCTTTTCCTTGTCGTAATCCGAGGTCGTCTTGTCGATCGCTGCCTTGATCTCCTTGATGCGGCCCTTGATCTTGTCGTCCTCACCCGCGCCATCGATCAGCGTGGTGTTGTCCTTGTCGACGACGATCCGCTTGGCGCGACCAAGATCGGTCACCACGGCGTTCTCGAGCTTGAATCCGACTTCCTCGGAGATCACCTGACCGCCGGTCAATACGGCGACGTCGGCCAGCATCGCCTTGCGGCGATCGCCGAAGCCCGGCGCCTTGACCGCGGCTACGCGAAGCGTGCCACGCAGCTTGTTGACGACGAGCGTGGCCAGCGCCTCACCCTCGATATCCTCGGCGATGATGAGCAACGGCTTTCCCAGCTGCGCGACCTTCTCGAGGATCGGGAGAAGGTCCTTCATCGAAGAGATCTTCTTGTCGTGAATGAGAATCAGCGCGTCCTCGAGCGCCACTTCCATTTTGTCCGGATCGGTGACGAAGTAAGGCGAGAGATATCCGCGGTCGAACTGCATGCCTTCCACGGTCTCGAGCGTCGTCTCGAGGCCCTTCGCCTCTTCAACGGTGATGACGCCGTCCTTGCCGACCTTATCCATCGCGTCGGCAATCAGATCACCGATTTCCTTGTCGTTGTTGGCGGAGATGGAGCCTACCTGGGCGATTTCCTTCTTGCCCTTGGTGGGAAGGCTCATCTTCTTGAGGTCTTCGACGACGGCTGCGACCGCGGCGTCGATCCCACGCTTCAGCGCCATCGGGTTCACACCAGCGGTGACGTTCTTGAGGCCTTCACGGAAGATGGCCTGGGCGAGAATCGTCGCCGTCGTAGTACCTTCCCCGGCGATGTCGCTGGTCTTGGTCGCGACTTCCTTCACCATCTGGGCGCCCATGTTCTCGAGCGCATCGGGGAGCTCGATCTCCTTGGCGACGGTGACGCCATCCTTGGTGACGGTCGGTGCACCGAACTTCTTGTCGATGACTACGTTCCGCCCCTTGGGGCCAAGCGTAACCTTGACGGCCTCTGCGAGCTGGTCGACGCCGCGCTTGAGAGCCGCGCGCGCGTCGGTGTTGAAGTGTAGTTCCTTGGCTGCCATATAATCGCTCTGTCGGTTGACGGGTTAGCTGATGACCGCGAGCACATCGGACTCGCGGAGGATCAGGTACTGTTCGTTGTCGATCGTGACTTCGCTGCCGCTGTACTTCCCGTAGAGAACCCGGTCGCCCTTCTTGAGCTCCATCGGTACGCGAACGTTCTTCTCGTAGCGGCCGGGGCCGACGGCGATGATCTCGCCCTGCTGCGGCTTTTCCTTGGCGGTGTCGGGGATAAAGAGGCCGCCGCGCATCTGCTCGGTGTCCTCGAGTGCCCTCACGACGACGCGGTCGGAAAGGGGTGCGACTTTGGTGGTTGCCAGCGTTTTTGTTGCCATGTTGAGGAGCCCTTCTGCGGAAAAAAGTGGCTTGGGATAGGAAATTCGACTGTTAGCACTCAACGATGGTGAGTGCTAACCCCTCAAGCTAACCCATTCCTTGACCGGGATCAACCCTTAAACGTGGGGTAGCGGGTCCAGGCCTAAGCCGTCAGCAGCTCGTAGCCCAGGCGTATTCCCTTGAGGGTCAGCGTGGGATCCACCAGCTCCAGCTCGGTCGAGTGGGGCTGGATGACTTCCGCCATTCCGCCCGTCGCGATCACCAGGGGCGGGTTCGGCTTGGGCCACTCCTTTTTGATCCGCCGGACCATGCCGTCGATCGAGTCTACCGCCCCGAAAAAGACGCCGGCCCGGATGCATTCGTCGGTCCGGCGAGCTATGACCTTTTGGGGGGGATAAATCTCGGTCGCCGCGAGCTGCGCCGTACGCCGGAAAAGCGTGTCGGCGGAGATCATGATGCCGGGCTGGATTGCCCCGCCCAGAAAGGTGCCGTCGGCCGTGATGCAGTCATAGGTCGTGGCCGTCCCCATGTCGACCACAATGCAGTCCCGCTTGTAGAGGCGGCTCGCCGCCAGGGTGTTGGCGACGCGGTCGGCCCCGACCGTAAAGGGCTCCTCCACGTCCAGCTTCACCGGAAGCTTCGAGCGGGCGTCAATGATGACGGGGGCGGCATCGAAGCACATCTCGCATGCCTCGGCGAGCATCGGGGTCACCGCCGGCACCACCGAACAAATCGCCGACCCGGAAGCGGTCACCGCGGAGCCGAAGGCTGTCCCGGTGATCGACCGAATCAGTATCGCCAGCTCGTCAGCCGTCCGTTGCGCGGCGGTGGTGAGGCGCCAGTGCGACACCAGCTCTTCCCCATCAAAAATTCCAACCGTTATTTCCGAATTCCCCACGTCGAATACCACTATCATCGCGGCTCCCCCCTCCCCTCCCCCTCCTCAAGTACGAGCGATCCCGATCGGAAAGGCGCCACGGAATCGGCCAGCGCAATCAGCAGCTCGCCGGTCGGCGTGATGCCGGCCACCCGTCCCAACGCCGGCTCCGTGCAAGCCCGACCGCGCGCCAGGTCGCGCGCGTTGAATTCTTCGACCTCCTCCGCGTCCAGTGGGCCGGTTGACGCCGCGGCATGCCGGAGCGCGGGCACGAGCTCCGTGAGAACATCGAGTCTCCCGGTGCCAGCGTCAAGCGCGCCGGCGCGGTCAACGTTCTCCGGCTGCCGCACATTTATTCCCACGCCTATTGCCACCCACTCGACTGACTGTTCGCGCCAACGCGTCTCCACCAAAATGCCGCCCAATTTCCCTGCCTCGACGTATAGATCGTTGGGCCACTTGAGCCGGATCGGCTCCGGGGCAAACAGGTCCAGCGCTTCGGCCGCGGCGAGCCCGGCGCGGAGCGAGAGGACCTCGAGGCCCGAAATATCATCCGGCCTCTCGATCAGGGTGAGCCAGATACCGGCGCCCGGCGCCGATGCCCAACTCTTCCCGCCGCGGCCTCGTCCCGCCGTCTGCTCGTTGGCCAGCACCAATGTTCCAGCGGGAGCGCCCTCGCCGGCGAGGCGGTGCGCGACATCCATGGTCGATACGACGGATTCGAAGAGCTCGACCCGCGGAACGCCGAGCGCGACCTCGAGCTCGCCCGTGGTCGCGCCATCGAAACCGACCACGTCACTGTCGCGCGTACAGCACCGCCAGCACCAGAATGCCAAGTACCACGCGGTACACGGCGAAAACACCGTAGCTGTGGCGACTCAGGAAGCGCATCAACACGGCGATGGCCAGCCAACCACTGATGGCGGCGGCCGCGACTCCGACCACGAGCGGGGTGATAGACGCGCCTTCCTGGAGTGCCTTCGGCGCCTCGTACACGATTGCCGCCGCTGTTATCGGCATGCTCATGAGAAAGCTGAATCTGGCCGCGGCGGCACGATCGAAGCGCAGCAGGCGTCCGGTCGTGATCGTCGCGCCCGAGCGTGAAACTCCAGGCACGAGCGCCACGACCTGCGACAATCCGATCAACACCGCGTCCGCCCAGCGCATCTCGCCGAGGGCGCGCTCCCGGTCCCTCAGCTTGTCGATCAGCCAGAGCAGAATACCCATCACGATGAGTGTCATCGCGACCAGAGCTGGGTTTCTGAAGGTCGATTCCGCCCTCGACTGGAGCAGAACACCGCCGATGGCGCCGGGAATCGTAGCGATGATGAGAAACAACACTCTCCGCTGCTCATTCGTCTCGATGCAACGTCCCCTCACCATGCTGATCGCTGCCTGAACGAGTGCCACCCAGTCGTTACGAAAATACCAGAGCACGGCGATGAGCGTGCCCGTATGCAACGCGACGTCGAACGCCAGTCCTCCGGGAGACCAGCCGAAAAACCACGGAGTGAGAAACAGGTGCGCAGAGCTGCTGATCGGCAGAAACTCGGACAAGCCCTGAAGGGTGCCCAGAACGAAAGCCTGAAAACTGGTCACGATCGCGAGTTGGGGGCGGGGAGTGAGCGGCGATAAAGCGCCTCGTACCTGCCGACGATTGCGTCGCGGGAAAAGCGCTCGCGCGAATCGAGAGCCGCCAGCCGGCTCATGGCAGACCAGCGGGCCGGATCCTGAAGAATGGCGAGAGCGGCAGCGGCCATTCCGGCGATGTCGCCAACTCCGCACAGCACACCCGTTTCGCCGTCCCTGATCACCTCCGGCAGTCCGCCGGCGTTGGTGCCGACCACCGGCACTCCGGAAGCGAGTGCTTCCAGGGCGCTCAACCCGAATGACTCGGACTGGCTGGGCAGCAAAAAGAGATCGGCCGCGGCGAGAAGCGGAGCAATCTGATCGAGCTTGCCAAGGAACGACACCGAAGCTTCTACTCCGAGTATCCGGGCTTCCTCTTCGGCGGCGGGGCGATCGGGTCCGTCGCCAATCATTACGAGAACGCTTGGCATCTCCCGGTTCACCTCCGCGAAGACGCGTATCACATCGCGTACCCGTTTCACCGCTCTGAAGTTGGAAACGTGCATCAATACCGGGCGTGAGCGTCCGAGCTGATCCTTCAGGGTGGCCGGATATTTTTCCCGATTGTAAGTATCGGGGTCGATGAAGTTGTAAATGACCTCCACCTCGCATCCGGCGCACCCGAACGCGCGAATCGTCTCCTCGCGCAGATAGTCGGATACGGCCGTGATGCGGTCAGACTTCTCGATCGAGAATTTGGTGATCGGATAGAACGACGGATCCTGACCCACGATGGTGATGTCGGTGCCGTGAAGCGTGGTGATGAGGTGTACGTCTTCCCCTGTTTCCCGCAACATCTCGCGCGCGATCCACGCGCTCGTGGCGTGCGGAATCGCATAATGACAGTGAAGCAGCTCCAGCCCGTGGGTCCGGACTACTTCGTGCATGCGGACGGCGAGCGCCAGGTCGTATGGGGGAAACTCGAACAGCGGGTACCGCCCCACGTCCACTTCGTGGTAAAACACGCGCGGAAGAAACGACGGCAGGCGGAACGGCTGCCGATAGGTGATGAAGTGGACTTCGTGGCCACGGCCTGCGAGAGCGATGCCCAGCTCCGTCGCCACGGCGCCGGACCCGCCGTAGGTCGGGTAGCAGGTAATGCCAATCTTCACTCAGCTCTCTCCCACCACTCGCGCGCGACGGCCTGGAGGGCCGGGTTGTCAGGATTCACATGTGTCACCGCGGCAGGGGGCAGCTGGTGTCGGAACCACGTCCGCTGCCGCTTCGCATACTGTCGCGTCTCAATAATGACCCGTTGCCTCGCCGTTGACAAATCCACCTCACCTGCGGCGTGCGATCGCATTACCGAATATCCGCTTGCTTTCCACGCCGGCGCATCGGCGGGAACTGTTCGCGAGAGCGCTTGAACTTCCGCTCGCCAGCCGCGCTCCAGCATCGCATCCACCCGCGCTTCTATGCGCATGGCGAGCGAGGTCCCGGGGTCTATTACGAGATACGAAGGTTTGTACCGCGGAACGGAATGCACGGGGTCGTCCCGGTGCGCGGCGTGAAGGTCGCTTATGCGCTTGCCAGACAAGAGCGCGGTCTCGATCGCGCGGAGAACCTGCGTGCGGCCAAGGTGCGCACGCCTGGGATCAAGCTGCTCGCACCACCGTCTCAGGTCAGCGAGCGGGCGGGTTGCAAGCTCGCCCGCCAGATCGCGGCGGCGGTCGGGGTCCACCTCAGGCGCTGAAAACAGGGGCTCGACCAGTGCCTTGATGTAGAGACCTGTGCCGCCCACCACCAGCGGCACTCTCTGCGCTTCGCTCGCGCGGTCGAGCCAGACCTCCGCATCGGCGGCCCAGCGCGCGGCTGAGTAACGTGCCGCTGGCTCGATCGCGTCGATCCCGAAATGCGGTACGCGCTCTCGCTCGCGCTCTGTCGGCTTGGCGGTGCCGATGTCGAACCCCCTGTAAATCTGGCGCGAATCGGCACTGACGATTGCGGCGCCATAACTCTCTGCCAGTCCGAGCGCGATCTCCGATTTCCCCGCCGCGGTGGGACCACAGATGATGCGGAGCTTAGCGGCGCCCAAACCGCCGCTCTACTTCATCCCAGGTGAGATGTACGATGGTGGAGCGACCATGAACGTCGTGCGCGGGGAGCCTGGTGTCGCGCAGCGCCGCGAAGAGCGCGCGCATCTCTCCTTGCGAAAGCTCTTCTCCCGCCTTGATCGCAGCCTTGCAGGCGACCGTGGCGGCAAGTCGCTCGTGCTTCGCCGCAGCCCCCGCAACGCGGTCGCCCGTCAGCGCGTCGAGTGTCTCGCGCAGGCAGCGCTCGGCGTCGAAGCGCGAGTGCGGCATCGGCACCGTATTCACGATCAGAGTGTGGCCGCCGAAGCCCTCCACCTCGAAACCCAGCCGCTCGAGATAGTCCCGGTTCGCGTCGAAAGCCTCGCCCTCCGCCGGGCCGAGATGCAATGTGAGGGGCAGGAGCAGTCGCTGCGCGGGAGCGGATCCGCTTTCAAGCGTGTTCATGAACTGCTCGTACAGCACGCGCTCATGAGCCGAGTGCTGATCGATGAGGACCAGGCCGTCCTCGTGCTCGAAGGCGATGTAGGTGCGGCGAAGCTGGAACAGTGGCGGCACCACCGCGGGTGGAGTGACATCCTCGGCGGTCGTCGCCCCCCCATTGGTGGTTCGCTCCATTTCATAGGAGGAGCCGGTATCACCGGCGAACAACGGAGAGTCGCGGTCCGGAACAGGCTGCAGGATTTCAGGGCCGGGATTGGGCGGAGGCTGAAACGACTGCGACGAGAAGCCGGCGCCGCGGAAGCCGAGCGATGCCGCCGCATCGAAGTTTCCCAGGGCGCGCCTGACCGCCGTCTCGACCGCGCGCTCGATGGTCCAGCGATCGCGAAAGCGAACCTCCGCCTTGGCCGGGTGAACGTTCACGTCTACGGTGTCGGCGGGCACCGTCACCTCGAGAAAAAAGGACGGCCTCAGCCCAGCGACGATCGTCGAGCGATACGCTGCCTCTACGGCGCGCGCGATGCCAGCGTCGCGCACCGAGCGGCCGTTCACGGAAAGGAATACTCTGCGCGTCGACGTGCCGACATCCGCGGGTCGTTGCACCAGTCCACTCGTGTGGATGGCCCCCGCGACGTCGTCAACATCGAGGAGATCCTCGGCGTAGCGACCGCCCCAGATGGCGCCGAGGCGGGAGCGGACGCTCGAGACGGGCGGGAGGGTGAGTGCGTTCCGACCGTCGTGTGAGACGTTGATGCGGACGCCAGGTCGGGTGAGCGCCAGGGCGGTGATAGCGTCCACCGCGCCTCTCCACTCCGACCGCGCGCTCCGTAGAAACTTGAGCCGCGCTGGCAGGTTGAAGAAAAGATTTGCGACGGATACGGTCGTCCCGCGCCGGCGTGTGACGCGCTCCGCCGGCGAGATCTTTCCGCCCGTCACTCTCATCGAGGTTCCCTCTCCATCGGCCGAGGCAGTCTCGATCTGTAAATGGGAAACCGAGGCGATGGCAGGCAGCGCCTCTCCGCGAAATCCGAACGTGCCCACGCCCACGAGATCGGCGGCCTGTCTGATCTTCGACGTGCCGTGACGCGCAAGCGCGAGGGGGACGTCCTCCGCGCCCATGCCGGAGCCATCATCGCTCACCCGGATCAGCTTCCTGCCTCCATCCTCCAGAGCGACTTCAATCACAGTGGCGCCGGCGTCGATCGAGTTTTCAACCAGCTCCTTCACGACGGACGATGGTCGCTCGACGACTTCGCCCGCGGCAATCTGGTCCGCGACGGCGCTGGGGAGAATGGTGATCAACGGCATCCGACCCCCAAGCTACCAGTCCTTTCCCCTCGGCGGGGTGGGAACATTTTTCTTCTGCCGGTCGCCTTGCACGTCGGTTTCGCGGTCTTCGGCAGCGTTAAGAATCGCCTCAGCCTGTTGCGGCGTCATCCCCGGCACTGGTCTGGGCGCGGGAGCCTGATTCGGGCTCTGCGCGGGCGACGGCGTTGGCTGAGCGTTCTGTCCGCCACCGCCGCCGCCACCACCACCGCCGCCGCCGCCTCCACCCCCTCCGCTTTGCTTCTTTCGCAGGGCGAGCTCGTAGTTCCAGCGTGAATCGGAATCAGCCACCGCCACTTCGAGTATCTGCTTGTAGCGATAGAGGGCGCTGTCGAGTGGGGCGTCGGCCGAGTCTTTGGCCGCCAGGCCCTGCTTCAGGTAATCGAGCCCCAGGTTGAATCGCGCGTGATGGCGGACTTCCGGATCTTTCGAATCGGAAGCGCGAGTGAGCGGCGCAATCGCCTCGGTGAGCGAGTCGCGTTGGAGCAGAGTTGTACCGGTGTTGTAGAGAGCAATGGCGGGCTTGTCGCGCGCGGGGCCTCTGCACCCCGCCATTACGAGGAGCATCGTCGCCGTAGTCGCGGCCGCGGCAACCGCTCTTCTCCGCCGGCGCCGGGTCTGCGAGAAAGTATCGAGGGCGAGCAATGCGAGAGCGGCAAGCAGAAACCATTGAAACCGCGCGGCGAGATCCTCGCCGGAGACAAGGGAGCGTGGGCGCGCACGAAGGTTGTTGAGAGCAAGCCGAACCTTGCCCGCCCGGTCCGGTGATCTCGCGTCTATGAATACGCCCTCCGCCTCGTCGGCAATCGCGCGGAGCAGCTCCGGCTGGTAGCGCGTGACGACGACCGCTCCGTTCTCATCGCGCTTCCGGGTGACGACGCGGTTCTCGATCATTGGAATCGTTGACCCCTCAACAGTTCCGAACCCGGCGGTTATCACGGTCAGACCATGCTCTCTGGCGCGACGCGCTTCGGCAAGCACTTCATCGGCATTCTCGAAACCTTCGCCGTCGCTCATCAGCACGATGGCCTGGTCGGTTTCCCCTTTGCCGAGCGCGAGCAGATTGGTCGCCTGCCGGAGTGCGCTGCCGAGCGAGCTCCCTCCCTGCCCGACGATGCTGGGGTCGAAGTTGGTGAGGAAAAGATCGAGCGCGCTGTTGTCGACCGTCAACGGCGTCAGGATGTAGCTCCGGCCCGCGAACGCGAGCAGGGCAAACCGATCACCGGGAGACACATCACGAAGCCGGTTGATTTCCTGCTTCATCGAGGCGAGGCGGCTGGGTCGCTCGTCCTCGGCAAGCATTGACGTCGACGCATCGAGCGCAAGCACCACGTCAATGCCCTCCTGTTTCACCACCGTCTGCTCGACACCCCAGCGCGGCCCGGCGAACGCTATCGCGAGCAACAGGCTTGCAAGCGTCGCGCGAAGCACACGCGTCCACGTGCGGTGTGACATGAGCGACGGCGCGAGGCGGCGAATCATGGATGGAGTGCCAAGGCGGGAGAGGCGCTCTGCCCGCGCCCTTAGCCCGCTGCGCACC
>JANMTG010000152.1:0-2153 GCA_031390205.1 Gemmatimonadota bacterium
ACATCCACCCGGGTGTACGGTGTGGTGTTTTCGACCCGCCAACTGCGGAGATACACCCGCGCCTCACTGGCGGATCGTTCGACGCTCACCTGCTCCAGCGTCCACAGCTGCACCGTCGACAAGTCCAGTATCCCGCCGTTGGCAGGGTCGAGATTGTCGATCTCGATACCGTCGTAGAAGATGCGAACCCGCTGAAAATCCCCGTTGAACGCGGCCACTTGCGGAGTGGCGAGCCAGCCGGAGCGGAAGGTCGTCAGCTGGGGAACGCGATCCAGCAAATCGGCGACTGTCAGAGCTCCTGACGCGAAAAGCTCGCGCCGATTCCACTGGTACTGCGGACCGATCTCGTAAAGGATCGGGTCGGCAAACCGGCCCACCGGCGCCTTGATCGAATCAGCTTTTGCTCGCGTGGTGTCAGCCGCGGCCGAGTCGGCCGGCGGCTTGACAGGGAGAGGCGTCGCGCTGACGTCGGCGGGAACGACCTGGCCCGACAGGCGCGAAGCAGCCACGAACAAAAGCGCCCCGGCTAACAAGCCGAGGCGCGCGGGGCTCGACCGGCGGCCGGCAGGAATCTTCAGCGCACTCTCCCGCGAACGAACTCGATGAAGGTACCCGTCGGTACTCCGGTGGGTCCCTTGGGAATCGTCACGAGGTCGGTTTCGGAGTACGCAGTGCCGGCGATGTCGAGGTGAACCCACGGAAACCCTTCGACGAATTCCTTGAGAAAGAGCGCCGCCGTCACCGCGCCCGCCGGTCTCCCGCCGGAATTCTTCACATCCGCCACATCGGATTTGATCAGTTCCTTGTAATCGTCCCACATCGGGAGTGGCCAGCCCGGCTCGCCCGCGCGCTTCCCCGCGGCGAGCACTTCCGCGATGAGCGCATCGTCATTCGAGAACACGCCGGTAGCGCTGTGTCCCAGCGCGATAACGCAGGCCCCGGTGAGCGTCGCGGCGTCGATCACCACCGCGGGGTCGTAGCGCCTCACGTACGAGAGCAGGTCCGCGAGCACGAGCCGGCCTTCCGCATCCGTGTTGATGATCTCGATCGACTTTCCGATGTGGCTGCGGACGACGTCACCAGGATTCATCGCCGTTCCGGAGGGCATGTTGGTGGTCGCTCCGATGATGCCCACGACATTCACCTCCGGCTTCATCTGCCCGATCGCCTCGAACGCTCCCAGCACTCCGGCCGCTCCACACATGTCAAACTTCATGTATTCCATGCTCTGCGCGGGCTTGATCGAGATTCCGCCGCTGTCGAAGCAGAGTCCCTTGCCGACGAGCGCGATCGGCTTGCTCGCCGGCTTGCCACCCTTGTATTCGAGTACGATCAGCTTGGGGTCCTGCGGCGTACCTTGAGCAACCGCCAAAAAGGATCCCAACTTTTCGGCTTCCATCTCGCGCCGGCCGAGCACCGTGATTCCCATCCCATGCCGCCGCGCGATGTCCGCCGCGGTCTGCGCGAGAAATTCGGGAGTGCAGAGATTTCCCGGCATCATCCCGAGGCGTCGCGCGAGGCTCTGTCCGTCGCCAATCGCCTTGCCGGCGGCCAGTCCGCGGCGACTGTCGTCGGTATTGCTGGTAAGAATCGTCGCCTGCTCGAGCGGCTTCTTCCTCTCCGCTTCGGGAAGCTGCGACTTGAGGTCCGCGTATTCCCACGCTCCTGCCATCAGGCCGACTGTGATTGCCTCCGTTTCTTCCGGCGTGATCTGGCCCGAGTACCACACCATCTCGCCGACGCCCAAGCGATGCGCGTTCCGCGCGGCGAGCGTGGCGGCCCGCTTGAAAGCGGCGCGCCGGTCGGTAACCGGACCCATGCCGACCAGCAGCAGCCGACGCGGTCCTTTCGCGAACCCGGTGAGGTGAAGCGTCTCGTCACGGCTTCCGCGAAAATCCTTCATCTCAATGGTGCGTGTGAGCGCTCCGTGAGCCGCAGTGTCGAGCGCCGCAATCCCGGCGAGAGTTGGATTCTCCGGAAGGGCCACGACCAGGAGCGCTGTCCCGACCTCCACCGGATTGACGGCGTTGATGCTGACGCTGAGCACGGCTAGCTCTTCATCCCGACAATGACCTGGTCGCCGAACGCGGAGGTGGACACTTCAGTCGCCCCCGGCATCTGGCGGGCGAGATCGTAAGTGACGCGCTTTGACT
>JANMTG010000160.1:0-6295 GCA_031390205.1 Gemmatimonadota bacterium
CACGTAGTAGATACCACACCCCACAAAAAAACTGACCGGCAGCCTCCACCCGGTCTTCCCTTGAAACTCGGGCACGAGATTGGACGCCCCGACATACAGCGTCACCCCCGCGGCGAGCGGCAGCCCGTACCTGCCAAGCAAAGGGACATGCTGGGTGAGGAACGCGCCGAGGATGCTCGATACTGCGAGCGCCCCTCCGGCCGCCAACGCCCGGCGTCGGCTCTGACCGGCGGCAATGAACAGGCTGGAAATGGCGAGGCCCTCGGGCAGCTTGTGAAGCAATATCGCCACGAACACGAGAAACCCGAGCGAGTCGCTCACGCCGAAGCCGCTGGCGATCGCCACGCCGTCGACAAAAGTGTGCAGCATCAGTCCGGCAAGCGCCGAGAAGCCGACTGCCTTGGTGACGGTGTGCACCTCCTCACCGAAGTGGAAGTGCGCGGCAAGGGTGTGCTGGGTGAGGTGGACCAGCAGATATCCGATGAGGATGACCAGCGGGGCCCTCGCCCCGTGAATCGCAATCGCCTGCGGGGCGAGGTCGAGGAGCGCCACGGAGACCATGAACCCGGCCGACAGCGCGACCATGGTCTCCAGCGCGCGAACGCTCCAGCGCGAGCGGGAGACAACGGCGGCGGCGCAGATTACGTTGGCGCTGGCTGCTACCGCGGTGTAGACGAGGGCGGGGTCCATCACTTCGAGGGGGAACTACAACGGAGAACTGCAACGCTACCTGCTACTCGCGGCCAGCTCCCGGCTGCCGGCCGAAGTCCCACGGACGGTTCGTGGCACCGCGCCCTTCTCCTCAGGTCAAGAGACGTTCCCGAAGATGTGGTGCGCGCGTTGTTGTAGTGAGCCGGCAGCCGGTAGCTGGAAGCGAGTAGCAGGCAGCTTTTCCGTTTTCCGTTGCTTTGCCTTACCCGACGCACCCTACGCACTCTTGATGGATAGTCTCTCGGCCGCCGCCGCCACCGCGTCACTGAGCGCCGGCGCCGGCGCCCGCTCCCACGACGCCATTCCCCACAGCCTCTCCTCGATGGACGACCGCTCCTCGAGGTTCATGCTCGTGAGCAGGTACACCCACCGGTCGGACCGCGAGTAGATGAACAGCTCGAGCTGCGGAGTGAGGGTCATCTGATCGTCGGGCGTGTAGAGCGTGACCTCCACTCCTCCGTACGTCGACAGTGGAACCTTGAGCCGGGCCACGGCGTCGCGGATGTCGGGCAGCGCGACCGTCTCACCGGACCAGGTGGCCTGAGACCTCATGTCCCGCATGTAGATGTCAACCGCCGGAGCCATCAGCTCGCTGAGCGTGAAAAAAAGATCCACCACGCGCTCGGCGTTGGCCACCACTTTTGCCTCGTAGATATCGCCGGTACGGGTGAAGGTGAAACCGTCGTGACCTGACCGGAACCGCTTCCACACCGTCGTGTCTGGCCGTTTGCTGCGAAAAAGCATTGTCTCGTCGCTAATAAGTTGAAGATCCGGATTTTACGATCGCGAGGAGCTCGTCCCGCGTGTTCTTCCCGGGTTGATTTATAACCACTTGGAGGAGCTTTCGTAATGTCGCGCCGGCGGCCGGGCCGGTAACGCCCACCTCGCGTAAATCGTTGCCATCTATGGCGAGGTCAGCGACCTCTATCGGATCGTTGTAAGCGATGCGCAGCGCGCGCCTGTAAACCGCCGCGACCCTGGCCTTTGACGGGGCAGGCTCACCCGCCTCTCGCGAAACCCACCAGAATGCATCGGCCAGCCGCAATAGAGGCGCAAATCGCGTGCGCCCGGCCTCCGCAGCCCACCGTCGGAGAATCGCATCGGTAGGCGCCTTGTACGCGTTCATTGCGTCCGTCATCTCCCCTCTCAACCGATCCCAGCGGTCAATGAGCGAGCCGATCCACTCGCTTTCCGCGTTGGAAAAGCGAAGTGCCTTGAGGGTGGAGCGGACGCTCACGGGCGGGGCCGACGAGAAAAGCGCGGCAATCCGCGTTGACTTGCGGTGCGGGCGCCCGGGAACGATCGGACGGCGGAGGTGGTCGAGCGCCGCTAGCTGCCGATCCGTTACAGTGGCGAGCGACGGGATGAGCGTGTCGAACGCGCCGCTCTTGCTCCACATCGCGAAAGCACGACTCGGCAGCGGCACCTGGTCCATCGTTTTCTCTATCTCCTGCTTCACACGCTCGGCGGACAGCGTGCCGAGATGCGGAGCGCTCTCGACTATGGCGTCCCACGTCTTCGCCTCGACCTGAAATCCAAAGCGAGCCGCGAATCTCATCGCGCGCAACGCGCGGAGCCTGTCCTCCCGCATCCGGTCGACCGGATCTCCGACCGCCCGAAGAATCTTCTTCCCCATGTCCCGCTGGCCACCAAACGGGTCCCGCAACTCGTTGCGCCGGGGAGAATACGCCATCGCGTTGATGGTGTAATCGCGCCGCGCCAGGTCCTCGTCGAGCGAGGCGCCAAATTCGACCACCGCGTGCCGGCCATCGCTGCGCACGTCGCGCCGAAAGGTCGTGACCTCGTGCAGCACGTTGTCGGTATCGAAAACGCCGACAGTGCCGAACTCGATGCCTACCGGTACGGTCCGCTTGAACAACTTCTGCACTTGCGCGGGGGTCGCCGCGGTGGCGAGGTCCCAGTCCAGATGGGCGTGTCCGAGCAATGCGTCGCGCACCGCGCCGCCCACGCACCAGGTCTCGTAGCCTGCATCTTCGAGACGCTCGGCGATGCGCTTGACAGTTTCGGGAGGCTCGAGGCGGGCCGTCACGAGGAGAACCCCGAGCGCCCTTTACCCTGACTCCCCAACCGTGCCATCGCCAGCTCCGGGAACTCCCTCAGCCCGTTGATCTGTTCGCCGGCAATCTCCAACGCATAAGTCACCAGCGCATCCGCCGTGAGCAGATCCAGCGCTGATTCGCGTTGCGCGCACTCGTTCTTCAGAACTTTTTCGAGGAGTTTCTGCGCCGCCTCGAGGAGCTCCGTTGGGCTCGGATTCTGATCGCCGTCAATTTTCGTCTTCAGCGCGGCGCGAATAGCCGAGGCCAGGTCCTCCGGTGGAGACGGCGTGCGCCGGCTTAGCCAGTCGGAATCGGTCATGCAGTCGCGGCGAGATGCTTGCGAATCATCGCCGGCGCATCGGCCACCACCGACGCCATTCTCGCCGCGTCAGGGATGCCGGCCTGCGCCATGTGCGGCTTGCCCCCGCCCTTCCCGCCAGCGGCCGCGGCCAGCTCCCGGAGAATGGTGTCGGCGCGTATTCCACGATCGCGTAGATCGTCGCTCACCACGGTGAGAATGGTGTGCTTGCCGTTGTCGAAAGACGCGGCGAGCACGCCGACGCCGCTCTCCATCTGCTCCCGAAGGGCGTCACCCATCGCCTGGAGCGATGGCAGGTCGGGGGCGCTCACGCTCGCGGCGACGACGCGAACGCCATCGACGATTTCGCCGGCATCGACGAGTGACTTGATCGGGCCGCCGCCTTTCGCGCCGGCCCCCCCGCGCAGCGCGTCCTGAAGGCGCTTCGCCAGCGCGTGCCGGTCTTCGACCACCGACCTGACGCGCTTCACCGCCCCGCCAGCGGGAGCGCGAACTATTCCTTCGATCTCCTGCAGCTCCCGCTCGCGCTGCCGGAACAGGTCGAGCGCGCCGCGTCCGGTCACCGCTTCGATGCGGCGCACGCCCGCGGCGACGCCAGTCTCGCTGGTGATTTTGAACAGCGCGATCTCCGCCGTGTTCCGCACATGGGTTCCTCCGCACAGCTCCACCGACAGGCCGGGAATTTTCACAACCCGCACGACGTCACCGTATTTCTCGCCGAAGAGTGCCGTCGCTCCTCCTGCGACCGCGTCGGCGTATGATTTCTGTTCGAGCTCGAGCGGCACGCTCTCAAGAATGCCGCGGTTGACCTGTGTCTCGACCTCGGTCACCTGCTGCGGCGTGAGCGGACCGTGATGAGTGAAGTCGAAGCGCAGACGGTCGGGCGCGACCAGCGAGCCCGCCTGGTGCACGTGGTCGCCAAGGATCTGACGGAGCGCGGCGTGGAGGAGGTGGGTGGCGGTGTGATTTCGCTCGGTGTCACGACGCCGGTCCCGCGGAACGGTGGCATGAGCCCGTCCCAGCTTCACTTCGCCGCTCGCTCTGCCGAGCGCGGCGATCCGCCCGTCTACCTTGCGAACCTCGTCGACATCGACACTCCATCCTTCTCCGCGGATCTCTCCGGTGTCGGAGATTTGCCCACCGGATTCGGCGTAAAAAGGCGTCTCACGTAAGATGACCGCAACACGCCCATCGGGGAGCTCACGCTTGGCGACCACTTTGGTGTCGACGTCGAGGGAATCGTATCCGGAGAATTTCTGAGTATCGTCGCCCGGTTCGTCCTGGACGAATGATGCCGTGGACCCGGCACCGGCATCCCCCTTCTCCGCACCGTTCGTGACCCAGCCGCCAGTGAGCACGTCCGGGCCTGCTCCGATTTTTTTCGATCGCCGTTCATCCTGTGATTGCGTGCGCTGCGCCTGCAGGGCGACCTCGAACCCCGCGATATCCACCGAGTAGCCGCGCTCGCGCGCCATCAGCTCGGTGAGATCTATGGGAAATCCGAAAGTGTCGTACAGCTTGAAGGCATCCTCGCCGGCAATGGTGCCGCGAATCGCAGTTGATCCCTGCGTGGTGGTCGGAGGCGCAAGCTCGTCGAAGCGGCGCATCCCGCCCTCGATAGTGGAGAGGAAACGCTCTTCCTCCGCGCGCGTGGTGTCCTCGATGTGTTTGGCGCGCTGTTTCAGCTCGGGATAGACATCGCCCATCTCCTGGATGACGACGCGAACGACATCGACGAGCGTTGGCTCGCGGCGGCCGAGCAGCCAGGCGTGTCGCACAGCGCGGCGGAGGATCCTGCGCAGCACATAACCCCGTCCTTCGTTGGATGGAAAAACTCCATCCGCGAGCAGGAAGGCAACCGCGCGGCTGTGGTCGGCGATGACACGAAACGGGACCGGGTCGTCGCTTCGAACGAAGCTCTTGCCGCCTAATGCTGCACGACCTGGCTTTTTCTTCGGCCGATCGGCCCGGTCTGAAAAACCCGTAGCGTTCTCAGCCGCCGTTATGAGCGGGATGAACAGATCCGTGTTGAAGTTGTTAGTCTCGCCCTGCATGATCGCGGCAATCCGCTCGAGTCCAGCGCCGGTATCCACCGAAGGTTTGGGGAGCGGCACCAGCCTGCCGTCGGCCTGCCGATCGTACTGCATGAAAACCAGGTTCCAGAACTCGAGGAACCGTCCCGCTTCAGCGCCCTCGACGAATGCATCTTTCGAAAATTCCTTGCGGTTTTTCTCGGTCCATTCGCCCTTAACTCCTTTGGGCGCACTCCAGTCCCTGGCGACGTGAGCGAGATCAATGAAGATCTCGCTGCACGGCCCGCACGGTCCGGTGTCGGCCATCTGCCAGAAGTTGTCGTGCGCGCCCAATCCGTAGATACGAGAGTCAGGCAATCCTGCCACTTCTTTCCAGAGAGCTCTTGCCTCGTCGTCCTCCTCGAACACGGTGACGCGAATGTGCTTCGGATCGAGCTTGAGCTCTTTGGTGACGAACTCCCAGGCGAAGCGGATCGCATCGCGCTTGAAGTAGTCGCCGAAGGAGAAATTGCCGAGCATCTCGAAGAACGTGTGGTGGCGCGCGGTGTGGCCGACCTGCTCGAGATCGTTGTGCTTGCCGCCCGCCCGGACGCATTTCTGGACCGTCGTGGCGCGCCGGCCGCCCCTCGGTGGTGCCTCCTGGCCGAGGAACACCTTCTTGAACTGCACCATGCCCGCGTTGGTGAACATGATGGTCGGGTCGTCGGCGGGCACGACCGGCGAGCTGGGGAGGACGGTGTGGCCGTTGCGCTCGAAATACTGAACGAACTTTTGACGGATTTCTGACGCGTTCATGGGGGAAATATACGCGCGGATGATCGTCTCGCGGCTCGTAACGCGCGCGCTGCGAATGGCATCTCGTATTGGGTCGGCGGTGGGTGTCCTCTTCGGCCGCTAACCGGCTTACACGCATCGAGCCTCGCGCTGATGCGGAGGAGAGCGAGTCGCGCGGGTGGAGAGGCGCGAGTCTCTCGCTACGCCGGACGCGGCCTGCGAGGACACCCTCCGCCTCCCACACGGATCTGTCGGTCGCGGCGTCGCGGCCCGTGCGCGCGAGAGCGACGCGCGGGGCTGTGACTTGATGCCATGTGTCTCGGGGACCAGCGACCTCCCCGCGGAGCGGGCGGTCGCGTTCTGGGCTCCCGGGTGCCCGCTTGCGGGCGCGGCAAGCG
>JANMTG010000190.1:0-3811 GCA_031390205.1 Gemmatimonadota bacterium
CAAATCCTCCTTCCCGTCGCCAACGAAGTCGGCGATACCCGCATAAAAAGCGGGCGCCATTTGCGCCTCGAGGGGAAGCGGTCGTGCTTCGAATCGATCCCCGCGGTTGAGGAACATCATGTGATCCATGGTCGTGACGCCGAGCCTGACGGCGTCGCGCGCGAACGGCCCGAGAACATCGTCAATGGTGGCATCTGCGTACGCCCCGAAGGTGCGGATTCGCCCCGTCATCCCCCGCATCCCCAACCCCATGCGCGGATAGGAGCTAAGCGGGGCCACGCCGCCGATCCGGGGATCCTCCTGGGCTAACAGGGTGCTTAGGTTGCCACCTTGACCGAAGAAGCCGAAATACAGGAACAGCGGCCGAGTCTCGCTCGCGCGATAGTCGCTGTTCCGACCCCAGCTGGTGGCGACTATGTCGAGCCGGCCATCGCCGTCCAGATCGCCCGTCGCGATCCCGTTCCACCGGCTGTACAACCCCGACAGCCCCGGCGTAGCGGGCGCCGGCCGCAAGCGACCTTTCTCGTTCAGAAAGACACGAATGGTTCCCCACTCTATAGCTACGATAAGATCCTGCCACCCATCGCCGTCGATGTCGCTGAACAGCGCCGCGGATACCATCCCCATGCCGGCGAAGAGGCGCGTGTTCACCGTATCGGCTACAAGCCCTCTGCCGGTGTTCCTGTACAGCCGAGATGATGGCGAAAGAGGGTAACCACCCGGCAGGATCCGGCCGCCGACGAACACATCCAGGTTACCGTCGCCGGTGTAATCCGCCACTGCGATTGGACCCACACTCGCGGTGTCGCCTGGCACCAGCGGCGTGACCGCTCCACTAAGCATCGAATAGCCCACTACACTGGGCACGACCAGCGCCTGGTCCGTCGTTGGCATCTCATAGTTCGAGATTCCGGCGAGAATGGCGTGCCCTCCTCGGCCATCCGGCCAGCCGAGGATCGTGGTAATGTCGCCGTAAGCCGCCGGGACGCGCACCGGGGCGGCCCTCAGCCGACCGCCGTCGTTGCGGAACCAAGCCAGTCTTCCGGTGTTGCCGGCTCCGACGACGAGGTCTTCATCGCCATCGCCATCGACGTCGGCCCAGGCGATGCCGGGTCCGAGCTGGCTGAATGCATTGGGGAGAAGTATCTGTCGCGCGTAGTCGTCGAAGTAGGGCTCGATGTGCCGGTGTCCGCCGAGCTGATCGGAGACGTCCTGAAACAGCGTCGGACCCGCGCTCGGCGATTGGTTCGCGGCAGGCTGTGCAGACCGCTGATCTATCTCGTAGAGCTTCGAGGGATGTGCGCCCCGGATCACCGTCCGGCGGCCGTCGCGCCAGTCGACTTCTATGGTCACCTCCTTCGCCTCCCCCGTGGCGAAGGTGAGCAGCGCATCCGAGCTGGAGAGGTACAGCCCGCCTGAGATGACTTCGCGCTGTTGCAGCGGCACCCCGCCGGCGAGCACCCGGATACGGCTCCCGATCCCAAATGTGTTCGGCGCTACGCCACGCAGCCGAACTGCGACGCGTGGTGCAGGAGCATTGTTCCGCAACACGGCGGCCGGCTTTCTGAACCGGTTGATGACCACGTCCAGATCGCCGTCGCCATCCAGGTCGGAGAGCGCCATCCCATGCGAAATGTCTTCTCCGATGTCGAACCTCCACTTCGTGCTCACGTCCTCGAAGGTGAGGTCGCCACGGTTGCGGAACGCAACGTTCGGCGCCGGCAGCGGTGGAAACTCGAAGAGCATGCGCCGCCAGTCAATCTGATGGAACTGGTTGCGAAGGCGATAGTGCGTGTCGCCGTCCATCACATCCCACGGATGCCCGGTGCTGATCAGGATGTCCTCCCATCCGTCGAGGTCGACGTCGAGGAACACGCTTGACCACGACCACCCCGAGGCCCCAACGCCGGCGAGCCGCGCGATCTCGGCGAAAGTGCCATCTCCGCGGTTCAACTGCAGCGTATTGCGCTGCATCTGCACGTGGCTCTCTCCCTGTCCGCGTCGGCTGGCCGGATCCCTGTGAGTCGCGATCTGGGTTTTGAGCCGTCTCGTGTCCCGACTGAGCATGTCCACCTGGAGGAGGTCGGGCCGGCCGTCCCTGTCAATATCGCCCGCCGCCACAGACATCGTCGAATTGCTGGTGGAGCGCACAGCGTGCCATGGCGCCAGGCGGAAGTGCCCGCGACCGTCGTTGAGCCACAGCTGGTCGGGATCCTCGAAGTCGTTAGCCACATAAAGGTCGGGCGCGCCGTCGCCATTCACGTCCACGAACATGGCCGCAAGGCCGAAGTCTTCCGGCTCATGTTCCAGCGGCTTACCCTGTTCGTTTACGAAGCGGCGATTACCCGCGATCGGCTCGCGGATGAACCGGCCGGTACCGTCGTTCCGGTAGAAGAAGTCGGGATCCGCGCGTTGCTCGAGGCTGACGCCTCCGAGGTCCGCCCGATCAGCGAGCCGGTAGTCACCTCGATACGGTTCGCGCACCTCGAACTTGTGCTTACCCAACTGGCGCGTGACTCGATTGAAGGAGCGCTCCTGCGGCGAGAGCCGGTCGAGCGTGGTGGAAGCCTTGTAGTTGGCGACGTACAGGTCGAGATGACCATCGCCGTCGACGTCGGCAACCGCGAGGGTCGCACTCCCCGCGGATGACTTTAGGCCCGCATCTTCTTCGGTGAACCGTCCCTTGCCGTCGTTGCGAAACAGCACGTTCGGCCCGCCGAGGGCGACGACGAGCAAGTCGAGATCCCCGTCACCGTCCACATCGGCGAATGCGCAACCCGTGGTGTGCCGGTCGGCGGTGGCGATGCCTGCCCGCGCGCTAACATCCTCGAAGCGCCAATTTCCGAGGTTGCGATACAGCACGCTCGTGCCCCGGGTTCGAGCGAGGAACAGGTCCGGCAATCCGTCGCCGTCCACGTCCCCGAGACATGCGCCGCCGCCCTGCGCGAGGATCCGGTTTTCGACGAGCAGCGAGTCACTGACCGCGTTGACGAACTTGATCCCGGTGCGCGAAGGCTCGAGCAGAGTGAAGCCGGGTTTGCCGCGCCCCGGGATGTCTAGGTCCCGCCATCGGTAACCTTGCTCGTCATGCCAGTTGGCGTCGGCCGGGCCCGTGCAGGCCGCGGCGAGTAAAGCGAGAGCGGCCGTCCGATTCCGTGTCACCGCGCCCGCCGACGCGGACTGGCCCGAATGTGCCGACGGGTATTCGGGGAACGGCGGCGTGACGATCGCCGGCGTCCAGGTGGAGTCAATGAAACGCCGGATGAAGGTTGCGCATCCACTCCGAGGCGAACTGGGGGTCGGGTGGGGGGATGGGGCGCGCGCAGGCAACGGAGAGGAGAAGGGCGATCACGGGGAGCGCGCTCGCTCGACATTGCCGACGCCCGCCTCGCGATACGGGGTTGCTCATGGGGACAATCTAAAGCCGTTAAACCTGCTCGGCCACCACGTGATCCTCGGTGGCTTTAAGCGGGCGTGCTGGCGTCCGTGCGAGGGAACAACGTACCGCGTCGCTCCACCGGCCAGTCCTTCGCCAGCTTCCAAGGTGCCTGCCTGTTCACGAATTCGTCAACGGCAGTAGGCGATGATCCCTCCTGATCTGACTTTCCGTTGTCGAGCGAAGCGAATGGGGGAGTCGATGAACCTCACTGACTGATGAACCTCATAAACTGAAGACTACCTGCCGGGGGCGATCAGCTTTCAGGCTGTGGGCTTTGCCCGCGCGAAAATGAATTCGGCCGCTTTCTTAAGGTATGCACTCAACTCCAGCTCGGAGCTTGAGTATCAACCGTTCGTCGCCCTTCACGCGGGT
>JANMTG010000196.1:0-4298 GCA_031390205.1 Gemmatimonadota bacterium
GCCCGGTCGGCGCCGGTGCGAATGAGGTCGGCGCTCGCCCGTTCCCCGAGTAGCAGGCCGAGCGCGCCGACGATGATCGACTTTCCAGCGCCCGTCTCGCCGGAGAGCACGTTGAATCCACGCGCCAGCGGCAGCGTGAGCGACTCGATGATGGCAAAATTCCTGATGCGCAGTTCAGTCAGCATTTGGCTCGTTCGTCCCGCTCGGGCAGCCCTCCCCAATGCAGCTTTTCGCGCATGGTCTCGAAGAAGCTATCAACTTCGCTGAGGCCTTGCGCCGAGAGCTTCTCCAACTCGTCGTTGATCGCGTCTACCGCCGCTCTGGCGGTGTCGGGAGCAGTCCCGACGTAAACTCCGTGCATTCCAGCGTCCTCGTGGAACGACTGAAACGCATAAACGGAATAAGCCAGCCCAAGCTCTTCCCGGATACGCTGGAACAGTCGCGAGCTCATGCCGCCCCCCAGGAGCATTCCGATCATGCTCATCGCGTACCGGCGCGGATCCCGGTGGGCGAAAGCCGGACTGCCGATCACGATATGGGTCTGCGTGGTGTCTCGCTCGACGTGCACGGCTGTTGGCGCTTGCACGATTGGAGCCGGAGATCCGGGTGCCGGCAATCCACCGCGGGGAATGTCGGCCCAGCCGGTCGCTTCGAGAACGCCGGTGAGGGCATCGTGCTCCACGTTTCCGGCCGCGGCCACGACGATCTGGTCGGGGTGATAGGCGCGTGAGTGGAGCGCCCGCAGATCTCCAACACTCAACCCGCCGACCGTTTCCCGCGTCCCGAGGATGGAATAGCCATACGGATGGCTTCCCCACAGCTGCGCGTTGTGCAACTCGAAAACGAGATCGTCCGGGGTGTCGTCAACCGTATTGATCTCTTCCAGAACCACCTTCCGCTCGAGCGCGAGGTCGCCGGGGCGCAGGTTCGGACGGAAGATCAGATCGACCAGCACCTCGGCCGCCTGGGCCAGGTGCTCGTCCAGCACCCGCGCCTGATACGACGTGTGCTCGCGCGCGGTGTACGCGTCGAGCGAGCCGCCCAGTATCTCGAGCGCGAGCGCAATTTCCCTGGCGCTCCGCGTCGGGGTTCCCTTGAAAACCATGTGCTCGAGGAGGTGCGAGACCCCCATCTTTTCCGGGCTCTCGTGCAGCGACGCCGTCCGGACCCAGGCCCCCAAAGCGACCGACCGTACTCCCGGCATTGATTCCGAGAGTACGGTCAGGCCGTTCGGGAGAACGGTGCGGCGGAGGTCAGATTCAGCGCACGGCGCGGCGAGACTCACTACCGCGCGCGTCCCCCGCCTCCGCCGCCACGCGATGACCCACTGCGCGGACGCCGGGGCCTGTCGCCACGATCGGACGATGATCTCTCTACACCCGCGGCGCCACTCCCTGACTCCTCTCCCTCTCCCTCTCCCCGCGCGCCGACGGTGGCGAAGGCGCCGCCCTCCGAAGGTGGAGATTCGCCCTCGGGCTTGGGTACGAGCGCCTTCATCGAGAGGCGAAGGCGCCCGCGCTCGTCGCGCTCGAGGAGCTTCACTTTCACACGGTCGCCCTTCTTCACGACGTCTTCCGTCTTCTCGGTACGCCCGTGCTTGAGCTCGGAAATATGAACGAGGCCTTCCGTGCCGGGCATGATCTCGACGAATGCGCCGAACGCCGTCGTGCTCTTCACGGATCCTTCGTACGTTTCGCCGATCACAGGCTCCGCCGTCAGCGCCTGAATCATCTGGCGCGCTCTCTCCATCGCCTCGCCACCTACCGCGGCGATCGTGACCAGGCCGGTGTCGTCCACCGTGATCTCGGCTCCCGTCTCCTCCTGAATGCCACGAATCGTCTTGCCCTTCGGGCCGATGAGGTCGCCGATCTTCTCGGGACTGATGTTGACCGTGACGATGCGCGGAGCGTATGGCGACAGATCCGCCCTCGGCTCGGACAACGCTTTTTTCATCTCGCCGAGGATGTGGAGCCGGCCTTCGCGCGCCTGCGCCAGGGCTTCCTTCACGATCTGAAGGTCCAGGCCCTCGATCTTGATGTCCATCTGGATCGACGTGATTCCGGTCTCGGTCCCCGCCACCTTGAAGTCCATGTCGCCCAGGTTGTCTTCGGTGCCAAGGATGTCGGTCAGGATCGCGTACTTCTGCCCTTCCTTGATCAGCCCCATCGCCACGCCGGCGACGGCCGAGCGAAGCGGCACGCCGGCGTCGAACAGCGCGAGCGAGCCGCCGCAGACCGAAGCCATCGACGACGAGCCGTTCGACTCGAGAATGTCGGAGACGATGCGAATCGTATATGGGAATTCCTCGAATGCCGGGAGCACTGCCTGAAGCGCGCGCTCGGCGAGATTCCCGTGTCCGATCTCGCGGCGGCTGGTGCCACGCATCGGTCTCACTTCGCCAGTGGAGAACGGCGGGAAGTTGTAGTGGAGCATGAACGACTTGGTGGTCTCGCCCGCGTCGTCAATGCTGTCGAGGCGCTGGACATCGTTGGCGGTGCCAAGAGTCACCGCGACCAACGCCTGGGTCTGTCCGCGCGTAAAGAGCGCGGAGCCGTGCGCGCGCGGCAGCACGGGGGCATCGATTGTGATCTCGCGCACTTCCTTCGTGCCTCGCCCATCCACGCGCTTTGTGCTGTCCAGCACCTGTGAGCGGAGGGTGTGGTATTCCACGTCGCCCACGAGATTGCCGAGGTCCTTCGAGTTGTCCGGGAATTCGGTTAGGAGCTGGGCGATCGCTTCCTTCTTTACCGCTTCGACCGCCTGCACGCGGGTGTGCTTGTCCTTCTGGTTGATTGCTTCGGAGATGCGACCCTTTGCAAGTTCGTCCACACGAGCCTTTAGCTGCGCAGGGGCGTCGACTTTCTTCCATTGCATCTTCGCGGCGCGGCTCTCCAGCAACAGCTCGTCCTGAATCCCGATCAATTCCTTGATTCCGCGATGGCCGACGGTCAGCGCCTCGAGCACGTCCGCTTCGGAGGCTTCGAGCGCGCCGCCTTCCACCATCATGATGGAATCCTTCGAGGCGGCGAGGACGATGTCCATGTCGCTGTAGGGAAGCTGCTGAAACGTCGGGTTGAGAATCCACTTCTCCTGGACCCTGCCGACGCGCACCGCCGCGATCGGTCCCATGAACGGGATCTTCGACGCGTTCAGGGCGAACGACACGGCGACTAGCGCCATCACGTCGGCGTCATTTTCCTGGTCGGCGGAGATGACGTAGATGAAGACCTGGACTTCGTTCTTGAAGCCTTCCGGAAAGAGCGGGCGGATCGATCTGTCGATGATTCGCGCCTTGAGGATCTCTGGGTCTGAGGGGCGGCCTTCGCGCTTGATGAAGCCGCCGGGGATCTTGCCCGCGGCGTAGGCCTTGTCTTTGTACTCTACGAGGAGGGGGAAAAACGGGAGGTTGCTTTCGGTGTCACTGACCGTGACTGCCGCGAGAACCATGGTCTCGCCGTACTGAACGAGCGCTGAGCCCGCTGCCTGCTTCGCCATGCGGCCTGTCTCGATGACGAGGCGTCTGCCGGCGAATGTTCTTTCGATGCGTTGCATAAGTTTTTTTGTTGTCTCTGATTAGCACAAACCGCGCGGAAGCGTTGTGCGCCCGCGCGGTGGATTCAGGAAGCTGTGTTAGTAGCGGAGTCCAAGATCGGCGATGATCTTTCGATAGCTTTCGAGGTTCGTCCGCCTCAGGTAGTCGAGGAGGCGGCGGCGCCTGCCGACCATCTTGAGCAGCCCGCGACGGCTGTGATGATCCTTCGCGTGGGTGCGGAAGTGTCCCGTCAGATAGTTGATGCGCTCGGTGAGAAGTGCGACCTGGACTTCGCTGGAGCCGCTATCGCTTTCGTGGGTGCGGTACTTCTGGACGGTGGGTGCTTTTACGAATGCCATTGGATTTGCTTTTGCTTTCCTGAAATCGCTGTAAGCCTTGAAACTTAACCGACTTACGGCTCTCTGTAAAGGCGTCGTCGTGGGTGAGCTCGTGTTCGGCCGGTATACACCAGGCCGTCAATTCTTCTTTTCACCGAACACGTCAAGAGTGTGGCGCACCGTGACTTTATAAACAGCGGGTGGAGCGGCTTTCGCCGCACGCAGGCGTTTCTGCGTCGCCTGTGGATTGACCCCTGATCCAGCGGCAGCGCCTCGCAAGTCGCCCGCAGCCGCCTTCTGGATCCGACCGAAGAGTCCGCCGACCTTGCCAGCGGTCTTTTTCGCAGCCTGGCCGGCCTCCTTTTCCGAGCTCTGTGGCGCGCCGACAGCCGCGAGCGCGAGCGCGACGTTGCGCGGCGGTGTAACCG